>NZ_JBHXSL010000021.1:0-107810 GCF_042714725.1 Streptomyces sp. NPDC058685
CCCCCGGGGACCCCCCCCACACCGGCGCCCGTCCTTCTTCTCAGCCTCCCGTCGGCCAGGGCACCTGCGGCGAGCGGTAGTAGTCGATCCCCAGGGCCGTGAACCTCGGCCCCTGCGCCGCGAGGCGCACCTTGTACGTCTCCCAGTCGTGCGTGGACGCCGGTGACCAGCCGAGTTCGGCGACGCCGGGCAGCCGGGGGAACGCCATGTACTCGAGGTGGTCGCTGGTGGACAGCGTCTCCGTCCACAGCGGCGCCTCGACGCCGAGCAGCGCCTGCTGCGGCACTCCGTCCAGGTACGTCGCCGGGTCCCAGTCGTAGGAGCGCCGGACCTCCACCAGTCCCGCCCAGGCCAGGCCGAGCGGTGTGTCCTTGGTGTACTTCATGTCGAGGTAGACCCGGTCCGCGGGCGACAGGATCAGCCGGGTGCCGTTCTTCGCCGCGTCCGCGACCTGCTTGCGTTCGGCGGCGCCCGTCGCGTCGTAGCCCCAGTACTGCGCCACGGCCCCGGCGACCGGCTTCGCCCCGGTCAGCTGGTGCCAGCCGACCACGGTCTTGCCGTACTTCCCGACCACCGCCTGGGCCTTGTCCATGAACCTCACATAGTCCGCGTGGCTCGTGGAGTGCGCCTCGTCACCGCCGATGTGGAGATAGCGGCCGGGGGTGAGCGCGGCCAGCTCGCGCACCACGTCGTCCACGAAGTCGTACGTCACCGCCTTCGGCGCGCACAGCGAGCTGAAGCCGACGGCCGTGCCGGTGTAGAGCGGGGGCGCGACGCCGTCGCAGTTGAGCTCGGCGTACGAGGCGAGCGCGGAGTTCGTGTGCCCGGGCATGTCGATCTCGGGGACGACCTCCAGGTGGCGGGAGGCGGCGTACGCGACGATCTCGCGGTACTGCGCCTTCGTGTAGTACCCGCCCGGCCCGCCGCCGACCTGGGTGGATCCGCCGTAGGTGGCGAGGCGGGGCCAGGAGTCGATGGCGATGCGCCAGCCCTGGTCGTCCGAGAGGTGCAGATGCAGCTTGTTGATCTTGTAGAGCGCCATCCGGTCGATGTAGAGCTTGACCTGGTCGACGGTGAAGAAGTGCCGGGCGACGTCGAGCATCGCGCCCCGGTAGGCGAACCGCGGGGTGTCGGTGACGGTGCCGCCGGCGACCTGCCAGGGGCCGCGCTGGCGGGTGTCCTTCTCCACGGCGGCCGGCAGGAGCTGACGCAGCGTCTGGACGGCGTGGAAGAGTCCCGCGGGCCTGCGGGCGGTCAGGGTGATCCCGCCGCGCGCGGACTCCAGCCGGTAGCCCTCGTCGCCGAGCGCCCGCTCCGAGGCGCGCAGCCGCAGCCGGATGCCGCCGGGGAGGTCGTCGCGGGTGACGGGCAGCGCGTAGCCGGTGGACGGCCGCAGCAGCCCCGCGAGGTAGTCCCCGATCCGGCGCGCGTCACGGGAGCCGTCGACACGGATGCGGGTGAGGGGGGTGAGCGTGTACGGCGACCCCGCGGGCCGCACCGACGCGGGCGCGGGGACGATCTGGCCGAGCGGCCGGGCGTCGGGCGCGTGGCCGGCGGGGGCCGGTGCGGGACGGGCGCCGATGCAGCCGAGGCCGGCCGCGCCGACGAGGAGCAGTGCACCGAGCAGACGGGGGAACGTTCCGGGCAGTCTCACGGGCTGGATCCCTTCTCCGGGCGTCGCAACTGTGGTGCCGCACCTCAACTGCACCGAGGTGTAGACCACTTACTACCCGTCAAGGCGGTGACTCCACCCCGCACCGCCCCGGCCGGATGGAACAATCCGCATATGAGCATGGCGGAAATCATCCAGAAGGACGGCACCTGGACCTTCGACGGGGACACGGTGCGGATCGTGCCCGGCTCCGACAAGAGCGTGAGCCTGCTGCGCAAGACCCTCGGGGAGATCGCCGTACCGCTGGAGGCGCTCGCCGGGATCTCCTTCGAACCGGGCAAGAAGTCCGGCCGGCTGCGGCTGAGGCTGCGGGACGGGGCGGACCCGCTGCTCCAGATCACCGGCGGCAAGCTGGACGACGGCTCCGACCCCTACCGGCTGACCGTGGAGAGCCACCGCGGCGGCGTCGCCGAGTACTTCGTGGACGAGGTGCGCAACGCCCTGCTCCTGGACCAGGTCGCCTCCGGACCGGTGGAGCGGTATCTGATGGCCGGCCCCGCGTTGCCGATCACCGTCGGCGCCGGCGACGGCACCGCCACCTTCGACGGCGATGCGGTCCGCCTCGCGTGGAACTGGAAGACGGAGGAGTCGAAGTCCTCCGGCGGTACCCGGACCATCCCGCTGGACGACATCGAGGCGGTGGAGTGGCTGCCGTCCGCCGGACTGGAGAACGGCTACCTCCGCTTCTCCGTGGCGAAGGCGCCGACCAAGGCCCCGCCGAAGTACGACCCGCACGCCGTCGAGCTCTGGGGCTTCCGCAAGGACCCGCTGATGGCCCTGGTCGCCGCGGCCGTGGTGGCGCGGCTGCCGCACCCCTACGCCCCCGCGCCCGCCCGTCCGGCGCTCGTGGGGGCCGTCCCCGCTCCCGGCGGCGACGATCACGACGCACTGCTGAGGAGACTGCGCGAGCTGGCCGATCTGCATCAGGCCGGGATACTGACGGATGACGAGTTCACGACCGCCAAACAGGCCGTTCTGAAGCGTCTGTAACGCGCCCCTGCCCGGAATCGGGCAGGATTCTTGCAATAACGGGGAGCGACCCCCCAATATCTACGGGTGCTCGAACCTCGCCAGCCCGGCCGTCTGTCCCACGACGACCTCATCGACCACCTGGTGCGCAGCACCGCGCTCCAGCGCGGTGAAGCGGCCCGGGTGATCCTCGACGTGCTGGCGTACTTCGACGAGAAGACGGAGGAGTTCGTCCGCCGGCGCCACCGTGAGCTGCAGTCGGGTGGCATGGCGAACACGGAGATCTTCGAGCGGATCGCGGCCGAGCTGCCGCACCGCGCCGTGGCGCCGCCGGAGCTCTCGCTCCGCCAGCTGCGCCGCATCGTCTATGGCTGACCGCCGGGCACACGGATCTATGGAGGGGCAAGAAGTCTATGTGCGGAATTGTCGGATACATCGGCAAGCGTGATGTGGCACCGCTGCTGCTGGAAGGCCTGCAGCGGCTGGAGTACCGGGGTTACGACTCCGCGGGCATCGTGATCACGAGCCCCAAGGCGACCGGTCTGAAGATGGTCAAGGCCAAGGGCCGGGTCCGCGACCTGGAGGCCCGCGTCCCCAAGCGCTTCGCCGGCACCACCGGCATCGCCCACACCCGCTGGGCGACCCACGGCGCGCCCAGCGACATCAACTCGCACCCGCACCTGGACCCCGAGAACAAGGTCGCGGTCGTCCACAACGGCATCGTCGACAACGCCGCCGAGCTGCGCGCGAAGCTGGAGGCGGACGGCGTCGTCTTCGCCTCCGAGACCGACACCGAGGTGCTCACCCACCTCATCGCCCGCTCCCAGGCCGAGACCCTGGAGGAGAAGGTCCGCGAGGCGCTCAAGGTCGTCGAGGGCACGTACGGCATCGCCGTCATGCACGCCGACTTCAACGACCGCATCGTGGTGGCCCGCAACGGCTCCCCGGTCGTCCTCGGCATCGGCGAGAAGGAGATGTTCGTCGCCTCGGACGTCGCCGCGCTGATCTCGCACACCCGCCAGATCGTCACCCTCGACGACGGCGAGATGGCCACGCTCAAGGCCGACGACTTCCGCACGTACACGACTTCGGGCACGCGCACCACCGCCACCCCGGAGACCGTCGAGTGGGAGGCCGCCTCCTACGACATGGGCGGCCACGACACGTACATGCACAAGGAGATCTCGGAGCAGTCCGACGCGGTGGACCGCGTCCTGCGCGGCCGCATCGACGAGAAGTTCTCCACCGTGCACCTCGGCGGGCTGAACCTGGACGCCCGCGAGGCCCGCGGCATCCGCCGGGTGAAGATCCTCGGCTGTGGCACTTCGTACCACGCGGGCATGATCGGCGCCTCGCTGATCGAGGGCCTCGCCCGGATCCCCGCGGACGCCGAGCCGGCCTCCGAGTTCCGCTACCGCAACCCGGTCGTGGACCCCGACACCCTCTACATCGCCGTCTCCCAGTCCGGTGAGACGTACGACGTGCTGGCCGCCGTGCAGGAGCTCAAGCGCAAGGGCGCCCGCGTCCTCGGCGTGGTCAACGTGGTGGGCTCCGCGATCGCCCGCGAGGCCGACGGCGGCGTGTACGTGCACGCGGGCCCCGAGGTCTGCGTCGTCTCCACCAAGTGCTTCACCAACACCGTGGTCGCCTTCGGTCTGCTCGCCCTGCACCTGGGCCGTATCCGCGACCTGTCCGTCTCCGAGGGCAAGCGGATCATCGAGGGCCTGCGCAGGCTGCCCGAGCAGATCACCGAGATCCTGGAGGGCGAGGCGGAGATCAAGAAGCTCGCCGAGGAGTACGCGGGCGCCCAGTCGATGATGTTCATCGGCCGGGTGCGCGGCTACCCGGTGGCGCTCGAGGCCTCGCTGAAGCTCAAGGAGATCTCCTACATCCACGCCGAGGCCTATCCGGCTTCCGAGCTCAAGCACGGCCCGCTGGCGCTCATCGAGCCCGCGCTGCCGACGGTCGCGATCGTCCCCGACGACGAGCTGCTGGAGAAGAACCGCGCGGCCCTGGAGGAGATCAAGGCCCGCAGCGGCAGGATCCTCGCCGTGGCCCACCGCGAGCAGGAGAAGGCCGACCACACGATCATCGTGCCGAAGAACGAGAACGAGCTGGACCCGATCCTGATGGGCATCCCGCTCCAGCTCTTCGCGTACCACACGGCGCTGGCCATGGGCCGGGACATCGACAAGCCGCGCAACCTGGCGAAGTCCGTCACGGTCGAGTAGTCGGGCCGTCGGGACCGGCCCGGCCGGCCCCGGAAACAGGCGGTCCCCCCGCGCACTCACTGCGCGGGGGGACCGCTCTTTCGTCAGCCGGCGCTGCCCTGACGCCGGCCTGCGCGGCCTCAGCCGGTGGCCGTCACTCCCCGGCCGGCAGCGCGTCCCGAGAAGGCCGGCCACTTGGCGAGCGCGGCCGTCGCGCCGTACCAGGCCGCGAGGCCCGCCACCGCGCCGACCCAGCCGCCCGCCTTGGCGAGCCCTCCGTTCTCGGCGAACGCCGCGATGCCGAGGAGCAGCAGCGAGACCGTGAGCAGCCCGTAGACACCCTGCACGAAGAGTCCGCTCCCCGCGGACGCGACGGTGAGGGTCAGCGCCAACAGCGCCCACAGCAGCAGGAACAGGCCCGCCGCCTCCGCCGACACCTCGGTGCCGACGCCGGTGCCCCAGGTGAACCAGAAGGCGCCGAGCCCGGCGAACGCGGTGCCGGTACCGGCGCTGCCCGCGCGGAACTCCAGCAGTCCGGCGATGAAGAGGGCGACGCCCCCCACCCAGGTCGCGACGGCCGAGGCGTCGGCCGCCGTCACGTTGTCGATCACGCCTGTGTGGCCGACGCCGAAGGCCAACAGGGTGAGTCCGAGGGCGAGATGACCGAGAGTCGAGGTCGAGGTCGAGGAGGTGGCAGTGCTTCCCGCGGGAACGACGTTGTCCACGGCGGGCTCCCTTCGTGTCCATGTGCAGTTGTGCTGCTACCCAGCCATCGAGAGATACCCTTCACAAGCGCACAATCCACCTCTACGCACGGGTAGTTTCCGTACAGGCAGGGCGAATTGACCTGGCGTCAGCGGCAAAGGGAGGGCGCGGGGCGGGCGTTACGGGATGACGATGACGGGGCGCTGCGCACGCCGCGCGAGCCGTCCGGCCACCGAGCCGAAGATGCGGCCGACGATCCCGTGGGTGGAACCGACGACGATGGCGTCGGCCGAGTACTCCCGGCCGACCTCCTCCAGTTCATGACAGATGTCGCCGCCGCGCTCGACGAGGATCCACGGGACCTCGGTGAGATAGTCGGCGCACGCCAGCTCCAGACCGAGGACCTCGGTGCGGTGATCGGGGACGTCCACGAAGACCGGGGGCTCGCAGCCGGCCCAGACGGTGGTCGGCAGCCGGTTCGCCACATGGACGATGATCAGCCCGGAGCCGGAGCGCCGGGCCATGCCGATCGCATAGGCGAGCGCGCGCTCACTGGAGGTCGATCCGTCGAAGCCGACGACGACTCCGTGCCGGAAGGCCGGATCGCAGGCATGGCGTGACTGTTCCGCCGCTTGCAGGTCCGACGAGGGGTCGGCTACCTGCTTGCGGTCCGCGGGTTCGGGGATTTCGTGACCGGCCATCGGTGTCTCGGCGAAGAAGGTCCTCATCGGGAGGGAACGACATGGCGACGGAGCTGTGTCCGGGAATCATCTTCCCTGGCCCATACCCCCAAGGGTACGGCGACACTCCTCTCCTGCCCAGGCCCTGCCGCCCCAATCGGGCGTTCCAGGGAGCATGCCCGAGGCCGCCCCGTATGGCAATGCCGCTTGGCGTCTACAGCCGTCTGGACGGGCCTGTGTGGCCGGGGAGGGGAACCGCGCCCGCCGCCGGGGTCCGCGGGCCGGACCCGGGACGGGGCTCGCCGCCCGGCCGGCGGCCGGGCACCGGGTGCCGCAGTGACCGGAATGGTTCGTTCCTCGTTGGCATCGCGGTCACCCCGCAGCCTCGAGGGAGCTTCCGTGTCCGCACGACCGTCCGCCCCGTCCGCCCGCGCTCCGCACCCCTCGTCCGAGTCGGCGAGCGACGTGATCCGCTGGGCCGCGTTCAGCTGCTTTCTGGTCCCCGTCGTCCTCGTCGTCTACGGAACGTCCGTCGGCGGGGCCGCCGCGGCCGCCCTCGGCCTCGCCGCCGTCACCGCGGCCTGCCGGATCCTTCTGCGGCACTCCGAGCGGACCGCGGCCCGGGCCCGCGTCGAGAGCCCGGCGCCGGCGACCTCGCGGCGCGGCCGGCCGGCCGCGGGGGCGCACCGGGGCGCTCGTCACAGCGGAGGTTGTGCGACCGAAGACTGACCCGTTCGCACGCTCACACCCGTATGATTTCAGCCAACTTCACGTCAGTGGCCCCTCCTTGGGGAAATGGCCTGCCAACCCCCTTGCCACCAGGCAAGAAAGGACCATTCGCGGCGCTTGCACCCTACGGGGACGGGCCATGCGCGTGAGGCGCACTTCCCTGGGCGGCCGTCGAGTGGAACGCTTCGTGATCGAATGCTTCGCGCCAAGTTGCCATGTCGACATAGCGGGGCATGCCGAACTTGTCACGTCGGCGCCACGGGACACAGTAGATTCGATCATGAGTATCGAAGGCTCGGGACTCGTGCAAAACCGAGGGGAAACGTGCAGGAGCGAAAGGCCCGAAAAGAACGGGGAGACGCGAACACCGAGGGGGGCTTAGCGTCATGAGTCAGGACTCCGCCGCGCCGGAGGCAGCACGAAAGCTCTCCGGGCGCCGGCGCCGGGAGGTCGTCGCGGTACTGCTGTTCAGCGGCGGCCCCATCTTTGAGAGTTCCATCCCGCTCTCGGTGTTCGGAATTGACCGTCAGGACGCCGGAGTTCCTCGCTATCGACTGCTCGTCTGCGCAGGCGAGGAAGGCCCGCTGCGGACCACCGGCGGGCTCGAACTGACCGCACCGTACGGCTTGGAAGCCATCGGCAGAGCAGGAACCGTCGTCGTACCGGCCTGGCGGTCGATCACCTCACCGCCACCGCCGGAAGCGCTCGACGCGCTGCGGCGCGCGCATGAGGAGGGAGCCCGCATCGTCGGACTGTGCACCGGTGCGTTCGTCCTGGCCGCGGCCGGTCTGCTCGACGGCCGTCCGGCGACCACGCACTGGATGTACGCGCCGACGCTGGCGAAACGGTATCCGTCCGTCCATGTGGATCCGCGCGAGCTCTTCGTCGACGACGGCGATGTGCTCACCTCCGCGGGCACGGCGGCCGGAATCGATCTCTGCCTCCACATCGTGCGCACCGACCACGGCACCGAGGCGGCCGGAGCACTGGCCCGCCGGCTGGTGGTGCCACCACGGCGCAGCGGCGGGCAGGAACGCTATCTGGACAGGTCTTTACCTGAGGAAATCGGGTCGGACCCGCTGGCCGAGGTCGTCTCGTGGGCGCTGGAGCATCTCCATGAGCAGTTCGACGTGGAGACACTGGCGGCCCGGGCGTACATGAGCAGGCGCACGTTCGACCGGCGATTCCGTTCACTGACCGGCAGCGCGCCGCTGCAGTGGCTGATCACCCAGCGGGTGCTCCAGGCACAGCGGCTACTGGAGACGTCCGACTACTCGGTCGACGAGGTGGCGGGCCGCTGCGGCTTCCGCTCCCCCGTCGCACTGCGCGGCCACTTCCGGCGGCAGCTGGGTTCGTCCCCGGCCGCGTACCGGGCCGCCTACCGGGTGCGCCGGCCGCAGAGCGAGCCCTCTCCACCGCCGTCGATGGTGGAGTCGGTCGTCCCTGCCCAGGCCAGGCGTGCGGCGGCGGCCACGGGACCCTCCGGTCCCAGCGCCACCTCGCCCGCGCCGCCGGAGCTGGGCAAGCCGCCGTCGGAGGCGTACGCGGGGGGCCACGGCCGCCCGAGCCTGCCCGGCCAGCGGAGCGCGCCATAAGGTAGGACGCATGAACGATCGCATGGTGTGGATCGACTGCGAGATGACCGGGCTCTCGTTGACGGACGACGCACTCATCGAGGTGGCCGCACTGGTCACCGACTCGGAACTGAACGTGCTCGGCGACGGGGTGGACATCGTGATCCGCCCGCCGGACGCTGCGCTGGAGACGATGCCCGAGGTGGTGCGCCAGATGCACACCGCCTCGGGTCTCCTCGACGAGCTCGCGGGCGGCACCACGCTCGCAGACGCCGAGGAGCAGGTCCTGGCGTACGTCCGGGGGCATGTGAAGGAGCCCGGCAAGGCCCCTCTGTGCGGCAACTCGGTCGGTACGGACCGCGGCTTCCTGCTGCGCGACATGCCGACGGTGGAGAAGTACCTGCACTACCGGATCATCGATGTGTCCTCGGTCAAGGAGCTGGCGCGCCGCTGGTACCCGAGGGCGTACTTCAACAGTCCGGAGAAGAACGGCAACCACCGGGCACTGGCCGACATCCGCGAATCCATCGCGGAGCTGCGCTACTACCGGGAGGCGGTCTTCGTGCCGCAGCCCGGACCGGACTCCGACACGGCGAAGACGATCGCCGCGAAGTACGTCCTGCCTGCGGAGTAGAAGGGATCGCGAGCCCCGGGTGAGCGCCGCCACACGGCGCAACAACCCGGGCGCGAGCACCCTGCCGGACCCTGTACACTTTTTCTCGGCCGGTCGGAAAGACCGGTCGTGGTGGGTATAGCTCAGATGGTAGAGCACCTGGTTGTGGTCCAGGATGTCGCGGGTTCGAGTCCCGTTACTCACCCTTCTCGATCAAGGCCCCGGTCCTCGGACCGGGGCCTTGATCGTTTCCGGCGGCGGCCGGGGCCCCGGCCCCCGCCGGACCGCGGCTACGACGAGTCGCGCACGATCAGCTCCGTGGGGAGCACGACCTGCGGACACCGGCCCGTCCGACCGGTGATCTCCTGGAGCAGCAGCTCCGCCATCGTGCGGCCCATCTCCTCGATCGGCTGGCGCACGCTGGTCAGCGGCGGGTCCATGTGACGCGCCACCGCCGAGTCGTCGAAGCCCACCAGCGCCACGTCGTCCGGAACCCGGCGGCCCGCCTCCCGCAGCACCTGACGGGCGCCCGCCGCCATCACGTCGGAGGCCGCGAAGACCGCGTCCAGATCGGGGCAGCGCCGCAGCAGCTCCGCCATGGCGCGGCGGCCGCCCTCCTCGGTGAAGTCGGCCGGCGCCGTCAGCCCCGGGTCCGGCGCCAGACCCGCCTCCTCCAGCGCCGCGCGGTAGCCCGCCTGGCGGCACTGGGCTCCGTACACGTCCAGGCGTCCGGTGATCGTCGCGATCCGGCGGCGGCCGCGGCCGGCCAGATGCGTCACGGCGGTGTGGGCGCCCCCGAAGTTGTCGCTGTCCACCGCGACCAGCGTCTCGTCGGCCGACCGCCGGCCGCTGATCACGGCCGGCATCGAGAGCTGCTCCAGCATGTCGGGGATCGGGTCGTCGGCGTGCACGGAGACCAGCAGGACGCCGTCGACCCGGTGGGCGGCCAGATACTGCGCGAGCCTCCTGCGCTCACGGTCACCGGCGGCGAGCGTCAGCAGCAGCTGCATCTCGGTCTCGGCGAGCGCCGCCCCCACCCCGCGCACCATGTCGGAGAAGTACGGCTCGGCGAAGAAACGGGCCTCGGGCTCCGGCACGACCAGGGCGATGGAGTCGGTGCGGTTGGCGGCCAGGGCGCGGGCCGCACGGTTGGGCACATAGCCCAGTTCGGCGACGGCGGCCTCGACGGCGGCCCGGGTGGTCTCGCTGACCCGGGGCGAACCGTTGATCACCCGGGAGACCGTGCCCCGCCCCACTCCGGCGCGAGCCGCGACCTCTTCGAGCGTCGGCCGGCCGGTGCCCCGCCCGCCGTTCCGCGTACGGATCATCCGAGACACCATGTCCGCCTCCCCAGGGCTGCCTGGTCCGAAAACATAACGGGTCGGGTGTCTTGACACCCCCTCAGGGAGCCGCGACCCTTCAACACATCACGCATGGGAGCGCTCCCACCGTACCGGACTCATACACAACCCGCACCTTCCCCGCCCGGGCCGCTCGGCATCAACGGGACTGCTTCGCAGGCTGGTTGACCGGCGGGTCGGCGCGTCAGGGCACAAGGAGGACGCAATGCGCAGGGCAGTCATCCTCGCGGTCGTCGCCGCGCTCGGGGCCGGTCTGTTGGCCGGCTGTGCCGAGGACAGCGACGATCCCGCCGGCAGCTCGTCCGACGACGGCGGTGGGGGCAAGGGCAGGACGACTCTGACGGTCGGGGTCTTCGGGGCCTTCGGTCTCAAGGAGGCCGGGCTCTACGACGAGTACATGAAGCTCAACAAGAACATCGTCATCAAGCAGACCTCGATCGAGCGCAACGAGAACTACTACCCGCAGTTGCTCACCCACCTCGGCAGCGGCAGCGGACTGGCCGACATCCAGGCGGTCGAGGTCAACAACATCGCCGAGATCACCGCGACGCAGTCCGGCAAGCTGGTCGACCTGGGCAAGGCGGCGGGCGTGCAGAAGGACGCCTTCCTGCCCTGGAAGTGGGAGCAGGCGACCAAGGACGGCAAGACGATCGCCCTCGGCACCGACATAGGCCCGCAGGGCATCTGCTACCGCAAGGACCTCTTCGCCAAGGCCGGACTGCCCAGCGACCGTGAGGCGGTCGGCAAGTTGTGGGCGGGCGACTGGAACAAGTACCTGGCCGCGGGCAAGCAGTTCAAGGCCAAGGCACCCAAGGGCACCTCCTTCGTCGACTCCGCCTCCGGGGTGATGGCGGCGATCACCGGCAGCAACGAGAACCGCTTCTACGACAAGGACGGCAAGATCGTCTACAAGACGAACCCGGCCGTGAAGGAGGCCTGGGACATCGCGGCGGAGTTCGCCTCCGCGGGGCTGACCGGCAAACTCCAGCAGTTCACCCCCGCCTGGGACCAGGGCTACGCCAACGGCACTTTCGCGACCGTGTCCTGCCCGGCCTGGATGCTCGGCTACATCCAGGACAAGGCGGGAGCCGCGGGCAAGGACAAGTGGGACGTGGCCGCGGCGCCCAAGCCCAGCAACTGGGGCGGCTCCTTCCTCACCGTCCCCTCGGCCGGCAAGAACACCGAGGAGGCCGCCAAGCTCGCGGCCTGGCTGACCGCACCGGCCCAGCAGGCGAAGCTGTTCGCCAAGCGCGGCAGCTTCCCGAGCGCCCAGGCGGCGTACTCCCTGCCGGAGGTCGCGGGCGCCAAGCACGCCTACTTCGGCAACGCGCCCATCGGGCAGATCTTCTCCAAGGCCGCCGAGGGTGTGCCGGTCCAGATCCTGGGGCCGAAGGACCTGATCATCGCGCAGAACCTGGCCGACATCGGCATGCTCCAGGTCGACCAGAAGGGCCGTTCCTCGCAAGCGGGATGGGACGCGGCCGTCAAGGCGATCGACAACGCGCTGGACCAGTGACCGGTATGGCAAGTGACGCACCGGCCGCCGCGCCCTCCCTGGGGGAGGAGGGCGCGGCTCTGCGCCCGCCCGAAAAGGCGGGGCACGACGAGCGACGGCGGGCCAGACGCAGCCGCCGCTACCGGCAGGACGTGCGGTGGAGCCCGTACGCCTTCGTCGCGCCGTTCTTCCTGTTCTTCCTGGCCTTCGGGCTCTTCCCGCTCCTCTACACCGGCTGGGCCTCGCTGCACCGGGTGGAGCTGACGGCGCCCACCGACATGGAATGGGTGGGGCTGCGGAACTTCTCGCGGCTGCTGGAGGACGAGTTCTTCTGGAACGCGCTCCAGAACACCGTCACGATCGGGCTGATCTCCACGGTGCCGCAGCTGCTGATCGCGCTCGGCATCGCCCATCTGCTCAACTACCGGCTGCGCGGCTCGATGTTCTTCCGGGTGGCGGCGCTGACGCCGTACGCGACCTCGGTCGCCGCGGCCACCCTCGTCTTCGTGCTGCTCTTCGGGCGCGACTACGGAATGATCAACTGGGCGCTGGGGATGGTGGGTTTCGACCACGTCGACTGGCAGAACGGCCGGTGGACCTCCCAGCTCGCCGTGTCCACCATCGTGATCTGGCGCTGGACCGGGTACAACGCGCTGATCTATCTGGCCGCGATGCAGGCCATACCGAACGACCTGTACGAGTCGGCGGCACTGGACGGGGCCTCGCGCTGGCAGCAGTTCCTGCATGTCACGGTCCCCTCGCTGCGGCCGACGATCCTGTTCACCTGTGTGGTCTCGACGATCGGCGCGACACAGCTGTTCGGCGAGCCGCTGCTGTTCAACGGCGGTGCGGGCGCGACCGGCGGCGCCGACCACCAGTTCCAGACCCTCGGCCTGTATCTGTACGAGCAGGGCTGGGTGAACCTGCATCTGGGCCGGGCCTCGGCGATCGCCTGGGCGATGTTCCTGATCCTGTTGGTGATCGGCGCGGTGAACTGGCTGCTCGCCCGGCGTCTGAGCAAGAGTGCGTAGGGGGACGGCCATGACGAAACCGCTGAGCGCCAAGCGTGCCGGACGCCAGTTCCACGGCGGCCGGATCACTCATGCCGTCCTGATCGTCTTCACCATCGGCTCGCTGTTCCCGCTGGTGTGGACGGCGGTGGCGGCCTCCAGGAACAACTCCCGTCTCGCGCAGACTCCCCCGCCCTTCTGGTTCGGCGGCAATCTCTTCAAGAACCTGGAGATCGCCTGGACCGACGCCAACATGGGCGCGGCGCTGCTCAACACCACCATCGTCGCGGGCTCGATCGCCGCGGGGACGGTGCTCTTCTCCACCCTCGCCGGCTTCGCCTTCGCCAAGCTGCGGTTCCGGTTCAAGAACCTCCTGCTGCTGCTGGTGATCGGCACGATGATGGTGCCGCCGCAGCTCAGCGTCGTACCGCTGTACATGCTCATCGCCGAGCTGTCCTGGACCGACCAGTTGCAGTCCGTCATCCTGCCCACGCTGGTGAGCGCCTTCGGGGTGTTCTTCATGCGCCAGTACCTCGTCGAGGCGCTGCCCACCGAGCTGATCGAGGCGGCCCGGGTGGACGGTGCCAACAGCTGGCGCGTGGTGTGGCACATCGTCTTCCCGGCGGCGCGGCCGGCGATGGCGGTGCTGGGGATGCTGACCTTCGTGATGGCCTGGAACGACTTCTTCTGGCCGATCATCGCGCTGACCCAGAACGGCAGTCCGACCGTGCAGGTCGCCCTGACCGGGCTCGGCCGCGGCTACATCCCCGACCAGTCGGTGATCATGGCGGGCGCGCTGCTCGGCACTCTGCCGCTGCTCATCGCCTTCGTCGTCTTCGGCAGGCACATCGTCGGCGGCATCATGCAGGGCGCCGTCAAGGGCTGAAGCGTCGTGGGCCGAACGTCAAGGGCCGAACCCGGGGCAGAGCCCCGTCCGCTCCCCTGTGTCCTCTCGTTCCTACATCCATGTTGGGAGCTCATCCATGTCCGTCAGCTTTCCGCCCGGATTCCTGTGGGGCACCGCGACCGCCGCGTACCAGATCGAGGGCGCGGTGCGTGAGGGCGGCCGTACCGCGTCGATCTGGGACACCTTCAGTCACACCCCGGGCAGGACCGAGAACGGGGACACCGGCGACATCGCCACCGACCACTTCCACCGCCGTGCCGAGGACGTGCGGCTGATGGCGGACCTGGGGGTGGGCGCCTATCGCTTCTCGGTCTCCTGGCCGCGTGTGCAGCCCACCGGCCGCGGCCCCGCCGTCCAGCAGGGCCTCGACTTCTACCGCGGTCTCGTCGACGATCTGCTCGACCACGGCATCCGCCCGGTGCTCACGCTCTACCACTGGGACCTTCCCCAGGAGCTGGAGTCCGCGGGCGGCTGGCCCGAGCGGGAGACGGCGTACCGGTTCGCCGATTACGCCGGGATCGTGGCCGGGGCGCTCGGCGACCGGGTGGACCTGTGGACCACCCTCAACGAGCCCTGGTGCAGCGCCTTTCTGGGCTACGGCTCCGGTGTGCACGCCCCCGGCCGCACCGATCCGGTGGCAGCCCTGCGGGCCGCGCACCATCTCAACCTGGGCCACGGTCTCGCCGTCCAGGCGCTGCGCGCCGCTCTGCCCGCCGAGGCGCAGCTCTCCATCAGCCTCAATCCGAGCGTCGTCCGGCCGCTCAGCCAGAGCCCCGGGGACCTGGACGCGGCGCGACGTATCGACGCGCTGGCGAACCGGGTGTTCGCCGATCCGCTGCTCCGGGGCTCCTACCCGGAGGATCTTCTCGCGGACACGGCACGGCTCACCGACTGGTCCTTCGTCCACGACGGCGACACGACGGCGATCCGGCAGCCGCTGGACTGGCTGGGGCTGAACTACTACGCCCCGGCGCTGGTGTCGGCCACCGAGGGCGGGACCGCCGAGCGCAACGACGGCCACGGCGCGAGCGAGCACTCCCCCTGGCCGGGCGCGGATGGCGTCGCCTTCCACCAACCGCCCGGCGAGCGCACCGAGATGGGCTGGTCGATCGACCCGACGGGTCTCTACGACCTGCTGATGACCTATGCGCACAAGGCGTCGGGCGTGCCGCTGATGATCACCGAGAACGGGGCCGCCTGCGACGACAAGCCGGCCGCCGACGGCACGGTCCACGACCCCGAGCGCATCGCCTATCTGCACGGCCATCTCGCGGCGGTGCACCGGGCGATCGCCGACGGAGCCGATGTGCGCGGCTACTTCCTCTGGTCCCTGCTGGACAACTTCGAGTGGTCCTACGGGTACAGCAAGCGCTTCGGAGCGGTGTACGTGGACTACGAGACCCAGGTCCGTACGCCCAAGTCGAGCGCTCGCTGGTACGCGGAGGTGGCACGGACGGGGGCGCTGCCGGGTGCGTCCCCGGCCTGACCGTCCGGGGGTTGTCCCCACCCCCGAGTGACCTGTGGGCGCCATGTCCCCGGCCGGGCTGTCCGGCCGAGGATGGGCCGAAGAGATCAACGGTCCACGGGGAAGGCACGACATGCGGTTCGGAATTGGTTCGGGAGCACGGCGCAGGACCGTGGTGGCAGCCGCGTTGCTGGCTGTCACCGCGGGCACGGCCCTGCCCCTCACGCAGGCCGGGGCATCGCCGGGCGGGACACCGAGCGGGATCTGGCAGGTCGACGGGTACGGCGCCGTCCTCTCCCTGGACGGCGGCCGGCTCCAGGAGTACCAGGTCACCGCTGTCAGCTGTATCAAGGGCGCCTCAGCCGCGCGGACCGGCGGCGGACACGGCACCGCCCGGTATCTGAGCCCGGAGGGCGATGTCCTCACCGTGCGGCCCCAGGGGCGGCCGGGGCGGTCATGGCTGCACATCGACGGCTCGCCCGGTGACCGCGGGCTGCGCCGCGTCGGCGCGCTGCCCGCCGCCTGCCGGACGGCGCCGCCGACCGGGCCGGTCGCCGCCTTCGACGTCCTGTGGCAGAGCTTCGAGGAGAACTACCCCTTCTTCGCCGCCAAGGGAGTCGACTGGGACGCCGTGCGCGAGCGCTACCGTCCGCGGGTCCACGCGGGGACGACGGACTCCGAACTCTTCGCCCTCTTCCGCGAGATGCTCGCTCCGCTGCACGACGCCCATGTCGGGCTGTCGTCGGGTGACACCCGCTGGGGCAGCGTCCGTCCGGGTACGGTCATGCCCGGCGAGGAACTGGACGCCAAGGTCGTCGCACACATCGAGGAGCACGATCTCGGGGGCGCGAAGCTGCGCAGGTACGCCGGCGGCAGGATCGGCTACGCGGAACTCCCCGGGAATCGCGGATACGTGAGGATCTCGGGCTTCGCCGGCTACAGCGAGACGAACGACTTCGCGGCCAACAGCGCGGCACTGGACAGCGCGCTCGACGCCGTGCTCACCCCCGCGCACACGGCACGGCTGCGCGGGCTGATCATCGATCTGCGGATCAACGGCGGCGGCTCCGACGCCCTCGGGCTCCAGCTCGCCGGGAGACTGACCGACCGGCCCTACTACGCCTATGCGAAGCGGGCGCGGAACGACCCCGCCGACCCGGCGCGGTTCACCCGCCCCCAGCCGCAGTACGTGCAGCCGGCGGCCGCACCCCGCTACACGGGGCCGGTCGCGGTCCTGACGGGTGGGTCGACGGTCAGCGCCGGTGAGACGTTCACCCAGGCGCTGATGGGCCGCCCGGGCACGACGGTCCGGATCGGGCAGCCCACCCAGGGCGTGTTCTCCGACGTGCTCCGCCGCACGCTCCCGAACGGTATGACGGTCCTGCTGCCCAACGAGGAGTTCCTGACCCGCACCGGGCAGACCTTCGACGGCGCCGGCATCCCGCCGCATCTGACCGAACCGGTCTTCACCGACGAGGAGTTCGCGAAGGGACGCGACTCCGCCTTCGACCGCGCCATCGCCGTCCTCGGCCACCGGGACTGACCCTCCGGCCCCTGGGGAAAGGCGCGTCCCGGCCGGGTGGGGGGAAGTCCGGCCGGGACGCGGGTGGGGGCGGAGCGGCTACTTGTAGGCGGCGAACGCCTTCGTGAAGGCCAGCGGCTGCTGGAGGATCGAGCTACAGGTCGCGTCGGCGGCCGGCTTCTCGCCGCCGGGGCACTGCTTGTCCCGGGTCGAGGACCACATCGACAGCCAGCCCATGTCCTTGGACGTGGCGAACTCCACCAGCTGCGTGGCGTCCTCGACCGTGAAGATCTCGGTCACGACGTCGTTGACACCGATCATCGGGGTGACGGCGACGGCCTTCCAGGCAGCCGCTTCGGAGAGCCCGAGGACGCCCTTGATCTGGGCCTGGGTGGCGGTGGCCGCCTGGATCGCGTAGTCACCCATGTCGTCGCTGAAGGCCGGCCCGTAGTCCATCGCCATGATGTTGACCGCGGAGACCTTCACCCCGTTCTTCTTGGCGTCGGCGACCAGGTCCACGCCCGGCTGGGTCAGTCCGGTGGGCATCACCGGCAGCGTGAAGGAGACGTCCAGGCCGGGGTGCGCTTTCTGGAGCTGCGCGATCGCCTGCGAGCGGCGGGTGTTGGCCGCGGTGTCCGGCAGCGCGGCGCCTTCGATGTCGAAGTCGACCTTGGTCAGCTTGTAGGTGTCGATCACCTTGCCGTACGCCTTCGCGAGCTCGTCGGCCGAGGAGCAGTTCAGGCCCAGTTCGGAGCCCGCGGCGCCGCCGAAGGAGACGCGGACGTCACCGCCCTCGGCGCGCAGGGCGCCTATCTGGTTGGCGACAGCGTTGTCGCCGAGCCCGGTGACGCCGCCCCACAGCGGGGCGCAGCTGCCGCCCGAGGTGATGAAGGCGAGGTTGAACTCCTTGACGCCCGTCTTGGTGACCGTGTCGAGCATGTCGTACGACGGGAACAGCGAGGTGTCGATGTACGGGGCGTAGCCCGCGGCCGCCTTGGTGCCGTTGCCGGGGGTCTCACTCGGCGTCGGGGTGGGCGTGGCCGTCTTGGTGGGGGTGGGCGTCGCCGGCTTGCTGGCCGTGGCCGTCGGGGTGGGCTTCGGCTGCTCGGTGGGCCGGCCGGTGGGCTGCGGGGTGGCGCCGGTGTCGAGGGAACACGTGGCCTCGTTGATGAGACAGGACGTGGGGTCGGCGGCCGTGGAGGTACCGCTCGCGGAGGTGACGAAGCCGACGGTCACCGAGGCGCCGGGCGCGAGCTCCTTGTTCCAGCTCGTGGGCTTCACGGTGACGTGCTGCCCCTTGACCGTGTGCTCCCCGTTCCACAGGGAACTGATCGTGGTCCCGGCCGGGAGGTCGAACTCGAGCGTCCAGCCCGACTGGGCCTTCCCGGTGGCGTTGGTGACGACGTACTGGCCGGTGTAACCGCCGGTCCAGGAGCTGGTCTTGGTGTACGCGGCGCCGACGGCGGCGGCCTGGGCCGTGCCCGTCAGAGCGAACGCGGCGCCGCCGGCGACCGTGGCCGCGACGAGCGCGCCGACTGCCTTGGTCCTGCCGCTCGCCGTGCGCCGGTGCGTACTACTGCCCATTGCGTGCCTGCCTCTGTCTTACGGAAGTGGGGGGTGTGGCAGCACGCTAGCGATACCGGAACGGACAAATGACCGGTTCAGGGCGGGGTTCGACCTTCTTATGGCGCCGTTAAGGACGGCATCGGAACCGATTAATGGTCGGGGCCGCCGACCCGGGAGTGGGAGCGGGAAAAGCCCCTCCTGCGCCGCCGTTCGGTGCCGCGGTGGCCCCTGCGGCGCTCGCCCTGGGCGCCCTGGCGGGGGCCGAGGCCGAGCCACAGCCGTACCTCCGTGCCGCCGAGCACCGAACTGCCTATCCGCACGTCCCCGCCCGTCGACTCGGCGACCCTGCGCACGATGTCGAGGCCCAGACCCGTCGAGCCGTCCCGGCCACCGCTGTTGCCGCGGGCCATCGCGGCCTCCGGATCGGTGATGCCCGCACCGGCGTCGGAGACGAGCACGATGACGGCGTCGTCGCCGTTGTGCACGTCCACGGAGAACGCGGTGCCCTCGGGGGTGTGACGGAAGACGTTGCCGAGCAACGCGTCGAGGGCGGCGGCCAGTTCGGGACGGGCGACCGGGATGCGTACGGGACGGTCGACGCCCGCGACCCGCACCTTGCGGCCCTCGTCCTCCGCCAGCGCGGACCAGAAGTCCATGCGCTCGCGGACGACCTCGGAGGCGTCGCAGCCGGCTCCCGGGCCGTTGGCCACGGTCTGCGGCTTGGCCTCACGCGCGGTGCGGATGATCGTGTCGACCTCCCGCTCCAGCTGCTCGACGGCGGTCCTGGTCTGCTCGGCCGCCGGGCCCTCGCCCAGCGAAGCCGCGTTGAGGCGCAGCACGGTCAGCGGGGTGCGCAGCCGGTGCGAGAGGTCGGCCGCCAGCTCCCGCTCGTTGGCGAGGAGCTGGACGACCTGGTCGGCCATGGCGTTGAACGCGATCGCGGCCGACCGCAGTTCGGTCGGCCCCTCCTCGGGGACCCTCGCCCCCAGCCTGCCCTCGCCGAGGTCGTGGGCCGCGCCCGCGAGCCGCTGCGCGGGCGTCACCATCCGGCTGCCGAGGCGGTCGGCGACCGCGACCGAGCCGATGATCAGGGCGATGCCGACGCCACCGAGGACCAGCCAGGCGGTGCCGACGCCGTTGGAGACCTCGCCCTCGGGCACGAACACCTCGACGACCGCGATCTGGCCGGTGCCGATGGCGGTGGGTTGCAGCAGGGCGGAGCCGCCGCGGACTTCGGTGATGGAGGCGCGGCCGAGGCGCTGGGTGGTGGCGAGGTCGGCCGTCGCGGCCCGGCGGATGCCGATGTCGACGGGCACGCTGCCGGGTTCACCGGAGGCCGGGACGTGCACGGCCATCCGGCCGGCCGCTCCGGCCTGGGTCGACATCACGGCCCGCTCCAGCGGGTCACGCTCGGCGGTGATGGAGAGGGTGGGGCCGATGGCGGCGGCCTGGCGCTCGGCGTTGGAGAAGGCGCGGTCGCTGGCCATCTCCTTGATGACGAGCCCGAGCGGTACGGCGAAGGCCACCACGACCATCGCCGTGACCGCCAGCGAGACCTTGACGAGTGCCCATCTCATCTCATCTGTCCGTTCGGCGGTTCCAGCTTCACTCCGACTCCCCGCAGTGTGTGGAGATAGCGGGGCCGTGCCGCGGTCTCACCGAGCTTGCGCCGCAGCCAGCTCAGATGGACGTCGATGGTCTGGTCGTCGCCGTAGCTCTGCTGCCAGACCTCGGCGAGGAGTTCCTTGCGCGGGACGACGACTCCGGGGCGGCCGGCCAGGAAGGCCAGCAGGTCGAACTCCCGGCGGGTCAGATCCAGTGCGGCGCCGTCCAGCTCGGCCTGGCGGCGCAGCGGGTCGATGGACAGACCGCCGACCTGGATGACGCGCGAGGGCGGTACGTCCCCGGCGGCGACCCGCGAGCGGCGCAGGACGGCGGCCATCCGCGCGGACAGGTGCTCCACCGAGAAGGGCTTGATGAGGTAGTCGTCGGCGCCGTCGTTGAGCAGCCGGACGATCTCGGTCTCGTCGTCCCGAGCGGTCGCGATGATCACCGGCACGTCGGTGATGCCCCGCAGCATCTTCAGCGCCTCCGCCCCGTCCAGGTCGGGCAGACCGAGATCGAGAATGACCACGTCGAAGCGGAAATGGGCCACCTCGCGCAGCGCCTCCAGGGCCGTGCCGACGCTCCGTACGGTGTGGGAGGCCTCGGTCAAGTGCCGGATGAGGGCGGAGCGCACGAACTGGTCGTCCTCGACCACGAGCACACTTGCCATGGGCGGCACCGTACGCCATACGGAGTACCGCGGTCGCCATCCGGAGCAGGTCGCTGACGATCCGGAACGGCTCGGTCCTCTCCGGGACACGGGTGGGGCGCGTGGTGCAGTATGGGCAACGATGCGTAGAGGACTGGTACATGCCATGGCGTGGTCGCTGTCCACCGGGGCGGCGGTCACACTGTCGTGGTGGGGCGTCCACACGGTGATGTCCGGGACCGCGTACGACCGCCCGCGCGCACTGCCGATCAGCGCGGACACCGCGACCACGCAGGGCTCGAGGCCGCAGGCCTCGCCGACGCAGGAGCCGCCCTCACGGCCGGCGAGCCCGAGCCCGTCGAAGGAGCGGAAGCGGAGCCCGTCGACCACGCCCTCGGCGGGAAAGTCCGACAAGTCCGAAGCACCCCCGTCCGCTTCACCGCCGCAGCAGTCCGCCCCGGGAAGCGTGAAGGGCTACACGGTCGACGGCGGCCGGGTCGTGTTCGACATCCGCGACACGTACGCGGAGCTGGCGTCGGCGACGCCCGACACGGGCTGGCAGATGCAGGTGTGGAAGCAACCGGAGTGGATCCGGGTGACGTTCACCAAGGACGGGCGGGAGTCGTCGGTGTTCTGCACCTGGAACGGCCATCCGCCGATGGTGCAGTTCGACAAGCGCTGAGTGCGGCGCGGCGGTCGCGGTGGCTGCCGCGGACGTGGGTCGCCGTGCCCGGCTCGGCGCGGGTCGCGCCGCCACGCACCGCGGTCGGCTGCGGTCGGCCGCGGTCAGCGGAAGACGGCGGGTGGAGGCGCCGGTGAGGGCTTCGCGCTCGCGTCGGTGACCGCGGCCGCGCCCCCCGTGAAGTCCACGAGTTCCTTGCCGTGCTCGACCCGGCCGGGATGCGGGTCGCTCGCGACGCGGCGGGTGAACTCGGCGACGGGCAGCGGGACGTCCGAGGCCAGCAGCACGGCGTTGCCGAACCGGCGGCCGCGGAAGACCGTGGGGTCGGCGGCGAGCGCCAGTTCCGGGAACAGACCCGCGGCGGTGGCGACTTGGGCGCGCAGATGCGCGAGGGGCGGACCGTCGGCCAGATTCGCCGCGTAGTGCCCGCCGGGACGCAGGACACGGCGGACATCGGCGAGGAACTCCGTACTGGTCAGATGCGCGGGGGTGCGGGCGCCGCCGAACACATCCGCGATGACGAGATCCGCCCAGCCGTCCGGCACCTTGGCGAGCCCGGCGCGGGCGTCGCCGGACCGTACGCGTATACGGGCGCCCGGGTCCAACGGCAGATGCGAGCGCACCAGTTGGACCAGCGGTCCGTCGAGCTCCACCACCTGCTGCGTCGACCGGGGGCGGGTCGCCGCGACATAGCGGGCGAGCGTGAAGGCCCCGCCGCCGAGGTGGACGACCTGAAGAGGCCGGCCCGGGGGCGCCACGAGATCGACGACATGGCCGAGGCGGCGCTGGTACTCGAAGGACAGGTGCGCCGGATCGTCGAGGTCGACATGCGACTGGGGCGCACCGTCGATGAGCAGCGCCCAGGCACGCGGACGCTCGCGGTCGGGTATCAGCTCCGCGAGTCCGCCGTCGACCTGCGCGACGACGGGCTCGGGGCTGCCGGCACCGCCACCGCCCTTGTTCCGCCTGCTCTTCGCCATCCCTCCATTATCGGGCCCGGTGGGAGGGCGGCGCCTGCGGTGCGGTGGCGTGGGGGTGTGCCGGGGCGGAGGCTTCCGCGGGGGCGGCTACCGGCGGCTGTCCGCCGCTTCGATCAGCCGGGCCGCCTCGCCCAGCGCCTCGCGCAGCACCGCCGGGTCCGTGACCTCGTCCGCGTCACCCGGCGGCAGCAGCCAGCCGCTGCCGCGCACCGGAGGTTCGGCGGGGATCCGCAGTCCCCGGCCGGCCGTCTGCGTGCACGCGCTGCCCGGCATGTCCCAGCCGTCGGCCGTGCCCGGCGGAACCAGAAACCCGAGGGTGTCGCACTCACCGTCGTGGAGCACCGGTCCGACGGCAGGTGCGGCGGCGCGGCGCAGGATGTCGACCGCCTCCAGGCCCTGGCGCGCCGGGACCGTCACGAGGTCACAGCCGCCGTCCGGGCCGTCGCCACCCGGTGGGGCGCTGCCGTCCGGGCTGGGCAGGTGCCGAGCCGTCGTCGCAGATGTCGCAGGCGCCCGGACGCCGCCGTTGGCGCTGGTCTCCATGCCGACCTCCAACAAGGGGATCGCCTCCTCGCTCGAGTGGAAGCACATACCGAGCCTCCATGGAGTTCAACGCCCGTACGCGTCAAGGGCTACGGCGGCACGCCGCCGCAAAGGGTGGCACTTCATGGCAGATCGAGGGTGAGTTATCCCTTTTGTAGGCAAACCCTGCGTGTGCGGGTCGTCACAGCAGGTACGTTCTTGCTCCGCCGGAACACGGCTGCACCAAGAGAGGGCTCGGCCATGGCGTCGTCGTCACAGGCATCACGGGCAGTTCCCAACCTCGCCTTCCGACGGTTGCGCGGGCAACGATCGCCGGGGGAGTTCGCCGCCGCCGTACGCAAGGCGGCGCGGGAGATCGGCGAGCAGGTCTCCTGCGACGCCCGCTACATCGGGCGCGTGGAGGCGGGCGAGATCCGCTGCCCCAACTACGCGTACGAGCGGGTTTTCCTCCATATGTTTCCGGGTCTCGCTCTGGGGGACCTGGGGTTCACGGCACGGGAGCAGGTGCGGGGCGGGGCCAGGTGCCGACCGCGCGAACAGGCTCACGAACAGGCTCTGGACACAAGGGCGTTCGGCTTCGCGGCCACGACTCACACCGGCACCGACAGCGACGAGGAGAGCGACGTGCTGCGTCGCGCATTCATGACGAGCGGCACCGCCACGGCGGCGGCCGCGTCCCTGGGGCTGAGCTCCATGGCCGTGCCCTCACAGGGCCGCCGCAGGGTCGGCGAGCCGGAGGTGAAAGCCGTCGAGGAGGCGGTACGGCGGATCCGGCTGCTCGACGACCGGCACGGCGCGGACGGCCTGTACCGTCGTGCCGCGCAACCGCTGCGGGCGGCCTACGCGTTGCTCGACGCGGGGATCGCCGCCCGGCGCTCGACGACGGACCGGCTTCACTCCGGCGCCGGTGAACTGGCCATCTCCGTGGGGTGGCTGGCGCACGACTCGGGCCGGTTCGACGACGCGCGGTCGCACTACGCGGAGGCGCTGGCGACGGCGCGGGTGGCCGGGGACGCGGCGCTGGAGGCGCACGCGTTCTGCAACACGTCGTTCCTGGCGAGGGATACGGGCCGGCCCCGTGAAGCCGTCCGCTCGGCGCAGGCCGGTCTGCGTGCGGCCGAGCACCTGTCGTCCCCGCGGCTGCTGGCGCTGCTCTCGCTGCGGGAGGCGGGGGGCTGGGCGGGGCTGGGGGACCGTGCGGGCTGCGAGCAGGCACTGACACGGGCGCACACGTACTTCGACCGGGGGGCGCGGGCGGGGGCGGGGGCGGGGGCGGGGGCGGTGGATCCGGAGTGGATGTCGTTCTTCGGCGAACCGGAGCTGGAGTCGCTCCAGGCGCAGTGCTGGGCGACGCTGGGCGACTGGCCGCGCGCGATCCGCCACGCACGCCGTGCGGCGACGCTCCAGGACCGCCGCTTCACCCGCAACCTCGCGCTGTACCGCGCGGAACTGGCGACGGACCTGGCCCACGGAGGCACCCCGGACGAAGCGGCGTCGGCGGCGGAGGCGGCGCTGGATGTGCTGGACGGGGTCCAGTCGGCACGTATCCAGGCACTGCTGTCCTCGACGGCGAGGACGCTGAGGGGGCATCGGGGGGTGCGGGGGGTGGGGGCGTTTTTGCGGCGGTACGAGGAGGTGCGGGTGTAGGGGGTGCGGGTCCTTGGGGCGGGGGCGGGGGCTTGGGGCGGGGGCGGGGGCTTGGGTGCTTGGGCCTCGGGTTCTTGTCGGGCGTCGGGTCGCTGGGGCGGGGGCTGGGTGCCTGGGGCGTCGGGCCCTTGTCCGGCGTCGGGTCCGGGGGCCCTCCGGGCTCGACTCCTCGGGGTCGGCGGCGTACAGCTGCATTGTCTTGAGCACCCGGGTCTTGCCGCCGATCCCCTGCGGGGACGACCCTGCACGCCCCCTGCCGCGGGCCGAGGACGCGACCGGTGGCAGTGCGGGCGGAAGCGAACTCCAGCCCGTTCGGGCAGTGGATGTGATGCGGCGCGAAGCTGCCGCGGCTAGGGGGCGTGGGGCGCAGCCCCGCTGAATCCCCCTTCACCCGCACCGAACAGGCGCATTCGGCCCGGGTTCTTGTCCGGCGTCGGGTCCGGGGCCCTCCGGGCTCGACTCCTCGGGGTCGGCGGCGAACAGGTCTGTTGTATTGAGCACCCGGGTCTTGCCGCCGATCCCCTGCGGGGACGACCCTGCACGCCCCCTACCAGAGGTCGAGGACCCGGCCGGTGGCGGTGCGGGTGCATGTGAGCCCGAGCCGGCTCGGGCAGCCGGGGTGGGATGCGGCGCGGAGCTCCCCCGCCTGAACCCCACCCGCACGTGCGGCGCGAAGCTGCCGCGAGCAAGGGCCGTGGGCGCAGCCCGCATGACCCTCCAGTCCCACCGGACAGGCGCGCAAGCCGGGGCGGCGCGAAGCCGCCGCAGCCAGGGGCCGTGGGGCCCGCCCCACAAACCCGCTCCACCCGCACCGATCAGGTGCGGCGCGAAGCTGCCGCAAGCAAGGGGCCGGGGCGCAGCCCCGCGTGAACCATCCCACCGCACCGGACAGGAGCGCAGGCCCGCCGGCGCGAAGCGGCCGCAGCCAGGGGCGTGGGGCGCAGCCCCACAGAACCCCCGGCCGCGCGTCAGGACTCCAGGTGCGCCGTGTCGTTCCAGTGGTCCAGCGCCGGTGCGCCGTATGCCCAGCCCAGGATCGACAGGGAGGCCGGGTCCAGGCGGATGCGGGCCGCGAAGGACGGGTCCAGGTCCAGCCAGCGGGCCGCCAGCACGCGGAGGATGTGGCCGTGGGCGAAGACCAGGACGTCACGGTCCTCCGACTGCGCCCATTCCACGACCTCGTCCGCCCGCGCGGCAACCTGCGCCAGGGTCTCCCCGTCCCGGACACCGTCGCGCCAGATGAACCAGTCCGGCTTGCTGATCGCCCTGATCTCCGGCGGGGTGAGGCCCTCGTACGCCCCGTAGTCCCACTCCATCAGCGCGTCCCACTCCGTCGCCCTGACCCCGAAGCCCGCGAGCGTGCACGTCTCCGACGCCCGGGACAGCGGGCTCGTGCGGACCTCGACGTCCGGCAGTGAGGACCACGGCGAGCGCTGGAGCCGTTCGCCGAGCAGTTTCGCCCCGCGGCGGCCCTCCTCGATCAGCGGGATGTCCGTCCTGCCGGTGTGCTTGCCCAGCAGGGACCATTCGGTCTGACCGTGCCGGGCGAGCAGGATGCGCGGTGCCATGAGGCGCTCTCCCTGAAGTTCACATGCGGTGGATTTCCATCATCACCCACCTGAACCCGGGGCAACCTCCAAGACGATCTCGGCGTCCTCCACTAGGTCGGACCCGCCGACAGAGCGTCGCCCCTTACACCGTACGGTTGAACCGTGGTCGTCGGCCACCGGAACTCACGATGGAGAAACGTTCGGATGCCGTACACCGCGCCGCGACCGAGGCCACGCTGGTGGACCGAACTGCTCCTGCTGCTCGTGGTGTACGTCGCGTACTCGGCCGGCCGGCTTCTCGCGCGCGGTGATGTGACGACCGCCGTGGACCACGGCCTCGCGATACTCCGGGCCGAGAAGGCCCTCCTGCTGAACGCCGAGCACCCGCTCAACCGGCTGTTCAGCCAGACGCCCGCGATCGGCATACCCGCCGACTTCATGTACGCGTCCCTGCACTACCTGGTGACCCCCGCCGTCCTGGTGTGGCTGTTCCGCCGCCGTCCGCTGCGTTACCGCGCGGCCCGCACCTGGCTGATGCTCTCCACCCTCCTCGGTCTCGTCGGCTTCACGCTGACGCCGACCTGCCCGCCGCGGCTGCTGGACGCGAGCCACGGCTTCGTCGACACCATGGCCCAGTACAGCTCGTACGGCTGGTGGGGCGGCGAGGCGAGTGCTCCGCGCGGCATGGGCGGTATGACCAACCAGTACGCGGCGATGCCGAGCCTGCACGTCGGCTGGGCGCTCTGGTGCGGTGTGATGATGTGGCGGCACGGCCGTACTCCGCTGATGAAGACACTCGGCGTCGCCTACCCCCTGCTCACCACGCTGGTGGTGATGGGAACCGCCAACCACTACTTCCTCGACGCGGTCGCCGGCGCCGTGGTGATGGGTCTCGGCGCGCTGGCGACCCGGCCCGCGCTGCGGCTCGCCGACCGCCTGCGGGCCCGCTACGCCTCCGCCCCTTCCGGCCCGAAGTCCCCGATTGTCGGTGCCGGATGCGAGACTTCCGCGGGTGAGCGAATCCCTGGACAGCGGACCTCGTCCGCAGGCGCCGACGACAGCACTCCGGCAGCGGCTCGCTGAGCTGCGCGGTCCCGCCGCCCAGCCACGTCCGCTCGACGCCCGGGCTCTCGCCGCCCTCGCGGCCAACCCCGGTTGTGAGCGGCGCGCCCTGCTGGACGGCGCCGGGGTGGACAAGGCGGCGCTCGCCACCGCGCTGGGATCGCCGGCGACGTTCGGTCAGTCGCAGTTCGCGTTCATGCGGGGCAATGCCTTCGAGGCGAAGGTCAAGTCCGACGGCGGCACGGAGCTGCTGCGGCTGATGGGCGTCGACAGCGGCGCGGACGTCCGGGTGCCCGATCTGTCGGCGGCGGGCCCCGAGGGCCGGGCCGCACGGACGGCGCTGGCCCTGCGCGAGGCGACCGCCGAGGCGGCGTGGACGCTGCTCGACCATCCGATGCTGGCACTGGAGGTCGCGGGCTCCCCCGCCTATCTGGAGCCGGACGCGGTGGTGGTCGCTCCCGACGGCCGGTGGACCGTGGTCGAGATCAAGTCGTTCCCGATGATCGACGCCTCCGCGGACGCGTCCAAGGTGGGCGCGGCCGCCCGCCAGGCCGCGGTGTACGTGCTGGCGCTGGAGCGGGTCGCGACGCTGACCGCGGGCTCGCAGGTCGCCCACGACATCCTGCTCGTCTGTCCCAAGGACTTCTCCAACCTCCCGACGGCGTCCGTCGTCGATGTGCGCAAGCAGCTGTCGGTCACCCGCCGGCAGCTGGCCCGGCTCACCCGTGTCGAGGACATCGCGGCCGCCCTGCCCGAGGGCACCACCTTCGATCCGCAGTGCACGCCGGAGCAGCTCACTGCCGCCGTGGAGTCGGTGGACGCGGCGTACGCACCCGAGTGCCTGGCCGCCTGCGAGCTGGCGTTCCACTGCCGTGAGCGGGCCCGGACGGCCGGAGTGGTCGGCGCCCTGGGCCGCGGGCTGCGGGGTGAGCTGGGCGGGCTCACGACGATCGGGGACGTGCTGGCGGCCGCCCGCGGCACCGCGGGCGACGCGGACGATCCGGCCGTCGCGGCCCTGCGCCGGGCCGCCGCGCTGCGGGCCGAGGCGCTGGAGGCCGCCGGATGTCACTGATCGCCACGCTGGCCCGGCTGGAGGCCGTGGAGTCCGGGCGTGCCCAGCCGCTCGCGACCGTGCGGCACCGGCATCTGTCCGAACGCCCGCTGGTCCTCGTGCCGCTGACCACCGCCGGTGAGGCGGGCGCGCCGCTGGGCGCGCTCGTGGGGACGGACCGGGAGGAGCCGCGGCTGATGGTGGTGGCCCAGCCGCGCGACCGGGAGCTGCGGTTCGCCTTCCTCGCCGAGCTGGCCGACGCGGTGCTGCCGCATCTGGACACGTACGCCGACGACATCGAGCTGGTCGAGCAGAACCAGACCGACCCGGAAACCGGCAGGCGCACCAAGGTCGAGGCCGAACTGTGCGCGGACGCACCGCAGCTCGTGGTGCCGGGACGGGCCGGGATCGACTTCGTCCGGCTGCTGGGCCGGTCGATGCGCTTCCGCCGTACCGCCGAGCAGGACCCCGACACGCCCTACCCCGCCCCGCCCCGGGTCCCGTTGCTCGGGCGGTGGCTCACCCACTACGGCGAGCGGGCCCGCGTGCCGGGCTCCTCCCTGCTGCTGGCGGCGACGGATCTGCTGGGCCGGCACTGGGCCACCGGCCAGTCGTCCCTGGAGGACCAGCATGTGGGCGCACTGCTGGCCTGGATCGACGCGGCCGAGGGGCAGTCGGGCGCCGAGGCGGCGCTGCGGGCCGAGCTGGCGCGCGACGAGCGGGGCCAGCTGCTGTGCCCGCCGGCCGGGCCGGCCACCGATCCGGCGTTCGACAACCGCCTCCTGGCGCCTGCCGTCGAGCGCTACGACAAGGCCCGGCAGGCCCTCGGGGCGGCGGAGGACGGCGCCGCGGCCGACGCCCGGCTGGGTGAACTGACCCTCGCCGAGCGGGAGATCCGGCGTCTGCTGCTCAGCCAGTTGCGGCCCACGTGGGACGCGGTCTGGCGGAGCCTCGAGCTGCTGCGGGAGCTGCCCGAGGGGCGGCGGGCCGCGGACCGCTGGACACGCGACCGCTGGTCGTTCACCGCGCACCGCGACCGGGTGCGGGCCGGTGAGCCGCCGCAGCCGCGCCGCGACGACGCCGTGACCGCGGCCAGGAAGCTCGCCTCGCGGGAGACGGCCCAGGCGCAGCTGGACGCGCAGGAGGCCTTGGACGACCCGCTGGTGATGGCGGGGCGCAGGCTCGCGGGCGAGGCGTTCCTGGGTGAGGTCACCGACGTGGTGATGGCCTGGTCCGAGTCGAAGCGCCCGAGCCCGCGCCCGCTGGTGACGGTGCGCACGGACGACCGGCCGCATCTGGGTGAGCGGGTGAAGGTCTACCGGTCGCTGGACGGCAAACCGCAGTCGGCCGAGTTCACCGGGTTCGCCGGGCCGCCGTCGGACGGGCTGCTGGTGCTGCGGCTGACCGACCGCATGGGCCGGGCCAAGGAACCGGCCGAGGGGACGGTTCCCCGCAAGGGCGACCGCATCGCCTGGACCCTGTTCGAGCACGATCAGCGCGGCGGGCCGAAGCTGCCGGACCCGGAGGAGACGCCGTGGACCCACGGCGGCCCGCCGGGCACGGCCGCCGAGAGCGCCGACCCCGTGACCTCGGAGGACATCCTGTGAGCGCCCCCTTCGACCCGTCCGCCGAGGCGGCCCGGGCCACCGAGGCGATCCTCGCCGACACGCTGCACGGGACGCACCGCGGTGTCGTGGTGGACTCGCCGCCGGGCGCGGGCAAGTCGACGCTCGTGGTGAACGCCGCCCGCGAACTGGCCGCGGCGGGCCGCCCCCTGATGGTGATCGCCCAGACCAACGCACAGGTCGACGACCTGGTGCTCCGGCTCGCCGCGAAGGACCCGCAGCTTCCGGTGGGCCGGCTGCACAGCAGTGACCCCGACCCGTACGACAAGGCGCTCGACGAGCTGGACAACGTCCGCACCTCGGCGAAGGCGGGCGACCTCGCGGGCCTGGAGATCGTGATCTCGACGGCCGCGAAGTGGGCCCATGTCCAGGGCGTCGAGCCCTGGCCGCACGCCATCGTGGACGAGGCGTACCAGATGCGTTCGGACGCCCTGCTCGCGGTCGCCGGCCTCTTCGACCGCGCGCTGTTCGTGGGCGACCCGGGGCAGCTGGACCCGTTCTCCATCGTCGGCGCGGACCAGTGGGCGGGACTCTCCTACGACCCGTCCGCGAGCGCCGTCTCGACGCTGCTGGCACACAATCCCGAGCTGCCGCAGCACCGGCTTCCGGTGTCCTGGCGGCTGCCGGCGTCTGCCGCGCCGCTGGTGTCGGCGGCGTTCTATCCGTACACACCGTTCCGCAGCGGTACGGGCCCCGGCGAACGGCGGCTGTCCTTCGGGGTCGCGTCGGACGGTTCGGCCCACGACCGGGTGATCGACGAGGCTGCGGAGTCGGGCTGGGGCCTGCTGGAACTGCCCGCCCGCCACACGCCCCGTACCGACCCGGAGGCCGTACGCGCGGTGGCGCGGGTGGTCCGCCGGCTGCTGGACCGCGGCGGCGCGGCGAGCACCGGCTCCTCGGAGCCCTCTCCGGTGACGGCCGAGCGCATCGCGGTCGGCACGGCCCACCGGGACCAGGCGGCGGCCGTGCGGGCGGCGCTTGTGGAACTGGGCGTCGCCGATGTCACCGTGGACACGGCGAACCGGCTCCAGGGACGCGAGTTCGATGTCACGGTGGTGCTGCACCCGCTGTCGGGTCGCCCGGACGCGACGGCGTTCCATCTGGAGACGGGCCGGCTGTGCGTGCTGGCGTCCCGCCACCGGCACGCGTGCATCGTGGTGTGCCGGGCGGGCGTGGCCGAGCTGCTGGACGAGCACCCCTCGACGGAGCCGGTGCAGCTGGGGGTGACGGTCAAGTTCCCGGACGGCTGGGACGCGATGATGACGACCTGGGACCACCTCGCCGACCACCGCGTCTCCTGGACACCGTGACCCGCCGGCGATCGGTGCTGCCGGTTCGCCCAAGAAGGTCATGGACACGCACCCGGCCCGGCGCCCGCGAAGCAGCAGACGCCGGACGGAGTCCGGCACGCCGCCGGAGGCGGCCCGAGGAAACAGCCCGGACGGCTGGGACGCGATGATGACGACCTGGGACCACCTCGCCGACCACCGCGTCTCCTGGACACCGTGACCCGCCGACCACCGCGTCTCCTGGACACCGTGACCCGCCGACCACCCGCGCGACACTCGTGGCATGGCCCGCGCCCGGAGGTGACCGCGCGCCCCTTTCGCGCTTCGAGTCGCCCTCTTGCGGCCCGCGGGACAATGGATGGCGGTCCGGATCATCCGGCCGTACCCGTGCAAGGAGGAACAGCCCATGGCGGAACCCCAGCGGAGCGAGCGACGGCTGCGACCGGCGCCGCTGCTCTTCGAGCCGTCGGAGGCTGCCGCCGACCCCGAGCACTTCTTCGACCTGGAGTCGATCGAGGACCCGAGGGACCTGCTCTCCCGTGCGACCGAGCTGACGCTCGCCTTCCGTGCGGCGACCGACCGGGCCGTGGAGTTCCAGGCGCTCGCGGCCGCGCAGCTCGCCGATCCGCGCCGGTTCGACCGGCTGACGCCCGCGGACATCGCCGAGCGCGCGGAGTGGACCGAGGACTATGCCAAGAAGATGATCGAGTTCGGCCGGGGGCTGCTGCGGGACGGAAGTCCCCAGTAGAACGCCGCTTCGAATCTGCCGGGCAAACATCACACGTGGCATATGCCGAGGCGCAAGATACTCCTCCCCAGGGCGCGCTGTCCTCGTTTTGACCAACTGTCGGGAGCCGTCCGGTCACTCCCGGTAGACATTGCTCCATGAGTGCATGGCTGCGAGAAGACTCCCTGCTGAACCCCGGTACCGCCGAGACCGAGCGCAGGCGCGACATCTTCGCCCTTCTGCGCGACGACGGACGGGATCAGGTCGCGCAGGTCACCGCCTCGGGTGCGGCCTGGCTCGCCTCGTCCGGGACGTACCCGCGCTCCATGCTCGCGCTCTGGCGCACCCGGCCGACCGCGCCCGCCGTACTGCCCTGCGGCACGGCCTTCGACGTGGTGAACGTTCCCGCGCTCTTCGGCCGGCAGATGCTCGACCGGCTCTGGGCGGAGGGGCCCGGCTCCGGCCCGGTGGCCATGCACCGCGGCCGGATGCTGATGTTCACCGTCCCGGGCACCGCGCACCGGCTGCCCGCCCTGCTGGACTGGGAGGAGTGGGGCGACGCGGTGCCGCCGCTGCTGTGCCACGGCACCGGCGACGCGGTCACCGTCCCGCCGCTGGCCCGGACCGAGCGGAACGGCCCCGGGCCGCGCTGGGTGGTGGCCCCGGACACCCGTCATCCCTGGCTCCCGGGACCCGAGGTGCTGCTGTGGGCATGCGTCCGTGCGGCCCGCGCGGCCTCCTCCCCGAGCGTCCGCATATCGATTTTTCCTCGCGCCGATCAGGGTGCTAAGGTCTACGACGTCAGCAGGCGCCGCTAGCTCAGTTGGTTAGAGCAGCTGACTCTTAATCAGCGGGTCCGGGGTTCGAGTCCCTGGCGGCGCACAGACGGAAAAGGCCCCTCGCGCGAGCGGGGGGCCTTTTCGTATGCCGGTGGGGCCCACCCCTACGCGGTGGTGATCCTGACCGTGAACGCACCCCCGGGCGTACGGTCCGCGACCTCCACCCGGGTCCGCCCTCCCGGCGCCCCCGGCATCGTGAACGTCTCGCCGACCCGCAGCGGGGCGTCCGCCAGCTCCGGGTACACCGACTGGTCCCAGCACGCCTCGCTGTTCGGATGGGTGTCGATGACCTCGACGGGTCCGCCGCCCGAGGCCGTGTCCGACTGGACCCGGTAGAGCAGCACCCCCTCGGTGCAGGTCGACGCGTCGTTGCCGGTGGCGGCGCGTGCCTCGATGGCGAGCGCCGTGCCCGGTCCGGTCCGTACGACCGCGAGCCGGGTGCCGAGGCCGCCGCCCGGCGTCGGCGCCGCGCCGATCGGCTCCAGGGTGATCAGCTCTTCCCCGGTGACGCACCGGACGGCCCGCTCGTCGAGCCAGCCGAGCTTCCACTTGTGCCAGCCGAACAGATCGGGCGACATGCCGAACTGGCTGCCCATCACGTCCCAGTCGCCGACGTAGGTGTCCCAGTCGCCCTTGCCGTCCACGGGCCGGTGATAGAGGTCCGGGAGGTCGAAGACGTGCCCCGTCTCGTGGGCCAGCACATTGCGGTCCGGCGGATGGCGTTCGAAGACGGTGACGACACGCCGGATGTCGACGCCGTCGGCTCTGAGCGGGTGCTCGAAGTTCACGACCTTGGTGGCGTCGGAGTCGACCCCGGGCGCGTCCGGGTCGGCGACCAGATAGACGATGTCGTAGCGGGAGAAGTCCACGGTCGGGTCGGCGGCGGCGATCGCGTCGCGCATATAGGCGCTGCGCTTCTTCGACTCCCAGTCACGGCTTATCCCGTAGGCGGTGGAGGCCTTCGGCATGACCACCCAGGCGGGCTGCGGGTCGGCCCGGAGCTTGAATCTGCCGTACGAGGCGCGGTCGAAGAAAGTGCTGGTGGCGGGGAAGTGGTCGGTGGCGAGTTCACCGGGATCGTGGTTCGGCACGGAGTCCGGGAACGACAGGAAGACCATGACCGCGTCGAGCCGGGACGCCGGGCGCGGATAGCCGGCGTTCCAGGTGTCGAGGCCGAGGGAGTGGTGGGCGGAGGTGCGGGGCAGCGCGCAGGGGCCGGCCGAGTTCTTGGCCACCGCGGGTCCGGCGACGAGGGAGGTGGCGGCGAGGGCCATGAGGGAGGTGAGGGCCGCGGCGGTGGCGCGCAGCCGTCCGCGTTCCACTCCCCCGGGTGTTCCCGCGGGTGACTGCTGACCCTCCACGTAGACCTCCGGCTGCGGAATGGGAGACACCTCACCCACCTTGTGCGGGTTTCTTGGTGTACGTCCTGTTCCGGTGCCCCACTCGGGTGACCGACCTGACATCGGGCCGACACCGACCCGAGATGCGACGACACTCCGATGGCTCACGGAACGTCACATTCGGTCAGGGCGGAATCGACACCCGTGCAGACCCGTGCAGAAACGATCGGCCGGAGACCACGGACGGGCGGCACCCGAGCGGCGGAGCTGGAACGGCCCAGGGGGCAGCCTCTATGATCGGCACACTTTCCCGGACCCTTCCCCCGACCTTCGCCGACGTAGGACCGGCCCCGGCCGGCCCCATCAGTACGACCCTGTACGACACAACTGCACTGCGGGAGTGAGCGGTGAGCGGAACCTCCGAAGGAACAGGGCCGACGGGAGTCGCGGTGCCCGGCAGGGCGCGGCCGAAGATCACGGAGCGTCACCAGGTCGGCCGGTCCGCCGCCGAACTGCGCGACTACCGGGCGGCATTCAACGCGGCACACCTCGCGATGGCGGTCGTCGACCAGGACGGACTCGTCGTGACGGCCAACGCGGCGCTCGCGACGCTCTTCGGCGCCGAGCCCGTGGACCTCCTGGAACGCACCGCGGCCGACCTGGTCGACCTCGCCTCCGACCGGCGCACCTGGCACGCCTACCGCGAGGTGCTGCGCGGCCGGCGCTCCCGCTTCCGGTGCACCCGCAGGCTCAAGCACCCCGACGGGCGGGCGCTGTGGGCGGAGGTCACCGTCGCGCCGGTGCCCGACAGCCGTAATGTGCTGCTGTCCGTCGCGGACATCAGCGACCGGCGCGAACTGCACGCGCGGCTGCGCCATCTCCAGATGCACGACGCGGTGACCCGGCTGCCGAACCGCACGCTGTTCTTCGAACGGCTCGCTTCGGCGCTCGAATCCTCGGCGTACGACCAGGGGTCCACCGGCCGGGTCGGCCTCTGCTATCTCGACCTCGACGGCTTCAAGGCGGTCAACGACACCCTCGGGCACCGGGTCGGCGACCGGCTGCTCGCGGCCGTCGCCCGACGGCTCACCGAGTGCGCCGACAGCGACGGCTACACCCGCAGCGGCGGCCATCTGGTGGCCCGCCTCGGCGGCGACGAGTTCGCGATCCTGGTCGAGGACTCCACGGGTACGGATCAGGTCGCGGACCTCGCCCGGTCCGTACTGGTCGCGCTGCAACAGCCGTTCGACCTCGACGGGCAGCGGCTCTCGGTCTCCGCGTCGATCGGGGTGGTGGAGCGCACGGTCGCCGGCACGACCGCGACGGGGCTGATGCAGGCCGCCGACACGACGCTGTACTGGGCCAAGGCGGACGGCAAGGCGCGCTGGACGCTCTTCGATCCCGAGCGCAACGCGCACCGGATGACACGACAAGCCCTCTCCTCGACACTGCGACCCGCGGTCGAACGCGGGGAGTTCGCGCTGGAGTACCAGCCGCTGGTCGGACTGGCGGACGGGATGACGCGCGGTGTCGAGGCGCTGGTGCGCTGGAATCACCCGCAGTTCGGGACACTCGCGCCGAATCGGTTCATCGGGATCGCGGAGGAGGACGGCTCGATCGTCCAGCTCGGGCGGTGGGTGCTGCGCACCGCGTGCCGCCAGGCGCGCCGGTGGCAGCAGGAACACCCTGGCGTCCCGCCGCTGTTCGTGAGCGTCAATGTCGCCGTACGACAGGTCTGGGACTCGGACCTGGTGGCGGATGTCGCGGAGATCCTCGCCGAGACGGGACTCGCGCCGCATCTTCTCCAGCTCGAACTGACCGAGTCCGCGGTCATGGGTTCGGCCGGCCGGCCTCTCCAGGCGCTCCAGGCGCTCAGCGACATGGGCGTGCAGATCGCCATCGACGACTTCGGTACGGGCTATTCGAACCTGGCGTATCTGAGCCGGCTGCCGGTGTCGGCGCTGAAGCTGGACGGATCGTTCGTCCGCGGCTTCCAGGACGAGGCGCACCCGAACCCTGCGGACGAGACGATCGTGGAGGCCCTCGTCCAGCTCGCGCACCGGCTCGGTCTGACGGTGACGGCGGAGTGCGTGGAGACCTCGGGGCAGGCCTCCCGGCTGCGCAGCATCGGCTGCGACACGGGACAGGGCTGGCTGTACTCACGGGCCGTGGCGCCGGACCGGATCGGGGCGATGATCGGCGTCAGCGCGCTGCCCGGGTGAATCCGGCATCGCCACGGGCCCTTGACGACGGGCGCCGCCCCGGAACCCTGAGCGGGGGTCCGGGGCGGCGCCGTGGTGGGGGGCGGGGAGCACCTGTGATCAGCAGGCGCCCTGGTCGCGCCAGACGCCCCACTCACCGGTGGTGCCGGGCTCCTCGTTCTGCGTCCACCACTGGGCCTTCCAGGTGCGGCCCTTGTGGGAGACGAGACCACCGTTGTTGTAGACCGCGGAGGCGGACCACGGCGTGGCCGTGCAGCCGGGCGCCGGGTCGGACGGCGACGGGGTCGGGTCGCTCGGCGAGGGTGTCGGGTCGGACGGGGACGGGGTGGGGTCGCTCGGGTCCGGGCTCGGCGAGCTGCCGACGGCCGCCACGATGTCGTTGAGCAGCTTGGCACCGGGGTCCAGGCCGAGCAGGGAGTACATCATCGCGCCGCCCAGACCGCGGTTGTGGGCGTAGTCGGCGCGGGCCTGGATCGCGCGCTTGTCGAGGCCGGTGAAGAACTCGCCGTCCTTGTAGAAGTACGACGCCTTCGCCTCGTCGTCCCAGAACGTCGTCGCCGCGTTGTCGACGATGCCGCCGAGCTCCTTGTAGTGCGCGATGCCCGCCTGCTGGCTCAGCGGACGCGCGGCGCTCGCACCGGTGGCGCTGCCGCCGAGACCGTTCCTGGCCCCGGCCGGAACACCCTTCCAGCCGCGGTAGTAGAACTCGTATCCCAGCGTCAGCTTGTTCGCCGGGAAGCCGCCCGCGATGCCGTACGCGGCGTTGCCGTCGATCCAGGCGTCCACGGCGTTGTCGATCGAGTACTTCTGGGTGCCCGGCGGGATCGGGTCCGTCGGGTCGGACGCCGGCGAGTACAGCGGCGACTGGTGGTAGGCGGGTCCGTCCGCGTCCCAGGCGCCGTGCATGTCGTAGGTCATGATGTTCGCGTAGTCGAGGTACGCGCCGACCTTGTCCGTCTCGATGTACTTGATCTTGTCCTGGCCGGCCGGCATCGCCGCCGTCAGCAGGTACTTCTTTCCGCCGTGCGCGGTGCCGTACTCGTTGAGCTGCTTGCGGAACTCGGCGAGCAGCAGGGTGAAGTTGGCCTTGTCCTCGGGGCCGTAGTGGTTGCCGAGGTGGCCGCCCGCCGAGCCCGGGTACTCCCAGTCGATGTCGATGCCGTCGAAGATGCCGGCCGCCGTGCCGGCTCCGCCGAAGCCGCCCTCGACCGGGATGTCGCCCTGGATGTACTGCTTGATGCAGGACGCCACGAGCTTCTTGCGGCTCGCGTCCGTCTTCGCCGCGTCGTGGAAGAACTTGGAGTACGTCCAGCCGCCCAGCGAGATGTTGATCTTCAGATGCGGGTTCTTCGCCTTGAGCTTCTTGAACTGGTTGAAGACACCCGCGATCGGCTGGTTCCAGGTGTCGGCGACACCGTCCACGCTGTCGGCCGCGCCGAAGGTCTTCTGGTAGTCCGCGAAGGCGTCGCCCGCGCCGTCACCGGCGTTCGGGTTGTTGTCGTCGCCCGCCGCCTTGTTCGCCTCGAAACAGGTCAGATCCGTGGGGTGGATGTTCCCGAACGAGTAGTTGATGATGTCGAGTTTCCCCGCGATGCCCCGGTCCTGGAGGTGCTTGGGGAAGAAGGCGTTGCCGTACACGCTCCACTGGTCGTAGTACGCGATCTTCACCCCGCCCGTCGATGCGGCGGCGAGCTGGGCGTCGTGGCCGGCCGCGCCGGCCGGGCCGGTGGCGGCGAAACCGGCCATGACGCCTGCGGCGAGCGCCGCGGTCGTCAGGGCCGCGAGCAAGGGTCTGGGGGAGCGCACGGACAGCCTCCGGGGTTGTGCCGACGTGAGTGGGAGAAGAGATAGCGATCCGGCCACCGGCGCGTCAATGGTCCTGACCACATTAGGACTAGACCAATTTTGACGAGAAACCGCTTGTCAGGCTGTTGCAACAGGATGCAAAAACCGCCCGCCACCATCGTGACGAGCGGTTTAAGGGTGCGTTAACCGAGCCCTGCGGCCCTGATCAGGAAGGAACCACCGAGGTCGGCAATTCGTAGGCGTCGGCGATCAGTTCGTACGAACGGAGCCGGACGTCCCCGCCGTGGGCGTTGGCCGTGAGCATCAACTCGTCGGCTCCCGTGCGCTTCTGGAGGTCGTCCAGACCGGTGCGCACCGCGTCGGGCGTGCCGTGGACGATGTTGTGCAGCCAGCTGTCGACGAACTCCTGCTCCATGGGGCTGAACCGGTACGCCTCCGCCTCCTCGGGCGTCGGCACGAGCCCCGGACGGCCGGTGCGCAGCCGCAGCATCGAGAGTGCCCCGGTCAGCACCTGCCGGCGGGCCTCCTTCTCGTCGTCGGCGGCGAGCGCCGCCACGCCGATGAGCGCGTAGGGGGCGTCCAGCACCGCCGAGGGCCGGAAGGACTCGCGGTAGAGGTCGAGCGCCGGGATGGTGTTCTGCGCCGAGAAGTGGTGGGCGAAGGCGAAGGGCAGTCCCAGTACGCCGGCCAGACGGGCACTGAAGCCGGAGGAGCCGAGGAGCCAGATGGGCGGACGGCCGGTGGGCCCCTGCACCGGGCCCGGGACCGCGTGAATACGGCTGTAGGGGTGCCCGTCGGGGAAGTCGTCGTCCAGGAACCGTGTCAGCTCGGCGAGTTGCTGAGGGAAGTCGTCGGCGCCCTCGCCCAGCCGCTCGGTGCGCCTCAGCGCGGCGGCGGTCGCGCCGTCCGTACCGGGGGCGCGGCCGAGGCCGAGGTCGACACGGCCCGGGGCGAGCGCCTCCAGCGTGCCGAACTGCTCGGCGATGACGAGAGGCGCGTGATTGGGGAGCATCACGCCACCGGAGCCGAGGCGGATGTGCTCGGTGTGCGCGGCGAGGTGCGCGAGGATCACGGCGGGCGAGGAGGAGGCGACGCCGGGCATGGAGTGGTGTTCGGCCACCCAGTGGCGGCCGTAGCCGCGACTCTCGGCGAGCCGGGCGATCTGCACACTGGTGCGCAGGGCGTCGCTCGCGGTGCGACCCTCGCCGACCGTGACCAGATCCAGTACGGACAGCGGCACCGGCGCCGTACCCCGTGCCGTGCCTCGTATCGGGTCGCCCTGTATCGCGTCGTCCACCGGTTCAGCCCTCCTGCGCGTGAAAAACGTACAACACAGGAGAACAGGAGGGCCTCTCCGCTTTATTCCGGAGCAGGCCGGGACCGGGGCTCCGGCCCTGGTCCGGGCGCCGCCCCTTCGCCCCCGGCGGGATCCGGTTCGAGACTTCGAGACGTCGGCCCGGGGTCGGCGTCCCGGCCCGGGCCGCTCAAACCGGGCCCCGGACCGGCCCGCCGCTCAGATACGGATCTGGTCCCGCTTGGCGAACAGCGTGCCCAGCTTCGGCGCCCACGCACGGCGCTCCGCCAGGCGCAGGCCCTCCCAGACGGTCACCTGGTTCGCCGTGAGGACCGGTTTGCCGAGCGCCTCCTCCAGCTCGGGCAGATACGCCGCCGTGTGCAGGGCCGTGTCCGGCAGCAGCACGATCTCGGCGTCGGGGTGGTCTCCCGCCCGCGCCAGCTCCAGCACCTCGTCCCGGCCCCAGGTGCCGACCTCGGCCGCCGTGATGATGCCGCTCGCCCGGTCCGCGACCACCTCGGTCCCCGCCGCCTTGAGGAACGCCGTGAAGTGGGCGGTGACATCCTCCGGATAGGTCGCCGCGACCGCCACCCGTTCCGCGCCCAGCGCGCGTACGGCGTGGGCGAAGGCGAACGACGTGCTGGAGGCCGGGAGGCCCGCGGCCAGCGCGAGCGCCCGTGTCTGCTCGTGGGCGCCGTCCCAGCCGTATACGAAGCTTCCGCTCGTGCACGCCCAGACGACCGACTCGGCGCCCGCGAGGCGGAGTTCCTCCACGCCCGCGGCGAGCCGCTCGGGCGACCCCATGTTCAGCAGGGCGTCCACGCGGTGGGCGTCCTCACCGATGTCGGTGTGCACGACCGGCAGCCTGATGTCGCTGTCGAGCAGCACCTCGAAGCGCGGGTAGTCGTCCTCGGCGGAGTGCCCGGGGTACAGAAGTCCGACGGTGGTCATGTCCAGCCTTCCTGTTCTTCGGGCTGGGCGGGCTGAGCCTGGGGCTGCGGTGCCTGGGGAGGGAGCGGGATCTCGGGCTGGGCCTCGGGCTGCAGCAGCAGCCCCTGGTAGGGCCCGACCGCGTGCACGCCGATCCGGCGCAGCGCCGCCCACATCGTCACCTGGTTCGCGGAGAGCACCGGCATCCTCAGTTCGGCCTCCAGCTGGGGGATCGCGTCGTACGTCGGCAGATTCGTACAGCTGATGAAGAGCGCGTCGGCCGCGCCCACCACCGCCTGCCGCGCCATGTCCACCACCGACCGGTACGGCACCTTCCAGATGTGCCGGGTCAGTCCGAGAAAAGCGCGGCCCGTGACGGTTGCCCCGGCTTCCGCCAAGTAGTCCTCCAGCGAACGCGTGACCGATTCCGTATAGGGGGTCACAAGGGCGATACGGCGGGCGCCCAGCTCGTCGAGTGCTTCGAGCAGGGCGCCGGACGTGGTGAGCGAGGCGACGTCCCCCGCCGAGGTCATCGCCTCGCACATGGCCCGCTCCCCGGCGACCCCGCCGACGAAACTGCCGGATGTGCAGGCGTACGCGATGACTTCGGGCTCGGACGCCCCGAGCGCCTGCACGGCCTTGTGCAGGGTCTCGTGCTCACTGACCAGGCGGGCGAGGTCGAGGGAGACCTCCACGGGGACGTAGGGAGTACGCGTCAGCCGCAGTGAGACGTCGTCGGGGACCCAACGCCACAGCTCGCGATCCAGCGCGAAATCGAACGGAGCGACGATGCCGACACCGCGTTGCGGTTGCGGCCCGCCGAGAAAGGAGACATCCATCGCACGGCCCCCTTTGACGTGTTGTTGACGACGTTAGGTTCGGCTGCGAGCGTGGGTCAATCCGTACATGTCAGACGTTACGAAACGGCTTCCGCTTGATGTCCGAACCCACTCTTCTCGTCCTGCAGGCGGACCCCCCGCCCCGTCTCGGCCGGCTGACCGGACGGGTCCGCGTCAGCTACGCCGACGAGCAGTCACTCGCCTCCCGACTCCCGTACGCCGACGTGCTGTTGGCCTGGGACTTCACCTCCGACGCGGTACGGCTCGCCTGGCCGGGCGACGGCCCGCGGCCCCGCTGGGTGCACACCCCGAGCGCCGGTGTCGACCGGCTGCTCTGCCCCGAACTGGCCGAATCCGACACCGTGGTCACCAACGCCCGGGGCGTCTTCGAGGAACCCATCGCGGAGTACGTCGCGGGCCTGGTGCTCGCGATGGCGAAGGACCTTCCCGGGACCCTCGAACTCCAGCGGCAGCGCCGATGGCGCCACCGCGAAGGACTGCGCGTCGCCGGTACCCGGGCCACGGTCGTCGGCGCCGGGCCGATCGGACGGGCGGTGGCCGCGACCCTGGAGGCGCTGGGCATCACCGTGGCGGTCGTGGGCCGGACCGCGCGGGGCGCCATCCACGGCGCCGAGGACCTCGATCCGCTGCTGGCGCGCGCCGACTGGGTGGTGTGCGCCGCCCCGCTGACCGATGCGACGCGCGGGATGTTCGACCGGCGGCGCTTCGCCCTGATGCAGCCGTCGGCCCGGTTCATCAACGTGGGACGCGGCCCGCTGGTCGTCGAGGACGATCTCGTCGCGGCGCTGAACGACCGGGTGATCACGGGCGCCGCCCTCGATGTCTTCACCTCGGAGCCGCTGGAGCCCGACAGCGCGCTGTGGGACGTCCCCGGCCTGATCGTGTCCCCGCACATGAGCGGCGACACCGTGGGCTGGCGCGACCGGCTCGGCGAGCAGTTCGTCGATCTGTACGAGCTGTGGGAGGCCGGAAAGCCGTTCCCGAACGTGGTGGACAAGAAACGTGGGTACGTCCCCATGCATGACTGATCCGCTGACTGACCACACCGCACGCCAACTGCTGGCCGGCTACGAGAAAGGGGACTTCTCGCCCGTCGAGGCGACCCGAGCGGCGCTGGAGAGGATCGAGGCGGTGCAGCCGCTGGTCAACGCCTTCGTCCGGGTCGACGCCGAAGCGGCGCTCGCCCAGGCCGAGGCATCGGCCGACCGCTGGCGACGGAAGGAGCCTCAGGGTCTGCTCGACGGCGTGCCGGTCACCGTGAAGGACCTGCTGCTCCAGCGCGGCGGGCCGACCCTGCGCGGCTCGCACACCGTCCGCGAAGGCGGCTCCTGGGACGAGGACGCGCCGTCGGTGGCCCGGATGCGCGAGCACGGCGCGGTCTTCCTCGGTAAGACCACCACGCCCGAGTTCGGCTGGAAGGGCGTCACCGACTCACCCCGGCACGGTGTCACCGGCAACCCGTACGACCCCTCGCGGACGGCGGGCGGCTCCAGCGGCGGCAGCGGGGCCGCGGTCGCGCTGGGCGCGGGCGCCCTCTCGCTGGGCACGGACGGTGGCGGTTCGGTCCGTATCCCCGCCTCCTTCTGCGGGATCTTCGGCCTCAAACCGACGTACGGCCGGGTACCGCTGTATCCCTCCAGCCCGTTCGGGACGCTCGCGCACGTCGGCCCGATGACCCGCGACGCGGCGGACGCGGCGCTGCTGCTCGATGTGATCAGCGGCCCGGACTGGCGGGACTGGTCGCAACTGGCGCCCGCGGGCAGCACACAGGACGCGCTCGCGGACGGCGTCCACGGGCTGCGGATCGCCTACTCGCCGTCCTTCGGCGGGCAGGTGGCGGTCCGTCCGGCGATCGCCTCCGCGGTACGCGGGGCGGTGCAGGCACTGGCCGGGCGCGGCGCGTACATCGAGGAGGCGGACCCCGACGTCACCGACCCGGTGGAGGCCTTCCACACCCTGTGGTTCAGCGGTGCGGCACGGCTGCTCCAGGCGCTGGGGTCCCCGCAGCGGCAGTCGCTCGATCCCGGGCTGCGCGAGATCACCGCGATCGGTGCGCGGCACAGCGCGCTGGAGTACCTGGCGGCCGTGGACACCCGGATGGATCTGGGCCGGCGCATGGGCCGCTTCCACCGGACGTACGACCTGCTGGTGACGCCGACGCTGCCGATCACCGCCTTCGAGGCGGGCGCCGAGGTGCCGGCCGGCTCGGGGCACCGTCGCTGGACGGGCTGGACGCCGTTCACCTATCCCTTCAACCTGACGCAGCAGCCCGCCGCCACCGTGCCGTGCGGGGTGGACGAGGACGGGCTGCCGATCGGCGTCCAGCTGGTCGGGGCGCGGCACGCGGACGCGCTGGTGCTGCGGGCCGCGCACGCGCTCTACGAATCGGGGGTGGCGTCGATCCCCGCGCCCCGTCCGCGGATCTGAGCCGCCTACGCCCGCCGGAAGCTGAGGGTCTCCCCCAGCGCACCGGCCCGCCACAGGTCCTGACAGGCCTCGGCCATCCGGTCGAGGCCGTCGACCACGGTGCCCCAGACGATGCCGGGGACCCATCCGGTGTCGCCGTTGAGCAACAGGTTGTTGCGTTCGTAGAACAGCGCGAGGTCGACGACGGTGGCGCGGCCCGCGTGCGCCGCCTTGTCCCCGTAGCCGTACGAGTTCGTACCCAATTGCACATCGGAGAACGTGAAGTAGCAGAGATCGCCCGGAATGGGAGTGACGGTCGGATTCTCCAGCGGCGGCTCCTGCGGAGCGAACGCGGGCAGCAGGGCGTAGATCTCGTTGCGCGCGTACTTGGCGTGGTACACGTCGCCGCCCAGCGGCAGCGCGTCCCACACGGCGGCGCACGTGAGCGGCGCCTTGTCGGTCAAGAGCCGTGCCGTGCAGCTGATTCCGCGCTTGTCGAGCGAGACCTCGACGAAGTGGTCGGCCGGGCCGGTGCTGTGGTCAGCCATGCAATCTCCTCGGGTGGACGGTGCTCCTCCACTCATGCCCGCCGATCCCGGGCGCAAATTCATCCGAATACCCGAATGCGAACGGGGTAGCCGCGCCCCCATGGCTCCACCACAGGGGATATCCAGACACAGCACAGGCCAAGGAATCCGGCGCCGCTCACTGCTCGCCGGGGCCGTGGCCCTGGGTGCCGTGGGCGCCGTCGGTGCGACGAGCGCATGCAGCAGGGTGGCCACCGCCGACGCCGGTGACGGGGGGCATCTGCTGGAGCAACTGCGCGCGAAGAAGACCGTGCGGCTGGGGCTCGCGGGCGAGCAGCCGTACAGCTACATCGGCAAGGACGGGAAGATGACGGGTTCCGCCCCCGCCATCGCCGAACGGATCTTCAAGGAGCTGGGCGTGGAGAACGTCCAGCCGTTCCCCACCGAGTTCGGTTCCCTGATCACCGGCCTCAACTCCCTCCAGTTCGACGTCGTCGCCGCCGGGATGTACATCAACCCCGAGCGCTGCGAACAGGTCATCTTCGCCGACCCCGAGTACCAGATGCTCGACGCCTTCATCGTGCGCAAGGGCAACCCGAAGAACCTGCACTCCTACAAGGACATCGCCGAGGCCGGCGCGAAGATGGCCACGGGCGTCGGCTACGCGGAGATCGACTACGCCAAGGAGGCCGGGGTCAAGAACCTGACGACCCTGCCGGACCAGCTCGCGGGCCTGCTCGCGGTGGAACAGGGCCGGGTCGACGTCTTCGTGGGCACCGCGGTCACGGTGCGCAATGTCGTCAAGGAGACCCGGAGCGGCAAGGTCGAGGCGACGGCCGAGGTCACGCCGTACGTCAAGGGCAAGCCCGTCATCGACGTCGGCGGCTTCGCGTTCCGCAGCCCCGAGACCACTCTCCGGGACGCCTTCAACCGTGAGCTGCACAAGCTCAAGAAGAGCGGCGAACTGCTGGAGATCATGCGGCCCTTCGGCTTCACGAAGGACCAGATGACCACCATCACCGCCAAGGAGAAGTGCAAGCCATGAGCGAAATATCCGCGGGTTTGTGGGAACTCCTCCTCAAAGGCGTGTGGATCACCGTCCAGCTGACCGTCCTCAGCGCGGCGCTGGCCGCGGTCGTCGCCTTCGTCGTCGGCCTCGCACGCGCGCACCGGCTGTGGATCGTGCGCTTCGTCGCCGGCGCCTACTTCGAGATCTTCCGCGGCACCTCGGCGCTGATCCTGATGTTCTGGATCTTCTTCGTCCTGCCGCTCGGCTTCGGATGGCAGCTCGTCCCCCTGTGGGCGGCCGTCCTCTCCCTCGGCCTCACCTACGGCGCCTACGGCTCGGAAGTCGTACGGGGCGCGGTGGCCGCGGTCTCCCCCGCCCAGCGCGAGGCGGGCATCGCCCTCAGCTTCACCCCGGCCCAGCAACTGCGGAAGATCATCCTTCCGCAGGCCTGGCCCGAGATGATCCCGCCCTTCAACAACCTGCTGATCGAGCTGCTGAAGGGCACCGCCCTCGTCTCGATCATGGGCGTGGCGGACATCGCGTTCGGCGCCTCGCTGGTGCGCAACGCCACGGGCCAGAGCGCGCCCGTCTACACGATCATCCTGGTGATGTACTTCGTCCTCGCCTTCGTCCTGACCCGCGGCATGCGCGTCCTGGAACGCCAGGCCAAGGCCGGCATCGGGCAGGCTCCCCCACCGCGGTCGTCCGGTGTGGCGCGCAAGCTCGACATCCCCCGCCAGAAGCGGGTCTCGGCGAGCGCCGGGGGTGAGCGCTGATGCAGTGGGACTGGTCCGCAGTCGACGAGTTCATGCCCCGTTTCTGGGACGGCCTGCTGGTCACCCTCCAGGCCCTGGTGCTGGGCGCGCTGGTCGCCTTCGCGCTCGGCCTCGTCTGGGCGCTGGCCCAGCGCTCACGCCTGGCCGTGGTGCGCTGGCCCGTGACCGCCGTCACCGAGTTCGTCCGCAACACCCCGCTGCTGGTGCAGCTGTTCTTCCTCTACTACGTCCTGCCGGAGTGGGGCATCACGCTCTCGGCCATGGTCACCGGCGTCGTCGGGCTCGGCCTGCACTACTCGACGTACACCGCCGAGGTCTACCGCGCCGGCATCGACGGCGTCCCGCAGGGTCAGTGGGAGGCGGCCACCGCGCTGAGCCTGCCGCGCACCCGCACCTGGGGTGCGGTGATCCTGCCGCAGGCGATCCGCCGGGTCGCCCCTGCGCTCGGCAACTACGTCATCGCGATGCTCAAGGACACACCGATGATCTTCGTCATCGGTGTGATGGACATGCTCGGTGAGGCACGGCAGTTCGCGTCCGAGACCTTCCTGACGGTCGAGGCGTTCACGGTCGTCGGCATCGCCTTCATCCTCATCTCCTATCCGGCATCCCTTCTCATGCGAGCACTGGAGCGACGCCTTGTCCGCTGACAGCAACCCCCCGAACACCGCGAAGGAAGCGGCGGCCGACACCCCTGTGGCCGGTACCGCGGCCACCGCCGCCCCGGCCGGAACCGCACCGTCGACCGGCGAGCTGATCCGCTTCGACGGGGTCACCAAGCGCTTCGGCGCCAACACCGTCCTGGACTCGCTGGACTTCACCGTCGACCCGGGCAAGCACGTGACCCTGATCGGGCCGTCCGGGTCCGGCAAGACGACGATCCTGCGGCTGCTGATGACGCTGACCAGGCCGGACGAGGGCACGATCACGGTCGACGGGCAGTATCTGTGCCACGAGGAGAAGAACGGCAGACTCGTCCCGGCCGGCGAGAAGCACGTGCGCGAGGTGCGGAAGAACATCGGCATGGTGTTCCAGCAGTTCAACCTCTTCCCCAACATGAAGGTCCTGCGGAACATCACCGAGGCCCCGGTCCATGTGCTGGGCATGTCCCAGGACGAGGCGGACGAGCGGGCTCGCGGGCTGCTCGACCTGGTCGGGCTCGGCGACCGCTGCGACGCCTACCCCAGCCAGCTGTCCGGCGGCCAGCAGCAGCGTGTCGCCATCGCCCGCGCACTGGCGATGCGCCCCAAGGTGCTGCTGCTCGACGAGGTCACCTCGGCGCTCGACCCCGAGCTCGTCGCGGGAGTCCTCGACGTCCTGCGGGACATCGCGCACACCACCGACATCACGATGCTGTGCGTGACCCACGAGATGAATTTCGCCCGGGACATCTCGGACTGCGTGCTGATGTTCGACGAGGGCAAGGTCATCGAATCCGGCCACCCGGACAAGATCTTCACCGAGCCGGAGAACGAGCGCACACGGGACTTCCTGAGCGCTGTTCTCTGAGCACTCCCCGGTCCGCGAACCACGATCTTGACAACGGCATATGCCAGACGGATGCGCCCCTGGGCAGAGCCCCGGGGCGCTCCATCATTCTCGCCAACAGCCGCCCCTCCAGCGGCTCTTGACCGCTATCGTGGTAGAGAAGCTTGCGGTGACGACCTGCTAGGGGGAGACCGTGGCGCTGAAGCCGGAGCCGACCGCGCCGTTCCATTCGGTGCAGTACGTCCTGCGTGTCCTGGAGACGATCTCGAAGCACGGCGGTGGCGTCACCGACGTCCAGATCGCCCGGGAGACAGGGCTGCCCACCGGCCATCTGGCTCCCATGCTGGCCATGCTCCGCCGTGAGGGTTATGTGGAGCAGGTCGCGGACGGCGCCTATGTCATAGGTGACTCCCTGGTCCTTCTCGGTTCGGGCGTCACGCGCCAGGAGGCGCTGGAGGCCAAGCTGCAGGAGACGCTGACCGAGCTGCGCGACTCGGTGGGCGCGGCGGTCTACATCAGCCGGTACATCGACGGCGAGGTCAAGATCACGCAGTACGCCGACGGTCCGCGCGCCCCCAAGGTCAACGAGTGGGTGGACTTCCGCTCGGCGGCGCACGCGAGCGCCGTCGGCAAGTGCCTGCTGACCCAGCTCGACCAGAACGGCCGCCGGGACCATCTCTCCCGCCACCGGATCACGCGGCTGACGTCGAGGACGATCACCAGCGAGAAGCTGCTCTTCTCCAAGCTGGACAGCCAGCCGCCGACGGTCCCGATCCTGGACCTCCAGGAGTACGCGGTGGGCACGGTCTGCGCGGCGGTCCCGCTGACGGCGGGCTCCGCGGTCGGCTGTCTGGCCCTGTCCATGCCGATCGAGCACGCCCACCGGCTGCGCTCGGCGGCGGACACCCTGAACCGCAGGGCCGCGCCGGTGGTGCTGTCGCTCGCGATATGAGGGCTGTCCCGCTGCGGGTCCTGGCCCTCTCGCGGGGCGGTCCGGAGCACCTCCGGGGACCGGGTATTATTTCCGAGTCAGCACGCGCCGCTAGCTCAGTTGGTTAGAGCAGCTGACTCTTAATCAGCGGGTCCGGGGTTCGAGTCCCTGGCGGCGCACATCTGATCATCTGGGGCTTCTCGGCCGACCGAGAAGCCCCGGATGTGTTTCTGCCCGCCGGTGCCATACCTGTGTCCGAGGCCCGGCGTCAGCCGCAGCAGCCCTCGCGGTGCATCACCTCGCTCGCCGCCGCCCACAGCGCATGGCCGATGTCCGCCCGCTCCGGCGCCGGCCGGGCGTAGACGTCCTCCAGCGCACCGCGCTCGTGGCTGCGGCCCGCGATGAGGACGCGGGCGGTGTTCATCAAGGTGTCGAAGTCCGTGAACGGGTCTCCGTCGACCACCGTCAGGTCCGCCAGCCGGCCCGGCTCGACCGTGCCGAGATCCCGGTGCGCCCCGAAGACCTTCGCCGCGTTCGCCGTCGCCGTCAGCAGGGCCTCGGCGGGGGTGAAGCCGTGGGCGACCATGGCCCGCAGACCGAGGTGGAGGTGCAGGCCGACGGGGGTGAGCGGGGTGTCCGTGCCGAGTGCGACCAGACCGCCCGCCGCGATCACCTTGCGGCAGGTGGCGAACTCCCGGCGCAGGGAGAGCCGTTCGGCGTCGGTGACGGGCATGGCGGCTCGCTCGCGCAGGGCCAGCACGTCCCACGGCGGCATCATCGCGGTGACCCGGGGGTCGTCCAGCAGGCCCGGATGGTCCGAGAGGACGGTGATCGCGGTGAAGGGGGTCTCGATCAGATGGAAGCCGTTGGCGTAGTTCTCGACGGTGTCCTGATGGGTGAACCCCTCGGCGGTCGCGCCGTGGCCGTACTCCGCGCGTTCGGTCGCCACCAGGTGCGAGGTAAAGTCCTGGCCGGTCTGGAAGCCCTGGGAGCACAGGTGGGAGCCGGACCGTACCCCCAGCAGCTCGTGGCCGAAGCGGGCCGCCTCCGACATCAGCCAGGCGGGTGCGCGAACGTAGGTCTTGACGAAGTCCCAGTCCAGGGCCGCCCCGCGGGCCAGTGAGCGCTGGAGGCCCTCGGGCGTGCGGTGGGCGCGGCCCATGCTGTACGCGACCCGGGAGCCGTCGAGCAGTTCACCGGTGGTCAGCAGCCTCGGCCCGGCGAGCCGGCCCGCGGTGATGTCCTCGCGGAGCCTGGCCTGTTCGTAGGAGAAGCCCGCGAGGGAGACCGTGGTGGTGATGCCGTAGGCGAGGGACACGGCGGTCTGACGGGCGCCGTAGGTGTACTGCCACGGATGGGTGTGGGTGTCCCACAGTCCCGGCAGGACGGTCTGCCGCGAGGCGTCGATCCTCCGCGCGGCGCGGCGGGAGGCGCGATGCGCCTCGACACCCGCGACACGGCCGTCCCGGATCACGATGTCCACGTCCTCGCGGGGCGCGGACCCCGTGCCGTCCCAGAGCCGGCCCGCGTGGACGACGGTCTCCACCGGGGCCGGCCTGCGGTAGGAGAGCGGGACGGGGACGGTCCGGGGACGGCCGCCCGGCTCCAGCAGCCGCAGCCGCCCGTTCGACAGATACAGCAGGGTGCGCGAGTCCCCGGACCAGCTGGGGTGGTCGGCCGCCTCGTCGGTGATCCGGCGCGGGGCGCCGTCCGGTGTGCCGTCGGCGCGCACCGGCAGCAGCCACAGCGCGGACTCGCTGACGCAGGCGAGGTGACGGCCGTCCGGGGACCAGACGGGTCCGCTCGCATAGCGGTCGGAGAGCGAGACGTGCGGCGCGAGCGGGTGGAGGGCCGAGCTGCCGGTGGTGGTGTCGATGACGCGGATGAGGTTGTAGCCCTCGCGGAAGCGGCGGTTGAGCCGGTTGCGGTCGCAGTAGACGAGGTGGCGGCCGTCGGGCGACCAGCTGGGCGGGCCGGGCAGTCCCCCGCCGCCCATCGGCGCGGCCAGCGTCTTCTCGGTGCCCGCGGCCAGGTCGCGGACGAGGAGATTGCCCGCGACGTCGAGGCAGGCGAGCCGTCCGCCGTCCGGGGAGAGCGCGGGGTGGACCCTGCCGCCGCCCGCCAGCACGGTGTCCGCGCCGGTCGCGAGGTCGTGGCGGCGGACGGTGTTCAGACCGCCGTCGCGGTCGTCGACGTACACCAGCGAGGTGCCGTCGGGCGCCCAGGCCGGGCCCTGGAGGTAGGTCGCCGGGTCGGCCTGCACCACCTTGCGGGGCCGGGAGCCGGCCGAAGTCCCCTGGATCCACAGGGCGTTGAGCGAGACGAAGGCGACGGAACGGCCGTCCGGGGAGAGCGCGGGCAGATGGATGCCGCGTACGGGACGGGCGCCGCGGGGCTCGAAGTCGTACGCCTTGACCCGGTACTCGGGGCGCTCGACGGGGAGGGTGGCGCTGAATCCGATCTGCTCGGCGGGGGCGTCGCGGTGCGGCCGGACGACGGTGAACCGGCCGCCGACCGTGAGGAGCAGCCGTTCGTCGTCCAGCCAGCGCGGCGGGACGCCCGCGATCTCGCCGTCCACGGCGGCGGGTCTGCCGTCCACCACGAGGACCATGCGCTCGTACCGCGTGGCGGAGCCGATCGCGCGCAGCCAGGCACGGCGGCCCGCCGGGGAGATGGCGGGGGTGAGCAGATTGCCCGGTTCGGTCTCGGTGTGCTCGACCGTCACCTCGCCGCCGGCGGCGGGGACGGCCGCGAGGGTGCGCGCCCTGAGGACGCCGGATTCGAGGCGGGCGCGGACGAAGACGACGCGGGTGCCGTCCGGCGACCAGACGGGGTCGTAGTCCTCCCAGGGCACGTCGGGGTTGTCCTGGCCGGGCAGACCGGTGAGCCGGGTCAGCCGTCCCGTGCGGACCTCGACGGTCCAGATCCGGTACGGACTGCCGGTGACCGGGTCGCCGCCGCGTTCGGAGGAGAAGACGATCCGGGTGCCGTCCGGCGACCAGGCGGGGGCGCGGTCGTCCCACGGTCCGTCGGTGAGTTGCCGCAGTCCCGACCCGTCGGCGGCCATCGTCCAGATGTGGAACTGGCCGCCCTGGTAGCAGGCCATGGCGACCCGCCGGCCGTCCGGGGAGCAGACGGGACGGCCCGGCTCCAGGTCGGGCCGGGTGAGGGCGGTCGCCGGGGACCCGTCGGCCGGGACGGACCAGAGGATGTTCTGCACCTCGGCGACGAAGCGTCCGCCGGACGCGGGGGCGGCGGCGCCGTTGGTGGCGGCCGTGAAGTGCAGCCCGGTCGCCGGGGCCGCCGTCGCCGTGCCGGCCGCCGGTGCGACGGGTGCCGCGGCGGCGGTGTCGAGGGCACCCACGGTCCCGGCCGCTCCCGCCGCCAGGACGGCGGCGGTCTGGAGGAACTGACGGCGGTGCATGGGCGGTACGGACGCATCGGCTGGCACGGGCGGCACGGCGGGCTCCCAGGTCTCGGAGGTCTGGGACCTTCCCCGGGGCATCACCGGCCACTCCGGTATTACGCCAATGCGCCCTGAAACAGACGGGGCGCACGGGGTCGTGCGGGGCTCATGAGCTCAGGAAGGCGAGGACGGCGAGGACCCGGCGGTGGGTGTCCTCGGCCGGCGGCAGGTCGAGTTTGGCGAGAATGTTGCCGATGTGCTTGCCGACCGCCGCCTCGGTGACGACGAGCGCGCGGGCGATCGCCGCGTTCGACCTGCCCTCCGCCACCAGCGCGAGCACCTCGCGCTCACGTGGTGTGAGCGCGGCCAGCGGGTCGCGGCGGCGGCGGAGCAACTGCCGTACGACCTCCGGGTCGACGACCGTGCCGCCCTCGGCGACACGGGTGAGCGCGTCGAGGAACTCCTCGATCCGGCCGACCCGGTCCTTGAGGAGATAGCCGATGCCGGTGCCGTCGCCGCTGTCGAGCAGGTCGGCCGCGTAGGTGCGCTGGACGTACTGACTGAGCACCAGCACGGGCAGCGCGGGGTTCCGTTCGCGCAGCGCGACGGCGGCGCGCAGTCCCTCGTCCTGGAAACCGGGCGGCATCCGGACGTCGGTGACCACGATGTCCGGCGTGTGCTCGGCGACGGCGGTACGCAGCGCCTCCGCGTCGCCCACCGCGGCGACGGTCTCGTGGCCGAAGCGGGCGAGCAGGCCGGTCAGTCCTTCGCGCAGCAGGACGCTGTCCTCGGCCAGAACTACCCGGAGCGGTCGGCCGGTTCGCCCGGGCTCGGGTCGCACGGGAGCGGTTCGCCCGGAGTCGGTTCGCGCAGGCTCGGGTCGCCCGGATTCGGGTCGCACGGGCTCGGGTCGCACGGGCTCGGGTCGCACGGGATCTCCACACGCAGGAGGGTCGGGCCGCCCGGTGGGCTGGTGATCGTCAGTGTGCCATCCAGGACGGCGATGCGGTCGGCGAGCCCGGTGAGTCCGCTGCCGCCCGCGGGCCGCGCGCCACCGCGGCCGTCGTCACGGACCTCGACGGTGAGCCGCCCGCGGGCGTGCTCCGCCGTGACCCGGGCGCTGCGGGCGCCGCTGTGCTTGTCGATGTTGGCGAGCGCTTCGCAGACGGCGAAGTACGCGGCGGTCTCGACGGAGCGGTCCAGGCGGGGCAGTTCGGCGTGGGTGTCCACGGGGACGGCGGACCGGTCGGCCGCGTCGGCGAGCGCGGGGCCGAGGCCGTAGTCGGTGAGGACCGGCGGATGGATCCCGCGGATCAGCTCCCGCAGTTCGGTGAGTACCTGTCCGGCCTCGTCGTGCGCGCAGGCCAGCCGGTCGGCGAGCGGGCCGGGCGGAGCGTCCATCCTGGCGAGCCCGAGGGTCATGGTCAGGGCGACGAGCCGCTGTTGGGCGCCGTCGTGCACATCGCGTTCGATACGCCGGCGTTCGGCCTCGAAGGCGTCGACGAGCCGGGCGCGGGACCGGGTCACCTCCAGCAGACGGCTCGCCAGTTCTCCCGCGCGGGGCGCGAGCACCGCCCGGGTGAGGGCCGCACGGCCGCCCGCGAACGCACCGAGGGGGCAGAGCAGGACGGCCAGGAGAACGAGCCCTGCCGCCGCGGCCGCGAAGGCCTGCGGATAGCCCGTGACCAGTACGGTCTTGACGACCCGTGCCTCGTGCCCGTCGGCGGCGAGCTGGAGCGGCGCGGCCATGGCGGCGACGGGCAGCCCGACGGCGACGAGCACGGCGAGCAGGTCGAGTGGCCAGAGCACGAGCGCGTGCAGCAGCCCGTACGCGAGCTCGCGCCACGTCGCCTGTTCGGTGAGCCGCACCCGCAGCCAGGCTCCGATCCCGGGTTCGTCCGGGGTGCGGTGAGGGGTGACGGCCACTGCCGGATCGACGATCCGTATCCGCCGCCGCTCGACGGCGGCGAGTCCGAGCCCGCCGAGGACGAGCAGCGGCAGCCCGACGAGCACGAAGGACAACACCCCGGCGACGCAGAGCAGTACGAGAGCGGGCACCCCGGTGAGCGCGCTGCTCGCCAGATACGCGGCAGCGCGCCACGGCGATCGGCTCACCAGGTAGTCCCGCCTGGTCAGGGCCCGGAAGAGCGGCTCGGCTGGAGGCATGCGGCAACGGTAGGCCGCGGGTTACGGGCGAAGCCATCGGGCCAGAGGGTGCGACGGTGGTGGGGCAGGCACTACCGCGACGCGCGGGGACCGTTCGGGGCGGCGCGGGTGCGGGTGCCGGGCCCCCGGGCCGCAATGGACCCTCCGCCCGCACCGGACCCGGCTCGCACGGGGCCAACTCGCCCGGGCAGCAGGCCCGGACGAATAACTCCCGCGTACGGCCCGCGGCCGCGCGGAGCCCGCCCCGCCCCGGCACCCCGCCCGCCGTGACTCACCTTCCCAGCAGATCCCCGCGCCCCTGCTCCGCGTAGCGCCGCTCCAGGTCCGCCACGTCCTCCGCAGTCAGCGGCCGGTGCAGGTCCTCGCCGTCCGGGAGCCACCACACGGGGTCCTCGCAGCAAAAGCCCTCCCGCCGCAGCGCGACCCGGTGCACCTTGTTGGTCGCCGTCACCGGCAGCCTCGGCAGCACCCGTACGAACCGGGGTGTCATCTTCGTCCCCAGGTCCGGTTGCGCCGACAGGAAGTCCGCGAAGGCCACCGGGTCGAAGGGCCGCTCCTCGGGCAGGGCGAGCGCCGCCATCACCTGGTCGCCGGCGACCGGGTCGGGGACCGCGTACACCGCCGCCCCCGTCGTGGCCGGCCAGCGCGCCAGAATGTTCTCGATCATCGACGCGGCCAGGTTCTCGCTGTCCACCCGCAGCCGGTCGTCGGTGCGGCCGGCGAAGTAGAGGTAGCCCTGTCCGTCGCGGAAGAACAGGTCGCCCGTCCAGTACCAGCCGCCCCGGCGCCGCGCCGCGTCCGCCTCCGGGTGGCGCCAGTAGCCCTCGAAGGGGTTCGGACCCCGGTTGACCAACTCCCCTATCGCCTCGGTTCCGTTGAGCAGCTGTCCGTCCGGACCGATCACGGCGGCCGGCCGCTCGTCGCCGGTCGCGGGGTCGACCACGGCCAGGTCGTCGCCCGCGGCCGCCCGTCCGACGGCGCCCGCCGGGGTGCCGGGGGTGCGCTGGATCGCGGCCCCGCCCTCGGAGGAGCCGTAGCCCTCGACCAGCCGCACGCCGAACCGCTCCTGGAACCGGGCCGCGTCCACCGGTCCCGCTTCGGTGCCGAAACCCAGCCGCAGCCGGTGGGAGCGGTCGTCGTGGTGTGCGGGCGTGGCCAGGATGTACTGCACGGCCCGCCCCACATAGGTGAAGTAGGTGGCGCCGAAGTCCCTTACGTCGGTGAGGAATCCGGATGCCGAGAAGCGGTCGCGCAGCGCCACCGCCGCGCCGCCGGCCAGCGCGGGCGCCCAGTCGGCGATCACCGCGTTGCCGTGGAACATGGGCATGCAGATGTAGTGGACGTCGTCCTCGCGGACGCCGAAGTGCGCCACCAGCGATGCCCCGGCCGCCGCCAGTCTGCCCTGCGAGCAGATCGCCGCCTTGGGCGCGCCCGTCGACCCGGACGTGAAGGAGAGCAGCATTCTGCTGCGCGGCCCGACCGGCCCGACGACGGCGTCGCCGGGCTTCGCGGCGGCGTACGGGGCGAGAAGGCCGCCGTACGCGTCGGTGTCGGTCACCAGCACCCGTATCCCCGGCAGGCTCAGCCCGTCGAGGAGGGGAAGGTGGGCGCGTTCGGTGACCAGCACCCGGCAGTCGGTGTGCACGATGTCGCGGGCGAGTTCCGCCCCGCGGCGCGTCGGGTTGATGCCCGCCACGGCGGCCCCGGCCAAGGCCGCCGCACTGAGCCACAGGGGAAACTCCGGGGTGTTGTCGAGCAGTACCCCGAGGTGCGGCTCCGCCCCGCGTGGCAACAGATCCACGAGGAGCGCAGCGCGTGCGGCAGCGCCGGCGGCCACCTGATGGTGGCTGAGGACCCGGCTCCGGTCCCTCAGCCCCACCCGGTGATCACCCCACTGGCGCTGGACGAGCTCCGCGACGGTGCTCGTGCCCGTGATTCCCATGGCGCCGCACGGTAACTGACAACCTGTCAGAACTGAACGTCCGAGCAGGCATAGAAGGCATTCGCCGTGTCATGGACGGTCCACACCGCGAGGATCAGGTGCTTGCCCGAACGTGACGGCAGATTGCCGCTGTGCGAAAGGGTCTCCGGCGGCTGGTTGCCGCCGTAGGGAACGGTCAGGAACGGCTGCGACTCAAGCGCCGACCTGGTCAGCGGCTGGCTGGGATTCCAGCCGCTCTTGGTGATGTAGTACTTGAAATCGGTGGTGCGGTGCCGGGCGGTGAAGCGCCAGCTGAACGTGTAGTTCTGACCCGACGAGACCCTGGTGGCGGGCCACGACCCACCGCGCGGGTCGTCGAGCTGCGCGAACTGGCCGTTGCCGCCCGCGCATATCTTTCCGTCGGCGGGACCGGCACCGGGGAAGCCCTTGGGCCCCTCGACGCTCTGCGGTTCCCACTGGATGTTTCCGCAGTTCTGCACCGTGCCGTTGGCACAGAGCTTCTGGCGGCTGATGGGTGATTCGGTGTAGCCGTGGCTGCTCGCGCTGCCGGTGGCGAGTACGGTCGCGCCCGTCACCAGCAGACCGACAGCGGCCGCAGTAATCCTCTTGCGCATGCTTCGCTCCAGGGAACGTGGGGGAGTTCAACGAGCCGTGCTGCACGCGTGCGGTTGTGCGGTAGTGCATGTTCCGGTCTAGACCAACACCCAATGTATTGACCAGAGTTCACCATGTCCAGACCAATAGCTAACCTTCCCTTGACCCGGAACGGCCCGTGTAGAAGGCAACGGTGAGGTCCTTGACCAGAGCCTTGCGCTCGTAGTCGTCCAGCTCCACGAGGCCGCGCGAGGTCAGCCGGGTCACCGTGTCGTCCACCGCGTCCACCACCGACGTGAGCACGCTGTCCCGGTGCCTGGCGTCGATCGCCGCGATCTGCCGTCGCTGCATCGCCTCCGCCACCTCGGGCGCGTACTCGATCCCCACCGGCTGGGCCGAGAAGACCTCGATCCCCACCGGAGCACACTCGGCCAGCAGCATGCGCGTCAGCGCGGCCCCCACGGCCTCCGCGTTGCGCAAGGTCGGAGCGTCCTCGTGGAACGCGTCCGCGGGAAGCTGCGAGAGCACCCGCGCCATCGCCGACTCCACCTGCTCGCTCAGATACTCCTCGTGGTCCTCCACACCGAGCGCCGCCCGCGCGGTGTCCTTGATCTGCCACACCACCAGCACGACGACGCGCAGCGCGGTGCCGTCCGCGTCGACCGCCGGCATCGGCTCGCTGCGCCAGTGCCGCAGCCTGACGTCCACCCGGCGGCGCAGCAGCAGCGGGCTCATCCACACCAGCCCCGTGCGCCGCACACTCCCCCGGTACTCACCGAACAGCGTCAGCACCCAGGCGTGGCCCACCTGTCCGCGACCGAGCCCGCCGAGTGCGAAGAGCGCGAGCAGCACCCCGAGGGTCACCAGGCACCACAGGCCGAGACCGAGACCGTGGTACGGCTGCGCGGTCACCCGGACCATCCGGGTCACCATCGCCGGCACCACCCCGGCGCCCCACAGCACCGTCCCGATCCCGGCGAGCGCGCACGCCCCGGCCACCAGCCCCGTCCAGCCCGGCAGCACCGGCCCGGCCCGCTCGGCCAGCTCCGGGTCGACGGGCGGCGGGGGCCGCAGCGGCGCGGGGGTGGGCCGGGGCGCCGATGTCCTGCGGCCGATCCTCGGCTGCTCCCCGGTGCCCTGCCGGCGTCCGACCACGGCGGGCCGCAGGGCGATCGGCGCGGAGTCGTCGTCGCGGAACAGCAGGTGCACCGGGATCTCGGTGGTGGCCTCCTGGGCGATGACCGGGGTGTGCCGCGGCCCGTCGAAGGGGGCGCCGCCGTCGGTCTCCGGGGTCGTGGTGTTCATGCCTGCCGCCTCCGCTGGTCGATCCGTCCTGCTGTCACGCCGGTCCCCGGCGCGCCGGGGACCGGTTTCTGCCGTCACGCGGCCCTCAGCGCGCCGCGGCGAAGAGCTTGCTCCAGGTGTGCGGCCCCGGGTAGCCGTCGGCCTCGGCGCCGCGCCAGCCGAGCGAACGCTGGAAGGCCTCGACGTTGCGCCGGTCGGCCTCCGTCCAGCGCGGACCGGGCCCGGTCGTGTAGTGCTTGCCGAAGCCGCGCTTCACCAGCTGCTTGCCGAGCTGGGTGACGTACGCGTTGGACTGCCCCGGCCGGAAGTGGCCCCGGCCCGGGAAGGGCGCGGTCACGGACCCCGGTCCGGCCGTCCCCGCGGCCGGGATGCTCCTGCCCTGTCCGCCGGCGAGCAGCCGCCAGGTGTGCGCGCCCGGCAGCCCGTCCGCCTCCGCGCCCCGCCAGCCCTGGGCCAGCTGGAAAGCCTGGGTGGCCCTGCGGTCGGCCTCGCCCCAGCGCGGCCCGGGGCCCTCGGTGTAGAACCGCCCGCCGCCCCGGGCCACCAGCATCCTGCCGAGGTCGGTGACGTGCTTGTTGTTCTTCCCGGGCCCGAAGGAGGCCGCCCCCGGGAACGCCGCGGTCGCCGAGGGGCCGGGTGTGGTCGTGACGCCGCTCAGGCCCTTGTAGCGGTAGGGGATGTACTTGTCGGAGTTGGTCCAGTACCCCATGGGCGTGGCCTGCTTGCGCGTGCTCGGCTTGGTCTGCTCGTACGCGACGTAGGAGGTGTGCGTGTAGTCGGTCCAGCCGCCGAAGAGCGTGACGTGCGAGCCCTTGGTCGGATTGGCCGGGTTGTGGAAGAGCAGCATGTCGCCGGGCTGGAGCTCCTCGCGGGTGATGCGGGTGCCGAACTGGTGGAGGCTGCCGGTCCACTCGTTGCCGACGAGGTTCCACGCCATCGAGACATACCCCGAACAGTCCTGGCGGTAGCCGTCGGACCAGTACGCCTCCATGCTGTACGGGACCTTGGCGGCGAGCCATTTCTTGGCGCGGTTGATGATCTCGGCCCGGGTGGTCTTCCGGAGTTCGGGGGTGGCCGCCGGCTTGCCGGACGGGCCGGCGAGCGGCCTGCCGTGCAGCGGGCCCCTGCCTCCCTGCTCGCTGTCCGGATCGTCCGCGGGCGCCATCGCCGCATCGAGCCCGAGCCCGAGCCCGGAGATCCCCGGGTGGGACCGGCCGGCCGCGGGCGCCGACGCGTGCGCGGCCCCCGCGCCCCCGCCGCCCAGCACCACACCGGCGGCGGTGACGAGGACGAGCGCCCTCCGGCATCCGTGGGCCGCCGGGTGCTCACCGGCGGCGAGCGCTCGGCGCTGCAGGGCGCAGCCCGGGCAGTCGCAGTCCGGGGCGGGCTCGTACTCCTCGAACACCGGCACCGTCATACGTGGCCCCTCCGCACTACTAGTGAAGATCTTTCGGGACCGGCGCACGGGGTGCGGCGGTGCCCCAACTGTCCTGACTAGTCGCATTTTGACGGACCAAAGGTAAAAAACGACCATCCGACAGGCCGGGAGCGATCAGATAATGGTCGGAGGCACTCGTCGCCATCCGGTAAAGTTCTCCAGGTCAGCAGGCGCCGCTAGCTCAGTTGGTTAGAGCAGCTGACTCTTAATCAGCGGGTCCGGGGTTCGAGTCCCTGGCGGCGCACGCACAGCGAGGCCCCTCACCATCGGTGAGGGGCCTTCGCTCTGTCCGCACGCGTCAGGGCTCGTCGACCGCCTGTGCCGCGGCCGGACCCGTCGTCACCCCGGTCAGATAGGCCGAGACGACCACATTGGCCGTGTACGCCTTCTTCGCCGGGTCGAAGGTGCCGCCGCAGGTGATCAGCCGCAGCTCGGCCCGCCCGTCCTGACGCGCGCCGTACACCTCCTGCGCGTCGAACCGCTCCCGGCCGAAGACCTGGACGTCGTCGATGGTGAAGACCGCGACCGACCCGTCCTCCCTGGTCACCCGCACCTTCTCACCGGGCTTCGCGGCGCTCAGGCCGTAGAAGACGGCCGGCTTGGTCTCGGTGTCCACGTGACCGACCAGCAGGGAAGGTCCCGCGGCGCCGGGCTGTGCGCCTTTGTCGAACCAGCCGACGGTCTGCGGCATGGCGTAGGGCGGCGGGTCCACGGCCCCGGTGGCGTCCAGGCCGCGGGGCACGACAGCCGCGCTGACGCCTATCGAGGGGATGTCCACGCGATGGGGCCTGGCCGGCTCCACCGGGGCGTGGGCGGGAGGCAGCGGGACGCCGAGGGGGCGCCCCACGGCCGCGACATCGCCGGTGGTGGGGGCTGAGCTCCCGCCGGGGCCGCCGGAGACCTCACGGCCCCAGAGCCACAGTCCCAGCAGCAGCACGGCCCAGGCCACGCCGGTGAGCATGCGGCCGGAAGACGCAGGCCGTTCGCCGGTCCCCATGTCACTCAGCACCCGACCGGCGCCGGCGCGAGCCGCGGAAGGCCACCGCGACGGCCGCCGCACCCGCGAGCACCAGACCGGTCACGGCCTGCCCGGTGCCCGGGCCCGCGCCGTCCCGCACCTCGACGTGCTCCTGGTCGGCGGCCAGGACCGCCGTACCGCCGCCGCCGGCCCGTACGGGCGCGTCCGGGGTCGGCTCCGCCGACGCGGACGCCTTCGCCCGGCGCTCGACGACCTTCAGCACACCCACGTCCGGGTGCTTGCGGCCGTCGCATGTCACACCGATCGTGTAGGTGCCGACTTTCACGGAGGACTTCACCCGCGTCTCCACGAACAGCCGGGAGCGCTGCCCGTCCTGCCAGGCGAGCTCGGCAGCGGAGACGAAGGCCACCGACGTCGCGGCACCCGCGGTGGTCTTGCAGCCCTTGACCAGCACCTCCACCTCGTCGCCCGGTACGGCGTCGGCCGGGGACACCGTGACATCCACGGCATCGTCCGCGCGGGCCTCGGGGGCGAAAGGTGCGAGCACCAGGACGGCGGCCACACCAGCGGCACGGAGAGCAATCGAACTTGAACGCATTGTGAACCTCCTGACACCGAAAGATTCACGCGTCTGGCGCGTTTTCGCATCCGCAGGAGCGATCTTGTCCGACCCTTACCCTCCTGACCTGCACAAATACGCTGGGTGAGGGTGATGTCGAGCGGGCGTCACACCCGGTCGACGAGGTCCGCGATCGAGTCGACGACCGTGGAGGCCCGGAACGGATAGCGGTCGATCTGATCCGGCGTCGTCACCCCGGTGAGCACCAGGAACGTCTCCATGCCCGCCTCCAGGCCCGCGAGCACGTCGGTGTCCATCCGGTCGCCGATCATGGCGCTGGTCTCGGAGTGGGCGCCGATGGCGTTCAGGCCGGTGCGCATCATCAGCGGGTTCGGCTTGCCCGCGAAGTACGGATCGCGGCCGGTCGCCTTGGTGATCAGGGCCGCGACGGACCCGGTGGCGGGCAGCGGGCCCTCGGCGGAGGGACCGGTCTCGTCCGGGTTGGTGCAGATGAATCTGGCCCCGGCGTTGATCAGCCGGATGGCCTTGGTGAGGGCCTCGAAGCTGTACGTCCGGGTCTCCCCGAGCACGACGTAGTCCGGCTCCTGGTCGGTGAGGATGTAGCCGATGTCGTGCAGCGCGGTGGTGAGACCCGCCTCGCCGATGACGTACGCCGTGCCGCCGGGCCGCTGGTCGTCCAGGAACTGGGCGGTCGCGAGGGCCGAGGTCCAGATGTTCTCCACGGGCACGTCGAGCCCCATGCGGCCGAGCCGCGCGTGCAGGTCGCGCGCCGTGTAGATGGAATTGTTCGTCAGGACCAGGAAGGGCTTCCCGGTCTCCCGCAGCTTCTTGATGAAGGCGTCCGCGCCGGGGATCGGCACGCCCTCGTGGATCAGGACACCGTCCATGTCGGTGAGCCAGGACTCGATCGGCTTGCGCTCTGCCATGTGACGGGACTCCTGCCGTACGCAGTGTGCTGGTGGCGCCGGGGGTACGCCGCTGTGCCCCCCGGCGCCACCAGCCTAATCAGGATGCGGTGACCTTGACCCCGTCGATCACCCAGTACCAGTTGTTAGCCCCCGTGCAGCGGAAGCGGAAGCTGACGCCGGAGGCCCCCGCGGGGACACTCACGCTCAGCGACTGCGGCTTCGACACCACGTCCGCCGTGTAGCTCTTGACCCGGGTCGGCGTGCCGCCGTTGAAGGAGGCGAGGACCTCGGCGCTCTGGCCGGCCTCGTGGCGGTAGAGGGTGGTGAAGTCCAGCCGCACGGTCGTCTTCCCGGACACCCCGTACGCCGGGGTCACCAGCGTCGAGTCGTACGGCCCCGAGCTCGCCCTGTCGGCCCACTCGTCGGAGTCGGCGACGGCGAAGACACCGCGCGAGCGGACGTTGAGCTCGCGCCACTGGTCGCGCTGCGACCGGGACCAGAACTCGTCGGTGGCGAAGGCCCAGCCGCGCCACTCGGTCATACCGCCGGTGCCCATCGCGCTGTTGATGACGGACCAGCCGCTCGGCGCGGTGTGCGTGAAGCCGAGCACGCCCGCCGGGATGCCGGTCTCGTCCACCCGGCCGGTCAGGGACGGCAGCAGGGTGTCGAAGGGGTCCGTGGAGCGCTGCTGGACCGGCTTGCCGTCCAGGCCCCAGGACGGGTCGGGCACGATGCCGAGCTGGTGGAAGACGGTGGCGGCGACATCGACGAGCCGGGTGTCGGCGGGCCGGGCGCCGGCCGCGATGCCGGGTCCCTGCGCGAGGACGAAGGTCCGCCGCTCCTCGATGGAGCTGCCGCCGTGGCCGCCGGCGTCGGCGTGACCGTGGTCGGTGGAGACGATGACCGTCCAGCGCTCGGTGGCGTAGGACGGGCGGGCCTTGATCGCGGCGAGGAAGCGGCCGAGGTACCCGTCCTGGACGGCGATGGCATCGAGGTAGCGCTGCCCGGTGCCGGAGCTGTGCGCGACGGCGTCGGTGTTGCCGAGGTAGACGAACAGCACGTCCGGGTTCTGGGACCGCAGGACCGACTCGGTCTCGTTCGCGATGGTCGCGTCGTGCCCCGGGTAGCCGTCGCGGTCCCCGTCGAGCACGAGCTTGCCGTCGGCGCCCGGGGTGACGGTGCCCTGGTCGTCGAGCGGCTTCCAGTCGACGGCCGCGTAGGTGGACAGCTCGGGGCGTACCTGCGCCAGCCGTGCCAGGAACCCGGGGTAGGCGCCGTAGTTCTTGCCGGCGAAGGAGTTGTCCTTGACGCCGTGCTTGTCGGGCCAGACGCCCGTGGCGATCGTCGACCAGCCGGGGCCGGAGGAGGTGGCCGCCATCGGCGGCGCGTAGAGCAGCGAGAGCCCGTACGTCCCGTTCGCCATCAGGGACTTCAGATGCGGGGCGTTGGCGGCGTCGATCCGGTCGTGGCGCAGACCGTCCATGCCGATGACGAGCACCTTGTCCTTGCTGGTGCCGTTCGGGAGGGTGGGAGCCGCGTAGGCGGCGGGTGCTGCGAGGGTGCCGGTGGCGGCGACCGCGGCGGTCGCGGCTCCTGCGGCGAGTACCGAGCGGCGGGACATGCCGTTGATCGGCATCTGATCCTCCGTCAAGGGTGGGTTCGAGGGTGAGGTGGGCAGAGCGACGCCCCTGATTCCTCAGGGGCGTCGGTCCGTACCCGTTATCGTTCCGCGACAGATCTGCGCGGACCAGATGGCCCGGGTGAACTCTCAGCTGCCGGTCGCGGACTTCCAGGCATCGATGTACGACGGGAGGTTCTTGTCGATGTCCTTCCAGTCCGGCTCGAAGATCTCCACGCCCTCCATCACCTTGGCGAGCGCGATGGCGTTGTCGTCGGTCGGCTTGATGTCGGAGCGGGCGGGGAAGCCGCCGCCGATCGCGCTGACCTGGCGCTGCGCCGTCTCGCTGAGCATGAAGTCGAGCAGCTTGCGGCCGTTCGCGGTGTGCGGGGCGTCCTTCACGAGCCCGGCCGCGTACGGCAGCGCGAAGGTGGTCGGCCGGCCGCCGCTCTTCGCCGGGAACCAGATGCCGAGGTTCGGCATGGAGGCGGACTGGGCGTGGTTCATCTGCACATCGCCGTTGGCGACGAGGATCTCGCCCTTGTCGACCTTGGGCGCCAGCTTGGAGGTGGACGAGGACGGGCCCACGTTGTTGGCCTGGAGCTTCTTGAGGTACTCCATCGCCGGCTCCTTGCCGCCGAAGTCGTGCATCGCCTTGATGACGACCGCGGTGCCGTCACCCGCGACACCGGGCGTGGAGTACTGGAGCTTGTTCTTGAACCTGCCGTCCAGCAGCGCCTCCCAGGTCCCCGGGGCCTTCGGCAGCTGCTTGGTGTTGTGGATGAACCCGAAGTAGTTGTTGACGACCGAGGTCCAGGTGCCGTCGGCGGACTTGTCCGCGCCGTTCACCTTGTCCACGCCCTGCGGTTGGTACTTCTGCAGCAGTCCCTTGGAGCCTGCCTGCTGGATGAACGGCGGGAGGGTGACGAGGACATCGGCCTGGGTGTTGGACTTCTCGCGGACGGCGCGCTGCACCATCTCGCCGGAGCCGCCCTCCACGTACTCGACCTTGATACCGGTCTGCTTCTCGAAGTCCTTGAAGATGCGGTCGTACCAGCCGTCGCCGTTCTCGCCCTTGAGGCCGTCGGCGCTGTAGACGGTGACGACCTTCTCGTCGGCCGCGGCGGAGGTGCCGCCGCAGGCGGTGAGGGAGGCGGCGAGGGCGAGGCTGCCGGCGACGGCGGCGATCGGCTTGAGGGTGTGCGTAAGCATGGCGTGGTGCGCTCCTTAGCGGAATGAGGCCTTGGTACGGATGCGGGAGAGGGCGAGCAGGACGAGCAGCGTGGTCGCCATGAGGACGACCGCGACGGCCGAGCCGGTGAAGAGGGACCCGCGGTCGGTGGCGGTGAAGATCAGTACCGGGAGCGGCATCCAGTCCGGCGGGTAGAGCATCATCGTGGCGCTCAACTCGCCCATGGACAGGGCGAAGCAGAGCCCCGCGGCCGCGTTGAGCGACGGCAGCAGGAGCGGCAGTCGCACGCGGAGCAGGACGTACAGGGGCCGGGCGCCGAGACTGGCCGCGGCCTGCTCGTACATGGGGTCGAGACGGGTGACGGCTGCGGCGACCGACTGATGGGCGAAGGCGGTGACCAGGACGGTGTGCGCGAGGATCACGATCCAGCGGGTGCCGTTGAGCAGCATCGGGGGCTGGGAGAAGGCGACCAGGACCGCGAGGCCGACGACGACCGAGGGGACGGCGACCGGCAGCACGAACAGCGCGTCGAGCAGCCTGCGTCCGCGCTTCTTCAGACCGGCGGCGGCGAGTGCGGCCCAGCTGCCGACGATCAGCGCGAGCAGGCTCGCGGTGACCGCGGTGACCAGACTGGTGGTCAGGGCCTGCAACGACTCCCCGCGCACCGCCGCTGTGTAGTGGGCTGCGGTCGGCCCGGAGGGGAAGGCGCCGGACCAGTTCGTGGAGAACGACGCGATGACGATGACGAGCAGCGGCAGCGCGAACAGCGGCACGAACAGGAGAAGGAAGAGGGCCCAGCAGGCCCACGTGCCCTTGCGGCTATGCACCAACACGACGGCTGACCATTCGGTAGAGGCTGTAGAGGCCGACGGAGATCGCGATGTTGACCACGGCGACCACACAGGCGGCGGGGTAGTCGGACTCGAGGATCGCCTTGCCGTAGACGAGCATCGGCAGCGTGGTGACGTCCTTGGCCCCGGTGAACAGGACGATCCCGAACTCGTTCAGGCACATGACGAGCACGAGGCTGCCGCCGGCGCCGAGCGCGGGCAGCGCCTCGGGCAGGATCACCTGCCGGACGATGCGGGCCGGCTTCGCCCCGAGCGAGGAGGCGACCTCCAGCTGCGCGGTGTCGATCTGCGAGAACGCGGCGAGCAGCGGACGCATCACGAACGGCGTGAAGTACGTGATCTCCGCGAGGAGTACGCCCCACGGCGTGGTGAGGAACCGGAACGGTCCGCTGCCCGCCCCGGTGACATCCGTCCACACCCCGTTGGCCATCCCGACCGTGCCGTAGACGAACAGCAGCGCCAGCGTGATCAGGAAGGACGGGAAGGAGAGGAAGACGTCGATGAACTTGGCGACGGCCTTCCCGCCGGGGAACGGGACGAAGGCGATGACCAGCGCGAGGGCGAACCCGAGGACGAGACAGCCGACGGTGGCGCCGACGGCGAGCCACACCGTCGTGGAGAGCGCTTCGCGGAAGGCGTCGGAGCCGAAGACCCGTCCGTAGGCGCCCGGTTCGAGCGACTCCTGCACCACGAGCGCAAGAGGGTAGAGGAAGACGAGAGCGAGGACCGCGACGGGCGGCAGGCTCCACAGGGCCGCGGTGGGCACCCGGCGCACCGGGGCCGTACGGGCAGGCGCCGGAGCCGGGCGCTCCGCCACCATCACGGACTCAGCCGGACCGGTCATGGCCGACCCCCGCTCCCAGCAGCACCGCATCCTCCGGCGCGAAGTGGACGGTCACGTCCTCCCCCAGCACCGGCACCGCCCGCAGTTCGCGGACATCGGCCGTGACCCGGTGCCCGTCGACCTCGACGTACAGCCGGTGGGTCGCACCCCGCCACTGCACCTCGGCGACGCGTCCGCGCAGGGCGTTGGGCCCCTCGCCCAGCCCCACGAGATGCGGGCGTACGCACAGGGTGGCGCCCGCGCCGGGCGCGGCTTTCCCGACGGCCACGTCGAGTGCGGCGCCCTGGAAGGAGACCCCCCGGTCCGCCACGGTCACCGGCAGCAGATTCGCGTTGCCGACGAACGAGGCCGTGAACTCGGTCGTCGGCCGCCGGTAGAGGTCCTGCGGGGTGCCGCAGTCCTGGAGCCGCGCCTTGTCCAGCACCGCGATGCGGTCCGCCAGCGTCAGCGCCTCCACCTGGTCGTGGGTGACGTACAGGATCGAGACGTCGGGCAACTCGCGGTGCAGCCGGGCCAGTTCGGCCAGCATCCCGGACCTGAGCTGCGCGTCCAGCGCGGACAGCGGTTCGTCCAGGAGCAGCACCCCGGGACGGATCGCGAGCGCCCGGGCGATCGCCACACGCTGCTGCTGCCCGCCGGAGAGCTCCCGCGGATGGCGCTGCGCGTACGCCGCCATCCCCGTCATCTCCAGCGCCTCGGCGACCCTTCCGGCGATCTCGCGCCGGGGTGTCCTGCGGGCCCTGAGCCCGAAGGCCACGTTGTCCGCGACCCTCATGTGCGGGAAGAGCGCGTACTGCTGGACCACCATCCCGATCCCGCGCCGGTGCGGCGGCAGGCCCGTGACATCGCGGTCGCCGATGAGGATCCGCCCCGAGGACGGCTGCACGAAGCCCGCGACCGCGCGCAGGGCGGTGGTCTTGCCGGAGCCCGAGGGACCGAGCAGGGCCATGACCTCGCCGGGTTCGACGGTGAGGTCCAACGAGTCCAGAACCGTGTTCCCACCGCTGCCCGAGCCGTAGACGACCGAGACGTTCTCGAAGCGGATGCCGCTGCTCATCGGTCGTCCACCCCGGCGAGCAGGTCCGGCAACTCGGCGACCGACGCCAGCACATGGGTGGCTCCGTGGTCCAGCAGCTGCGTCCTGTCGTGCGCTCCCGTGAGCACACCCGCGACGACGCCCGCCCCGGACCGCACTCCGCTGAGCATGTCGTACGACGTGTCGCCCGCGACCGCGATCTCGCTGACGCCGTCCACCGCACCCGTCCGCAGGAAGGCGGCGAGCACCATGTCCGGGTAGGGGCGTCCGCGGCCGCCCGCGTCGGCGGGGCAGAGCGTGAGCTCCACCAGGTCCTGCCAGCCGAGCGCGGCGAGGATCGCGTCCTGGGTCGTGCGGGCGAAACCGGTGGTCAGCACCACGGTACGGCCCTGGGACCGCAGCTTCTCGACGGCTTCGGCCGCGCCGGGGACGGGGGCGATCCGCCCGGCGCCCACCAGTTCTCCGTAGGCATCCTCGAAGGCGCGGTTGGCCTGCTGTGCGCGCTCCTCGCTGCCGAAGAGGTGCCGGAACACGGAGATCTTCGACTCGCCCATGGTGGCGCGGACATGGCCGATCATCGCTTCGGGCGCCTCACCGAGGCGTTCGGCGGCCGCGGCGAAGGCCTGCTCGACCAGTCCGCCGTCGGCGACCGTCGTACCGGCCATGTCCAGGACGACGAGGTTCGTTCGGGTCATCAGAAATCACCAGCCCAGTTCGTTCGCGGTCTTCTCGGCGATCGCCGGCGAGCAGGTCATGCCGCGCCCGCCGGGACCGGTCACCAGCCACACGCCGTCGCGCACCTGCTCCCGGTGGACGACACGGCTCGTGTCGGTGCACTGCGCGTACACCCCGGCCCACCGGCGGCGGACCTTCGGCAGCGGCCGGCCGAGGAAGGACTCGACGACGCCGATGAGGTGCTCGTAGGGGTCGTCGAGGGTGTCGAAGGCGAAGGGGTGCTCGTACTCGTGGGTGTCGCCGATGGTCAGCCCGCCGTCGCGGCGCTGGACCATCAGGAGCTGCATCCTGTGCTCGGCGGCCGTCGGGGCCTGCGCCTGCCCGGCGTTCAGCGCGTCCAGCGCCTCACTCGCGTAGGCGGGGTAGTAGCGGAAGCTGTCGGCGTCGGCGACGGAGGTGGTCAGCGGCTCGCCGAGCGGGTCGGTCTGCATCATCTGGAGCCGAACGCGGCGTACGGGGAGGGCGGGGGCGAGTTCGCGGACGAGACCGGAGAGCGCGGCGCCCGGGCACAGCACGACGGCGTCACCGGTGTGCACCTCGCCGTGGTCGTCGCGGACGGATGCCTCACCCACCACGTCACGGACCTCGCGCCCGCCGAGGTAGGTGTACCGGCCGGACTCCAGCAGGGCTTTCTTCAGGGCCAGTTGGGCGGGCCGGGGCTCCACCGCCGCATCCCGCTCGCACCACAGGGCGGCGATGAACCGGCCCCGCAGCGCGGGGTTGATGTCGCGCGCCTCGGCGGTGGTGACGAGCTTGTAGCCGCGGGCGGCGGCGTCGGGGCGGGCGACCGCCGCTTCGGCGACGGCCAGTTCCCGCTCGTTGCGCACGGGGGTGAGCGAACCGATGGCCCGGAAGCCGAGCTCCGGCACGCGCCGCCCGATGGACTGCCACAACTCACGGGCACGCAGCGCGGTTTCGAGCTCCTCCCCGCCCGCGCGGCCGCTCACCCAGATCTGTCCGAAGTTGCGCAGGCTCGCGCCCCGGGCCTCCTGCTCCCGCTCGATCTGTACGACCTCATGGCCGCGTTCCACTGCGTGCCAGGCGTGCATGGTTCCCACCACGCCGGCTCCTACGACGATGACTCTCACGGCCGCAACGCTCCTCGCGGCCGGTGTCCCGTTCGGGGACGACCGGCAACGGGACGGTGAACGGGCCGTCAAGCTTGGACTAGACCCGTTACCACTCTGTGATGAGGCGGAGGTCCGGTGCGGGTCGCCTGCGGATCACCTGCCCGCCGCCGACGGCTGTCGCGGCCGGTCAGCCGCCGTTGCCGAGATGGGTGGTGAAGCTGAAGCGGTCGCCCCTGTACAGCGTCCGTACGCGCTCCAGCGGGCTGCCGTCGGTGTCGCGCGACAGACGGTGCAGCAGCAGCATCGGCAGCGCCGGCGGCGTACCGATCAGCAACGCCTCGCGCGGTGTGGCCAGCACCGTCTCGATCCGCTCGTCCGCATCGCCGAAGGCGATGGACAGCCGCTCCCGCAGATAGGCGTAGAAGGAGGAGTCGGGGTCGAAGTCGGCGTCCAGGCGCGGCACCCGGGCGACGGTGACGTACGTGCTCTCCAGTCCGACGCGCTCGTCGTCCGCGAGCAGCACCCGCTCCATGTGCCACACCGGCTCACCGACGCTCGCGCCGATCTCCTCCGCCAGCGCCGCCGAGCAGGGAAAACGGTCCAGGCCGATGAGGTTGCGGCCGGGCCTGCGGCCCTGCTTGCGCACGCCTTCGGTGTAACTCGCGAGCGAGAGCGGCTGCTCCAGTTTGGGGCCGGCGACGACGGTGCCGCGGCCCTGGCGGCGCAGCCGTCCCTCCAGCAGGAGTTCGCGCAGCGCCTGTCGCACGGTCTCGCGCGACACCGCGAACCGCAGGGCGAGATCGCGCTCGGTCGGCAGCGGGTCGCCCTCGGCCGACTCGTCGACGAGGGCGGAGACACGGGCCTTGACGGCGTAGTACTTGGGGATGCGTCCGTGCTCCGGAATGCCGGAGCGGACAGGGGCGCCGGGCGCCTGGTCGTTCGGGTAGTCCACCGCCCGATGCTCGCAGACGCATATGAACGATCAGCGGCGGCCCGTCCGCAGCTTCCTGGAGGCCAGCACCACGACGGCACTTCCCAGCAGGATCGTGCCGAGAGCCATACCGAGGCGGGCCAGTGCCCCGGTGCCCGTGGTGGCGAGCTCGTCGCGGGTGACCGAGAGGCCGGAGCCGTCGTCGTCCATGACGGCGAAGCGGTAGTCGCCCGACTCGCCGACCCAGTCGCCGTCGTCGCCGCGCCGCTGGACGACGGCGGCATTGACGGTGACCTGGTTGGGCGGAGTGTCCGCGGTCAGCGCGAACCGGACCCGGACGGTGACGGTCGCACGGGCCGGCACCGCGAAACCGGCGAACGCGCCGTCGTCGAGTACGCCGATCACCTCGTCCTGCGCGGTCGTCTCCAGGGACGCGGGCCGCCAGCGCGAGGCGTCCTCGTCGTAGAACTCGAGCGTGACCCTGGGCGGGGTCAGCCCTCGGTCCCGCGCGGTGAAGACGATCACCGGGTGGATGTTGCGGCATGCCTCCGCGGTGGTGTTGGCGAGGTCGACGGACCACTGCTCGAAACCGCCGCCGGGGTGGTGCACGGGCGGGCCGCCGTGGATACGGGAGTCGATCGGGAAGCTCTTGGCGGCCACCGTGCCGCAGGTGGGCTCGTCGCCTGGGGCACGGACGGCGGCCCTGGTCTCCTTGGCCTTGCTCGCCTTGGCCTTGCTCGCCTTGGCCTTGTTCTCTTCGGCTGTGCCCGCTTCGGCCGTGCCTGCTGTGGCCTTGCTCGCGGCGGTGCTACTCGCGCCGGCCTGGTTCGCGGCGGTGCTGCTCGCGCCGGCGTGGTTGGCGGCGGTGTCGGAGACGGCGGCCCGCACGGCCGGGTCTGCGGTGGCGGCCGCCGGGGCCGCGAGGGCTGCGGGGACGACGGTGGCCGCGGCGGCGCCGGCGGCGAGGACATTGCGCAGTCGCATGGCTGACCTTTGCTGTTCGGCCGGTGCGGGCAGGGGACGTGGGCGCGACCCTGCCACGCGGGCGCCCGGGGACCCGGGAGGCACGTCCCCGAACGGCCGAACTCCGCCCTATCAGCGTATTTTCTGCCCGGTGCGCGACGGCGGGAGCGGTGACGAGAAGGCGGCCTCGGCCCGCCCGAAGACCGGGGCGAGCACCAGCTGTGCCGCGCCCTCGGCGACCGTGTGCGGACCACCGTTCGCGAGCTCCACCGGCACGGGGGTCTGCTCGCCCACTCCGCGGACGAAGGTGCCGGCCGCGGCCTCGACGACCCGGCCGCCGAGCAGGACGCGGTCGATGTCCAGCAGCTCCACGAGGTTGGCGGCGCCGACGCCGAGAATCCTCGCCGCGGCAGCGAGGTCCCCGTCGGCGACCGCCGCCAGACAGAGCGCCTCGATGCACCCTCGCCGGCCACAGCCGCACGACGGCCCGTCGAGCTGCACGACCTGATGCCCGAACTCCCCCGCCCCGGTCCGTGCCCCGCGGTAGAGCCCCCCACCGAGCACGAGACCCGCCCCGAGCCCGGTCCCCAGATGCAGATACGCGAACGAGTCCCCGTTCCCCTGGAGGGCGAGCCCGAGGGCCGCGGCATTGGTCCGGAGGGCGAGGCCGAGAGCGGCGGCGTTGGTGTCCTTGTCGAGCGCGACGGGCAGCCCGAGCCGCTCGGCGAGTGCGTCCCGCAGGGGAAAGCCGTCCCACTGCGGGAATCCGGTGACGCGATGGGGAACGCCGGAGGCGTGATCGAGCGGCCCGGGCATGGCGACGCCGACACCGAGGACGCGGTGGGAGGGGCGGTTGTCGGGACCGGGACCGCTGGGCTGCGGGGCCGGTCCGGGTTCGCCGAGCCAGGGAGCCGGTCCGGTTCCGGCGGCGGATCCCGCAGGTCCGGGGCTCGGCGCGGCGGCGGGCGCCGGGGCGGGCACGGAACCCGGCTCCCCTGCGGACAATCGCCCGGCGGAGGGCGGCTCGGAGAGGGGCCCGGCGGACAGGGTGGCGGAGGGCTGCCCGGAGGGGGGCCCGGCGGACAGGGTGGCGGAGGGCTGCCCGGAGAGGGGCCCGGCGGACAGGGCGCCGGCCGGGTCGGAAGCGGCCAGCAGGGACTCCACCTCGACCGCCACCGCCTCCATCACCGCATCCGCGCCGGCTCCCAGATCCAGCGGCACCACACGCCGGCCGACGAGCACCCCCGCCAGGTCGAGCAGCACGACGGTCAGCTCGTCACGGTCCAGGTGCAGCCCCACGGCGTGCGCCGCCGGAGGGACCAGGCGCAGGACCGTACGAGGCTTCCCGCCGGTCGAGGCGCGGTAGCCCGCCTCCGCCACCAGCCCGCTCCCGCGCAGCCGTGCCGTGATCTTGCTGACCGCCTGGGGGGTGAGCCCGGTGCCCTCCGCCAGTTCGAGACGGCTGATCCCGCCCTCACCCGCCACACGCAACAGCTCCAGGACGCGCGCCGCGTTCGCGCTGCGCAGTCCGGACAGGCTGGGCAGCTCTGGCAGCTCGGTCCCCGAAGACCCTCCATTGCCGAGGCGCCCGCTCCCCTGCCCGCTTCCGCTTCCGTACCTGCTCCCGTTGGTGTTCACGCCATCCATTCTCCCCCTCGCTTGCACTTCGGCAACACCGTTGCTTAAGTGGGGCCATGACTGGCACCGGCACCCCCCTCCGCGTCGGACTCGTCGGCTACGGCCTGGCGGGCTCCGTCTTCCACGCCCCGCTGATCGCGGCCACCGAGGGCCTCGTCCTCGACACGATCGTCACGTCGAACCCGGAGCGGCAGGAGCAGGCCCGCGCCGAGTTCCCGGATGTGCGCTTCGTGGCCACGCCCGACGAGCTGTGGACCCACGCCGGCGAACTCGACCTCGTCGTGATCGCCTCCCCGAACAAGACCCACGTCCCCGTCGCCAAGGCCGCCCTCGAAGCGGGTCTCTCGGTGGTCGTGGACAAGCCGATCGCCGGCACCGCCGCCGAGGCGCGTGAGCTCGCCGCGCTCGCGGAGGCCCGCGGTCTGCTGCTCTCCGTGTTCCAGAATCGCCGCTGGGACAACGACTTCCTCACCCTCCGCAAGCTGATCGCGGACGGCTCGCTCGGTGAGGTCCAGCGTTTCGAGTCCCGCTTCGAGCGGTGGCGCCCACAGCTCAAGGGCGGCTGGCGCGAGTCGGGCGACCCGCAGGAGATCGGGGGTCTGCTGTACGACCTCGGCAGCCACCTCGTCGACCAGGCGCTGACGCTGTTCGGCCCGGTCACCCGCGTGTACGCGGAGTCCGACCTGCGCCGCCCCGGCGCCCAGGCGGACGACGACACCTTCTTCGCGCTCACCCACGCGAACGGCGTCCGCTCGCACCTCTACGCCAGCGCCACCACCGCCCAGCTCGGCCCGCGCTTCCGCGCCCTCGGCTCGGCCGCCGGGTATGTGAAGTACGGCCTGGACCCGCAGGAGGCGGACCTGCGCGACGGCAAGCGCCCGGACACCCACAAGCCGTGGGGCGTGGAGGACGAGTCGCAGTGGGGCCGGATCGGCGGCGGCGAGTCACCACTCACCGGCGGCGGCGACCCGGTGGAGACGCTCCCGGGCGACTACCCTGCGTACTATGCGGCCGTTGCCGACGCCCTGCGCAACGGCACTCCCCCGCCGGTCACCGCCGAGCAGGCGGCCGCCGCGCTCGAGGTCCTGGAGGCCGCGCGCCGCTCCGCCCGTGAGGGCGTCACCGTGGAGGTGTCCGTATGACAACGCCCCCCACCATCCATGAGCTGGTCGACCAGGAACGCCGTCTGACCCTGCGCCGGTTCAACCATGCCGACGCGTGGGCGCTCGGCAGCATGCTGGTCGAGATGGCGCACCTGCGTGAGGCCCCGGTGGCCATCGACATCCGCCGCGGCGCGCAGCAGCTGTTCCACTGCGCACTGCCGGGTTCGAGCGCGGACAACGACGCCTGGATCGACCGCAAGCGGCGGGTCGTCGAGCGCTACGGCGAGAGCTCGTTCCTGGTCGGCACGCGGCACCGGGAGAAGGGCACGACGTTCGAGGAGTCGTCGCGGCTGGACCCGGACACGTACGCGGCGCACGGCGGATCGTTCCCGATCACGGTCGAGGGCGCGGGAGTGATCGGTACGGTCACGGTCTCGGGCCTCCCCCAGGCAGAGGACCACGCAATGGTGGTGGACGCCCTCTCCCGCTTCCTGGCCTCCACCCCACCGGGCACGTAACCCGGCCACGCCCAGCCCCGGCACTGGAGAATCACGGCCGCAGGCCGTGCCAGCTCCGGGGCCGCCCGACACAAGCCCGCCCATCCCGTCCGGCGCTCGAGGACACGGCCGCAGGCCGTGCCCACCCACAAGCCGAACCGTCCGCACCAGTCCAACCAACTCCAGCCCGTCCGGCGCTTGAGGACACGGCCGCAAGGCCGTGCCTGCTGCCCACGGGCGGGGAGCCCGAATCGGCCGACCAAATCCAGGGCCACCCGACACCTCAGGAACGGCCACAACCCAAGCACGCCCAGCCCCATCCAGCCCGTCCGGCGCTTGAGGACACGGCCGCAGGCCGTGCCCACCCACGAGCCGAACGGTCCGTACCAGTCCAGCCAAATCCAGCCCGTCCGGCGCTTGAGGACACGGCCGCAGGCCGTGCCTGCTGCCCACGGCGGGGGACCCAGCCCCGGACCTCGGCCCCAGCCCCCGCGCCGAGGCCGGAACCCGAAGCCCCGGACCCCCAACCCCCGCGCCACCAGGCGCGCTACGCGTCCTTGAGGTCCTGCCGCTGCCTCCCCAGCCCCTCGACCTCCAGCTCCACCACGTCCCCCGCCCGCAGGTACGGCTTCGGCTCGGGCTGCCCCATCGCCACCCCCGCCGGCGTACCCGTGTTGATCACGTCTCCCGGGTACAGCGTCATGAACTGGCTGACGTACCGGACCACCTCGGCCACCGGGAAGATCTGGTCGGCCGTCGAGCCGTTCTGCTTCAGCTCGCCGTTCACCCACAGCCTCAGGCTCAGCGCCTGCGGGTCCGGTACCTCGTCCGCCGTCACCAGCCAGGGGCCCAGCGGGTTGAACGTCTCGCAGTTCTTGCCCTTGTCCCACGTACCGCCGCGCTCGATCTGGAACTCGCGCTCGGACACGTCGTGCGAGATCGCGTATCCGGCGACGTACGACAGCGGGTCCTCGTCGTCCTCCAGATAGCGCGCCGTACGCCCGATGACGACCGCGAGCTCGACCTCCCAGTCGGTCTTGCGGCTGCGGCGCGGCACGAGCACCGTGTCGTTCGGTCCGACGACCGTGTCCGCCGCCTTGAAGAAGACGACCGGCTCCGCGGGAGCCTCCGCCCCCGTCTCGGCCGCGTGGTCGTGGTAGTTCAGCCCGATGCACACGACCTTGCCGATCCGGGCGAGCGGCGGGCCGACGCGCAGCCCGTCGGCGGCGAGCGCGGGCAGCTCGCCGCCCTGTGCCGCGGCCCGGATCCGGCCGAGAGCGGAGGCGTCGGCGAGCAGCTCCCCGTCGATGTCCGTGACAAGGCCGGACAGGTCGCGCAGAGTCCCGTCCACGTCGAGCAGGGCCGGGCGCTCGGCGCCCGAGGTGCCGACACGCAGCAGCTTCATGGTCTGTCTCCCCTGGTTCGGTGCGAGCCCGGACGATGGGTAGCGGCCATCGGAGGGGTTCGGAGGATTGGCTGATCCTCCAAGACATCGGATCACTCCGCAAGACCCCGTTCACAACCTGGACTGTTACGCGACGGTAGCCAGCGCGCCGGCCGTCGGCATGTCCCGGTACAGGACCGTGCGCTCGACGGCGGTCCAGGCCGTGCTGGTGACGACGTACAGCGCGGCGGCGAGCGGCACCACGGCCACCGTGATCAGCGTCGCGAACGACATCAGCGGCATGATCTTCATCATCGCGCCCATGCCCGGGGTGTCCCCCTGCGGCAGCGGCGAGGACGCCATCTGACGCTTCGTACGCCGGAAGTTGAAGATCGCGACGCCCGTGACGACCGCGAAGAGCACGAGGTACACGAGGCCCGCACCTCCGAACACCCCGCCGTGTGCGAGGGCATCCGCCCAGCGGTCGCCGAGGGGGGCGTCGAAGAGGGTGTGGCCGAGCAGACCGTTGGGCTCCCCGCCGATCCGGCTGCTGGAGAACAGGTGGTACATCAGGAAGAACGCCGGCAGCTGCAACAGGCTCGGCAGGCATCCGGAGAGCGGCGAGACCTGCTCCTTCTTGTGCAGCTCCAGCATCGCCTTCTGCATGCGCTCGGGGTTCTTGCCGTGCTTCTTCCGCAGTTCGGCGATCTGCGGCGAGAGCCGGGCCTTGGCCTTCTGCCCGCGGGCGGCGGCACGTGAGAGGGGATGGACGGCGAGCCGTACGAGCGCGGTGAACAGGACGATCGCGGCGGCTGTCGCCGATGCGTGGAAGAGCGGCTGGAGCAGGTCGGCGAGCTGCTCGACCAGGTTGGCGAATACGGACATGGGTGAGCCCTCCGTGGGTCTCGTCGTGCCGGGATGCGGTCATGGCGGCATGACGACCCGCGAGGGGTGCGGAGGCTGCGGGATCACCGGGCGCGCCTGCGCGAGCGGTCCAGCGCTCGGGCGGTCCAGCGCTCGGGCGGTCCGGGGCACACGATCCGTCGCTCGTAAGCGGCCCGGCGCGCGTGACGGTCCGGCGCGCGATCCCTCGCACGCGAACAGTCGGCGGCAAGCGGCCCGGCGGCGAGCGATACGGCAGCGGGCAGTCCGGCGGCGAACCGGCCGTGGCCGGTGTGCCGGTGTGCGGTTGCGCCCCTACGCGGTCGTCAGGACGAGACGCCCGGGAGCCCTGGGCCTGGTGCGGCCCCGTGCGTCCGGATCCCGCTGCGGCAGGAAAGCGGTGCGCCGCCGCCGGTCACGCAGAGCGGTACGCACCCGGGTGACGGGCACGGCGGGCACGCAGCGCGCGCTGATGAGGGCGCAGACGACCAGTGCCGAACCGGCCGAGGCCGTGGCGGTCGCGGCGAGCGCGACGGCGGCGGAGAGGCTGCTGCCGTCGGCGATCAGGATCTCGAAGAGCAGGAACAGCGCGAACGCGGAGGGGTGCACCCATCGCGACAGCCGGCGGCCGTCCATGTGCTCCCACCTCACTTCCTCGCTCTGCTGCCCGAACACCGTCGGGACACCTTCCAGCCGTTATACAGGATGCGCCTCGCGGGCGGGATCGGCCGCAGGGAGGGGATCCTCGGCGAGCACCTCCCCGTCGGGCCGTGGATCACGGTCGGCCGGGCGCGTGTACGTCACCGCCAGCGCGACCGCCAGATTCACGGCGAGGGCGACGATGCCCGCGTTCATGCCCCACACCGGATCGCGCCCGGTGAAGACGAGCACGCAGACGATCGTCACCCCCACGGCGAGACCGGCCAGCGCACCCGCGAACGTGAGCCGCCGCCACACCAGCCCCAGCAGCAGCATGGGCAGGAGCTGTGCCATCCCCTCGTACGAGATGAGGGACAGCCGCACGAGCGTGTTGGGGGCGATGTACGTCAGCAGCAGGGCGATCGCGCCGGCCGCCACGACGACGATCTGGGCCGCCCCCTTCTGCCGCTCGCGCAGCGCGGGCACCAGGGAGAGGACGCTGCGTCCCCACATGGTGCCGATGACGAGCATGAAGACCGCCATCGGCACGATGGAGGACAGCGCCGCCGCCACCCCGACGATCCCGACCGCCCAGGCCGGCAGCGAGTCCACGACGAGTTCGAAGAGGGCCAGGTTGGATTCCGCGCCGACGAGTCCCGGAACGACGAAGAGGGCCGCCATGCCGAGAAGCATGGGCACGAAGAGCAGGACGTTGTAGGCGGGCAGCCACATCGCGTTGCGGCGCAGGGCGTCGGCGTTGCGGGCGCCGAGGTAGCCGGCGACGGTGGTCGGAAAGATCACCACGGTGAGGGAGTTGAGGAGGGTGGTGGTGGCGAACCACAGCTCGCCGAAGCCGCCGCCCCCGTGCCCGGGCAGGGTCAGCCACTCGCCCTTCTCCGCGACGAGCCGCCCGAGGAACTCCTCGTAGCCTCCGAAGTAGTGCTGGGGCACATAGATCGCGAGGAAGCCCAGGGTCGCGATGACGAGCACGTCCTTGAGGACGGACACCCAGGCGCTGCCGCGCAGTCCGCTCACCACGACGAAACCGGTGGTGACGGCGAAGGCCAGGAAGTAGGCCCAGTTGAGGCTGACGGCGCCGTAGGAGATGGTCGAGACGACGACTCCCATGCCGGTGATCTGGAGCTGGATGTAGGGGAGCAGGAAGACGGTCGCGAGGAAGGCGACCAGGGCGCCGAGCCAGGGCCGGTCGTAACGGTGGGCGACCATATCGGTGATCCCCACCAGACCGTGCTTGCGGGCGTAGGCCCACAACATGGGGCCGACGACGTAACCGACGGCGTAGCCGCAGGACATGTACGCCACCACATACAGCACGGGTGAGCCGTAGTTGTAGCCCCAGCCCGCAGCCCCCAGATAGCTGAAACTCGTATAGCCCTCGCCCGCCATCAGCACCCAGATGAAGACGGCCCCGAGGCTGCGCCCGCCGACGGACCACTCGGCGAGCCCGCCGCCCCCACCGCCCCGCCCGCGTACGGCAAGAAGCCCGAGAGCGACGGTGCCGAGCATGAAGAGACCGAAGATCGAGGTGGCGACGACGGCGTTCACCGGCGGTCCCCCCGCCGGGCGAGCCAGACGGCGAGCGGAGTGACCAGCGTCGCCCCGAGCAACCAGACGAAGAGGAACGGCAACCCGAGCAGGACGGGCCGGACACGGTTGACCAGCGGCAGCGCACCGACGAACAGGACGTACGGCACGAGCAGCCAGAGCAGTTGAGGACGACGCTTGAGCACGTCAGGACCCTAGACCCGGTGCCCTACCGCGGCCGCATCGACGTGAGCTTCCCCCACACGATCAACCGGTACCGGGAGCTGTACTCCGGCGTGCAGGTGGTGAGGGTCAGGTAGTAACCGGGCGCGCTGTACCCGGCGGACGGCGTGACGAGACTGCGGGGAACGGGCCGGATGACGCCGATGTCCCGAGGGCTCGTCCGTGTGAGGGCCCGGTCGACGGCGTACACATACACCGCGCTCCGCGTCTCGACCCGTATCTCGTCCCCCTTGCGCAGCCGGTCGATGTGCCGGAAGGGCTCGCCGTGGGTGTTGCGGTGCCCGGCGACGGCGAAGTTGCCGCCGCCTCCGGGGTGCGCGGTGCCGGGATAATGCCCGATGTACCCCTTGTCCAGGACGCCCTGTTTGCTGATCCCCTGGGCGACGGGGGCGACAACACCGAGGCGCGGGATACGCAGGACGGCGTACGCCTGGTCCCAGCGGGGGGCGGGCGGGCGTACGGACTCCCCTGCACGGGCTCCGGAGCCGCGTCCCCCACCCCCGGCGGCCGGCGGGTCCTCGCCGGCCGCCGGTTCGCCCGACGGCGCGGCTTCCGGAGCCTCGCCGACGGAGGCGTCCCACTCCCGCTCCAGGGCGTGGACGCGGCGCTCGGCGCCCTCGCGGGCCTGCCGATTGGTCCACCACAACTGGTGCACGACCAGCAGGAGCACCACGACGCCGAGTGTGACGGTGATCTCGGCGACGGCCCACAGCACACCCGCGAACCGGGCCCGCCTCCGCGAGCCGCGCCCCTGGACCACGACCGGTATCCGCTCCCGCACGGGCGCAGGTTAGGCGCTGATCGCCGAAGTCACCAGAGTGGTACACAGCACGTCCGCCATCACGCGAACGTGCCCCCCGCCGAACCCCCGTACGGCAGTACCGTGTCATCCATGCGCCCCGACACGCCTGCCGATCACAACGCCGAAGCCGAGCGCCTGCTGCGTACCGCGACGCAGTACCCCGAGGACAACGAGTCGCTGCTGCTCCAGGCCGCGGCCCACCTCGAACTGGCCGGCGACCGCGAAAGCGCCTCCAGTCTCTACGACCGCCTCCTCGCCGACAGCCCCGAGCGCCCCCTGCTCGTCAAGGCACTCCAAGCGGCGAACCTGTGGGAGTACGGCCACGAGGCCGAGGCCCGCGCCCTGATCACCGGCATCCGCACGGCGGCCCCCGCGGACCCGGCCCCGTGGGAGATCATCGCCGAGACGCTGGAGTCCCACGACGAGCTCGAGGCGTCCCACGACTGCTTCACCACGGCGATCACGCTGCTCCTCACCCCCGGCGACGACGACGTCCCCTACGACACCCAGTCCCTGCTGACCGGCCGCCACCGCGTGCGCCGCATGCTGGGCCGCGCCCACGACAACTGGGACGCGCTCGCGGACAAGGTCCACACGGCCCACGCGTCGATCTCCCTGGACGAACTCCACGACCCGAACCGCCTGTGGGCCCTGGGCTCGAACAACCCGGCCGAACTCCAGGCCGAAATCGCCCGCCTCCGCTCGGAACTGGGCTCCTACCGCTCGGCCCTGTCCCGCCCCTTCCCGGTGGCGGTGCTCCACTGGCCGGAAGGAGAACTGTCGGAACTCCTGACGGCGTACCCCGAACTCGAATCCGAGTACCCGACCCACACGGCCCACCTGACGGACATCGAGGCCTCGCTCCGCGACCTGTCCTCCACGGGCACGGCCAACCTGGGCATCGTGACGGCGACGGTCCCGTCCTACGAGGCTTTCGCGGCCTCGGAACAGTCCTCCCCATCGAACGCGGACCTGCTCCCGCAGTACGCGACGACGCTGGCGGCGAGGGGCAAGGCGGTGGCGTGGCCGCCGGCGAAGGGGGCGGACTGCTGGTGCGGGTCGGGGAGGGCGTACAGGGGGTGCCACGGGACACCGCTTCACGGCTGAGTCTGGCCACCCAGCGGCGGATCTCCTCACCGGGTCCGCACCATCGGGGCAGGGTGCGAGCCTCGGGCCCAGCGCCGAGAATGACCTATACGGCATCGGTCCACGGTGGTGGGAACAATGGCTGACTCAGGAAGGCAGCGAGGAGACAAAGCAGCCCCGACGCACCCTGACCGCCGGCACAATACCCAGGTGCCCGATGCCGTTCCTTCCTCCGCTGCCGTCTCGGCGCGCATGAGCCGACAGGTCTCGCGTGACACGGCCCCCGAAGTCGCAGTGCGCAAGTTGCTCCACGGAGCAGGGCTGCGCTATCGCGTGAACGTTCCGGTACCCGGCATGCGGAGACGCACGATCGACATTGTCTTTGGTAAGGCCAAGGTCGCGGTCTTCCTGGACGGCTGCTTCTGGCACGGCTGCCCCCAGCATGCGACGCACCCAAAGGCCAACGCCGAATGGTGGCGAACCAAGCTGGACAGGAACATGGCCCGCGACCGGGAGACAACGGACCATCTGCAGGCTCAAGGATGGACGGTCCTCCGCTTCTGGGAGCACGAGAGTCCAGAGACCATCGCGAGGGCAGTGGCTCGGGCCCGAGATCAATCCATAAGGGCGGACGCCCCGGCGAACAGAACGCAATAGCGCCTGGCCCGGCTCAGTCGACATTCGGGCCTCGCAGCCCATTGTCCGACCCGACCGCTATGGTCACCAATGCTCATATAATCAGCCGGGATCCCCAAGGCGAGGCCATGACCCACGACTGGCAGTTCGACGTCCCCACTGCCGGGAGCAAGCGCCTCCCGCCGGATGCGCGCTACATGGAGGCACTGAGCAGTCAGGGCTACGGGTTCGAGGTCGCGATCGCCGATCTCGTCGACAACTCCATCGACGCCGGAGCGAAGGATGTGGTCATTCACTTCCTGCGCGACGGTGATCAACTCGTCAGCCTCTTGGTCGTCGACGACGGCAAGGGAATGGACGAGGCCGCCCTCGACATCGCCATGACCGTCGGTGGCCGGCGCGACTACGCCGCCGACGCACTCGGCATGTTCGGAACGGGCCTCAAGTCCGCCTCGCTCAGCCACGCCTCGGCAGTCACGGTGGTCAGCACGACCAAACGCACCCGCACGGCCGGTCGCCGTTGGGTAATGGAGCGTGCGGTCTCAAGCTTCGACTGCGACATCGTGGAGCCGGAGTACGCGCAAAAACTCATCGATCGATACGACAGCGGGCGTCCAATCGAATGGCAAGGCACAGTCGTCCGCTGGGACGGTGTCAAGGACTTCCCGAAGCATGGCGGCGGAGGTCAGACCGACCGATACCTCCACCGCACGATCAACAAGCTGGGCCTACACCTCGGCCTCCACCTGCACCGGTTCCTGGCACGCGAGGACTTCAACATCACCATCGCCGTCGAGGACGTGCGTACTGGCACGATCTACATGAACTTCGGCGTCGAGCCGCTGAACCCATTCGGGTACCCCGTCCCAGGACATCCCGAGTACCCGCGGAAGTTCACGGCGTCGCTCCCCTCCGTCGGTGCAGTCACATTGGATGCCCATGTTTGGACACCAAAGTCCAACCTCGACGAATACAAAGCAGTTGGCTCCGGCATGGAACGCCAAGGCTTCTACTTCTACCGCAACAACCGTCTGGTCCAGGCGGGTGGCTGGAACAACTTCCGGCAGCCCGAGCAGCACCTCTCCCTCGCCCGCGTGGCCGTGAACCTCCCTGACCGCCCTGGCGACGCATTCCGGCTCACAGTGAAAAAGGCTGGGGTCGAGGCGTCGCCCGAGTTCACCTCCGCGCTGGAGGAAGCCTCCACCCCCGCGGGCGATGTCTTCCTGGACTACTTGAACGCCGCCGAGGGGGTCTACCGCGACGCCCGCAAGCGTTCCGGCACCACCCGCAAGCCCGTTCTCCCGCCGGGCGAAGGTCTCGACCCAGCTGTACGTGAAACGATCGAGGACGAGCTGCCGACGATCCCGCACGAGGAACCCATCGCACTCCGCTGGCAGAGGCTCGACAACGAGCTCTTTTTCGATGTCGACCGTGACGACCGCACGATCGTGCTCAACCAGCACTATCGGACCGCGATCCTTGGCGGACGCAGCGGTGGTGCCAACGATGCTCCCCTGCTCAAGTCGTTGATGTATGTACTCCTGCACCAAGTATTCGAGAAGGAGTACAGCGGAAGCCGCGAGAAGGACAACCTCCAACTGTGGCAGTCGATCCTCGTGTCTGCAGCCCGCGCGGAGCTGGACAGGGTGGCAGACGATGGTTGAGGGACCGTACGTACCGTGGCCCTCCGTTGAGTACTACCTCGGTGAGAATCAGTCCACCTCGTATCGGCTCTCCGCCCCCTCGACTCATCCAGAGGTCTCCTACGTCGTTGGCGAGGGTGGTCGCGAGATTGCTCTCTACGTAGAACTCGACCGGCGCCACCAGCCGCCACACTCCCCACTGCCGTTGATCCGCATTGACCAGATCGCGGAGCGAGGGATGCGGATGGCTCGCATCAGAACCACCCAGGCAGCTCTGATTCGCGACTTTCACGACCTCCTGAACGCCGTCGCCGACCGGATCGTGACTCATGACCGCACGCTGGATCAAGCATTCGGAGAGACCGTACGCGCCTGGAGCGCGCTGCTGGATCGTCCGCGAGCGCTACGAGCAGAGAAACGTATCGGCCTGATCGGCGAACTCTCCGTTCTCTCGTCGATCGCCTCCGCACATGGTTGGTCCACCGCCGTGAAGGCCTGGACAGGTCCGGACGGTGAGGAGCACGACTTCGGTCTGCTCGGCTTCGACATGGAGGTGAAGACCACTGCTTCGGAACGGCGCGAACACACAGTCCATGGACTCGGCCAACTACTGCCGAGCGGCGACCGCCCCTTGTGGCTGGTCTCCTTGCAAGTCACACGAGGGGGAATCGACGGTCGTACCCTCGCAGACTGTGTCCGCTCTGTACGCAGTGACGTTGCCGAGCACGCCCCGGAACGACTCGATCGCCTCGACGGGCATCTCACCGCGACAGGTTGGGACCCTGAAGTCCCGGACGACGAACGGTGGCGCTTGCGCACCCAACCGATCGGCTTCCTTGTCGATGACCAACTGCCGCGCCTGGATACAGAGTCCGTGCCCGCGCAGTTTCGAGACCGCATTCGCGATGTCACGTACACACTCGACGTAACCGGTCTCCCAGAGTCTCCCAAGCCTCCGGCCCTCCTAGCCGACCTTCGCCTCCCGTAAGCCCGAGGAATCATCGATGAACCCCACCGAAATGCTCCGGCTCACGCTCCACACCTCGGCCCTTGCAGGTATGGACAGCAAACCGAAGAACCTGCTGCGTGCACTGACCTACCAGTCCGAGGAAGAAGGGCCCGCGGCTGAAGCACTTGCCACGGATGAGGATTTCCGGACAACGCTGAACGCGGCACACTCCACGGACCAATTGGTTGAGCTCTGGCGCAAGCAGCTCACGCAGTGGGACTACGCCGAGAGTCCCACGTGGTCACCGACCGAACCCCGTACCGACGAGCGACGTGCCGCCGTCCTCGCTCTCCTCAACCTCTCTGAGGACACGCAAAAGATCCTCAACCTGTTGGTCCCGGTTCCCAAGACGTCTGGGCCTGTCGTGATCAGCGATACGTTCACCCCTTGGTACACGACCCAGTCCCAGCAAGGTCGCAGCTGGTACTGGCCGGCGTATCGCCATTTGCTTTCACAGAACGGCTGGGCCGAGACCGCGGTAGCGGGCCTCGACTCGGCCTCCGACCGCGTCGTCGAGCGCCTTGCCGACCCGACCTCCACAGCCGCCTACCAGTCAAAGGGCTTGGTGGTGGGTTACGTGCAATCCGGTAAGACCGCCAACTTCACGGGCGTCATCGCAAAGGCCGTTGACGCCGGCTATCGCCTGGTCATCGTCCTCGGCGGCACGCTGAACCTGCTGCGTGCTCAGACGCAACGCCGCCTCGACATGGAACTCGTCGGCCGCGAGAACATCCTGCGCGGAGCTTCCGAGTACGAGTCCGACTATGCAGACGACCCGGCCTGGGCACAGGGCAAATTCCTCTCCCATGGTGGGCTACCCTCCGCCCTCGGCGGCTTCGACATCGTCCGAATGACCACTAGGGACAACGATTACAAGAGTCTCCTACAAGGCATTGTCGCCTTGGAGTTCGAGAAGCAGGAACCAGCTCTCCCACTTCACGATCCTCGCAACCTGCATCGCTCGTCGGCCCGTCTGATGGTCGTCAAGAAGAACCAGGCGGTGCTGGCTCGACTGGTCCAGGATCTCAACAAGATCAAAACGCCGCTCGCCGAGATCCCGGTCCTGATCATCGATGACGAGTCCGACGAGGCATCGGTCAACACCGCCAACCCCAACAAGGCGGATGTAGATCGCACCGCCATCAACGACAAGATCTCCGAACTCCTACGGCTCCTCCCCCGTGCCCAGTACGTGGGCTACACGGCAACACCCTTCGCAAATGTATTCATCGACCCCAGCGACGCAGAGGACATCTTCCCAAAGGACTTCATCGTCTCCCTGCCGCGCCCGCAGGGATACATGGGAGTCCAGGACTTCCATGACCTGGACTCCCCGATCCCACGAGATGAGCGGACTTTCGCCAACTCCAACGAAAAGGCGCATGTCCGAGACATTAAACTCGCGTCGGAAGAGGACGACACAGCTCTCCAACAGGCGATGGACATGTTCGTCCTCACCGCCGCCATGAAGCTGTACCGCGAGGCAAATGGCCTGGGAGACCGCACTTTCCAGCATCACACGATGCTCATCCACGAATCGGTACGTACGGAGCATCACCAGAAACTGCGTGGCCGCGTACAAAAGATGTGGTGGTCCGCCGGCTACACCGGGCCCGAGGGCCACGCACGACTGCGCGCACTCTTCAACACGGACATCGCCCCTGTCTCGCGCGTACGCTCCGAGGGCTTCGCAGTCCCCGATTCCTACGACGACCTCTCCCCATACGTCGGCGTGGCGGCAATCCGTATCGGCGGTGACAACCAGCCGATCATCGTCGTCAACGGCGACAAGGACATCGAGAACGGCGAAGCCGACTTCGACAAGCGCTCCTTGTGGAAGATCCTCATCGGCGGGCAGAAACTCGCCCGTGGCTTCACGGTCGAGGGGCTCACGGTCACCTACTACCGCCGCCGGACCAACAACGCCTCGACTCTGATGCAGATGGGTCGCTGGTTCGGGTTCCGCAAGGGTTACCAGGATCTGGTCCGTCTCTACTTGGGTCGCGAGGAGACGATGGGCAAGAAAGACATCGATCTGTACGAAGCCTTCGAGGCGATCTGCCGTGATGAGGAGAGCTTCCGCGATGGACTACAGCAGTACTCCATCATGATCGACGGGGAGCCCCAGGTCACACCCGAGCGGGTACCGCCTTTGGTCTCCCAGCATCTTTCCTGGTTGAAGCCCGCAGCCGCTAACAAGATGTACAACACCCGCCTGGTAGCCATGGATTCGCCAGGCAAGTGGGAGGAACCCACGGCATACCCGTCAGGGGCGCCCGCGCTGCGACACAACACGGACCTTTGGATCCCCGTCCTGGAGTCCATGTCCACCAAACCGAGCACGTTCGCCTATTACTTCGACGAGACGGAAACGCACCACCGGTTCAATGCACTCACGGGGACGCTCACTTCCGCCGAACTTTTGAGGCTGGTCCAAACATTGAAGTGGGACGCCCAAGGGCGTTTCGATCCGCATCTCGCATACTTGAAGGAGATCACAGCCTCCTCCAAAGTCGACGACTGGCTTGTCCTTGCTCCCCAACACGCCTCCGGAAACAAGCAGCTCTCCATCGGCACATCGTCACGAACCTTCTCCTGGTTCAGCCGCCAACGCAGACGTGCCGAGACCTTCGGCGCAATCAGCGAACCGCGGCATCGTGCAGCGGCTCTGCGAATCGCCGGCGCCTTGGCGCATGGGGGAAATGACACGACCGAACACTACGTCGCCGAGCGCCGGGGAGTGGTTTCCCTCTACCCGGTCGTGGAGCCGGAACACCGGGGAGAGCTCGAAGCCTCGGGACGTATCGACCCCGGCAAGGTCGTCATGGCGTTCACCTTTGTCGCACCTGCTTCGGCACGGAGTCACGATGGCAAGGTGTTGCGCTTCGTCACGATCGACTCCAAGGACGCGCGCATCTAGACCCCAAGCAATCAGACCACTTCGTCGAACGTGGTCCAGGCCTTACTATGAAGATCCGGGTGTCGAGGTGGGGGTGGGACATACTCGTGCAGGAACGGCGTTACACCGCAATCGAGTTGTGTGCCGGCGTGGGAGGACAAGCGCTGGGACTCGAGCGTGCGGGATTCGATGTCATAGCCGCTGTCGACATCGATTCGGACACGTGCGCCACCCTCTCTCGCAACCGCCCCGGTTGGGGCACAATCCAGGGAGACCTCAACCGGATTGAGCCCGTAGACCACCAACTGTTGGACCGTGCCGACATTCTGAGCTGCGGTTTGCCACGATCCCCGTACAGCATCGCCGGCAAACAACTCGCCACGCACGACAAGCGGGACGCCCTCAGGGCCACGCTTGATATGGCTTCCTACATCCGGCCGCGGGTCCTGCTATTGGAGAACATCCCCTCCTTCCTGAATGCGGCCAAGTTCGCTGCGGAGCGACAAGTGGTGGCCGAAGCCATTGCCGACCTCGGCTTCGAGCTGAAGTCGTCCGTGCTGACGGCCACGGATTTCGGAGTGCCTCAGCATCGACCACACGGGTTCATGGTCGCCATGCATCCCCAGGACATGGCTCACTTCGAGTGGCCCGTGCCGGACTCCACCCGCTGCCCAACCCTCGGAGAAGCACTCTACGAATCGATGGCCTCGGCAGGTTGGCCGGAAGCCTCTGACTGGGCGACACATGCATCGGAGCCGGCTCCTCTGATCATGGGCGGAGCCACCGGTCGAGGGGGCGCGGACCTCGGGGCAAGCCGTGCAAAGGCCCTCTGGGCCCGCCACGGAATCTATGGCGGAAGCATCGGCGATTCCGTACCGGGCCCGGACTTTCGCCGAAACTTCAACGTCGAGCCACGCTATGGACTGCCCAAGATCACAGTTGGCCAGGTCGCGCTGCTCCAGGCATTCCCTTCCGACTGGGAAATTTTCGGCAAGAAGACGTCCGCCTACCGACAGATCAGCCAGACCACCCCGCCCCCGCTTGCCGAGGCTCTCGGGCGCAGGATCCTGGGCGCACTGAAGAGTTCCTCACGCACCGCCTGAACCGTCTGGCAGACACCTCGGGTAACGCCGACCAATCCACGGAGGCAGGGCCGTGCACAGGAGATCGTCCGCAGTAGACTCACTCACCATGGCGACCACCACTACTGACACCACTGCGGACTCGACCCCGCGTGAGCCCACGATCAAGGTGGTCGACTTGTTCGCGGGCGCAGGTGGCTTCTCCGCAGGCTTTCGCGCCTACGAGCCGGCCGGCCCCGGGTCCTCCCCCTTCGAGTCTGTCGCGGCGGTCGAGTTCGACGAGGCCGCGGCCGCAACGTACTCGGCGAACTTCGGTTCAGCCCACGTCGCCAACATCGACATCGCTACATGGGACGCCCAGCCCTACGAAGGTCAGGTGGACCTCGTCATGGGAGGGCCGCCCTGCCAGGGGTTTTCTTCCCTCAATAGGGACGACCTCGCGAAGCGACCGCCTAAGGTCGACGACCCCCGAAACCGGCTGTGGCGCGAGTACATGCGCGTGGTCACCACGATCAAGCCCAAGATCTTCGTTCTGGAGAACGTTGATCGCTTCCTGCACTCCCAAGAATTCGCCAACCTCGCGAAGGCGACGGAGAAGGGCGGGGAGCTCTCCTCGTACAACCTGCGCGTCAAGATCCTTAACTCTGCGGACTACGGAGTGCCACAGGCCCGACGGAGGGCGATCGTCATTGCCACCCGCGACGACCTGGGCGTCCCGTTGGAACACCCTCGCCCTACGCATGCTCGACAAGCAGCCGCGGTGCAACCGACTCTCGATGGGCGCGACGAAGAGCCGGTCCAGCTCGCACCCTGGGTGGCCGTGGGAAGCGCGGTCTTCGCTCACACCCCCAAGGCTGCGCCCGAGGTCAACCTTCCTGATCGTGAGGGCAAGCCATTGGGCCTCCTCCTGCCAGGCCCCTTCCTCACGACCGAACTCCACATCGGACGGACGCCGACCGAGCTTTCCGTTGCGCGATACAAAGCAATCGGACGCGGAGGCAATCGCCACGATTTGCGAGGCAAGTGGGCCACCCTTCACGGCGAGGAGACATACCTATCCACGAAGAGCTGGGACAATCACAACAGCGGTTCCGGCGATGTGATGGGTCGTATGCACGAGGACCGTCCATCCGTCACGATCCGCACAGAGTTTTACAAGCCCGAAAAGGGACGATACCTCCACCCCGTAGAGGACCGGCCCATCACACATCTTGAGGCAGCTCTCATCCAGGGCTTCCCGGACGACTTCAAGTGGTTCGGCAGCAAGATCCAGATCGCTCGCCAGATCGGTAACGCTGTACCGGTTGGCCTGGGCCGTGCGCTCGCCCAGGCCATCCACGAACGGCTACGCGCCTAAGACTGACTTATCGGATGCCGACGCCGACTCCAGCGTCGCCGGCATTCACTCTGCCGCGTACCGGCGCACCCTCAAACAGCTTCTCGAACCAGTTGGTCAGCTTCTCCGCAGAGCTGTGGGGAACGCTGCCGTCGTTCGGCCCCTGGGGCAGGGTGTCGTACTGGACGGCCGGGTCGTCTCCAGCGGAGAGAATCCACTCCCTAAGAGCCTCAGCGTCCTGGAGTTCGTCTGGAGCCATGGCCTCGTAGACCAGAGTTGCACCCGCCGCATTCGCGACCGACACGGCAGCATTGACGTCCCGACCCGTGCGAACGGCGCCTCTGTGCAGCCTCAAGAGCGCCTGAGCAGCTGGGCGATGCTGAATCATCTCCAGCCGCATCGCCGTGTTGAGAATGTCCTGGTTACCGCAGGCGAGCTCAACCGGGCTGTAGTTCTTGCCGTCTCGGAACAGCTCTGCCGCCCACCACAGTCGAGAGAAGCACTGGATGTCCCATCTGCCAGAGAAGCGAGCAGCCTGTCCCACCTCCATGCCACTCTCGCCTCGGCCCCAACGCCATTGCACGAAGTCGGGTGCGAGACACAGGGCAAGAAAGTTCCACAGAGTGGAATCCGAGGCTTCTGCACGCGTCAGGCGGAGCGTGTAGTGGAGTCGCGGAGCCAGCCACGCGTCACTGGCAGTAGGTGTACTGCCTGCGAAGCGTCGCCGTGCCTCCACCAGCAACTCGCGTACCGGCTCTGATTCCCAACGTGCGATGTCATCCGCAGGTCCCTCGATCTTCCCCCTGAAGGTGGAGAACGAGAGCGTTTCGTAGCCCCGCAGTACCCGTGGAGTGATCGCTCGGACGGCCACGGAGTCAGGTAGGTGACCTATTCTCGTCGGGATTCGCGAAGTCACGAACTCTCCTTCGTATCAGCCATGCGCGCAAGAGTCCGAACGGTGTTCGCCACAGTCTTCTGCTTCATGGAGTTCAAGGTCGCCGAGTGCATAAGTCGCGCGTGGAGGTCGGACCCACTCTCACCACCTATTCGACGCCCGACGAGTTCAACGAGCGCCTCGTCGGGCGAGATCTCGGGGAAGAAGTCTGGCAACATCCGCCGCAGAACATCCTCATGCCAACCCCCTGGCCACTGAGGCTCTTCTCCCTCTACAGCACAGGCATACAGGGCGGTATTGAACATCGAAGTCCATGCCTCGGAAGCGATCTGTGTCGCCATGACTTCACGAACAAGCTTTTGCTCCGCACTTGAGGCACCGCTGAGCACGGCTCGAAAACCTTCGAGTGCGGAATTGAGGTACAGAACCGGCTCGCCTGCCTCCGCATCCAGAATCCACGGGTCGTCGCGGAAACCGTCGAGGTACGGGTGTTCCGCAAAGTCCTTCCAGACCATCTTGATACTGCGCTGCCTCGTAGGTTGCTTGGCTTCGAAATCCGCGCTCCACCGGTTCTCGGCACGACCGATCAACCGACCCTCGACACCCTTGACCTCCGCGACGATCCATCCGTCTATCTCGCAGCGTCCCGCATGCTCACCTCGACGGAGCTCCACCTCGCCGGACCAGCGCCCTCCGCCTTCGTAGTGCAGAGGGAAAGTCAAACGAACGTTAGTTCTCCTGTTGCGAACTGTGGCCAGACACCCGGGAGAGGCCCATACACCCGCCGCCAATTCATCGGCGTCGACGGACACGGCCACCTTGACTCGAATCTCGTGCCAATCCCGCTTGATCGCGTGAAGAGCAATCACTTGCTCGTTGTCGGAGATCAGACTGAACGCCAATGGGATGTTGTCCACCCAGACCTGGTCGGCAGTCAACGTGACGTCTCCCGCCAAGATCGGATATGGAAAAGCTGTCTTCACTCCACGATCTCCTTGGCCCTCGGCACGTCCACCTCAATGCATGACATGTCGGCGATCACCGGGTGACTTGAGACGTCAGTAACACCCCTGAAGATCCCTCGTCTTGCACCATCCCTGAACCGCAAGTTGCCATTTCTCGTCAACTCGCAGTCCCGTTCCGGGACCAGTGTCCCCGCCCACCGAACGGGAATATTGCCGCCGGAACGCACCACAAAGCGAGCAACAGGAGAGAGCACCCAAGAGTCCTCGCGCTCAGGAAGTTTCACCGTCACACGCACCCGCCACGCGCCACTCTCCGATACGTCGCCCTCGACGGCGTGTACAACAGGGAAGCCTTGCGTCCGAGATTTCTTCGGCGCATCCAGAGTCAACAGGTCTCGGAGGATTTGTGGCCCGTCATCTGCGTCGGCCTCCTCTTCCTGCCCCCTCAACAGCTCACGGATCGTCTCCTCCGCGTTCCTCTTAAAATTGAGGATGCTTTGCCGCGCACCACGAACGTACGTAGCCGTCAGATCCTCTGTACTGGTCCAGTCGTTGTGGTCCGGGGGTTCGGAAGTGCGCAGGAACTGCTCGGCTTCCTCGGCCGCATGGTCACTCGCCCCGGTGGCTCGGCCGGCCAGAAGGATCGCCTGAAAACGAGGGTGGCCCATAGGTAGATCGCTGACCCGCTTGCTCTTGACCACCATGCGGGTGGCACGCATGAAGCTGATCCGGTCCGGCTTTGGGTCGTCTTCAGCCGTCGGTGTCACGAGCAGCACCGCCTCGTGAGACTGTGGACGTTCCTCGCCGCCGATCCCTGGTTCCTTGCGGGCCGGCAACTTGAGCGAGACGGCGGCTTGCAGCACGTCATCGCGCGAAGTCAATTCGGTTGTCGTACGCCCATCAAGGAAGGCTCTGACCGCCCGGGATCTTGCAGGCTCATAGGCATGCGGATCGATGAAGCGCTCCGGCCTGATGACTTGGCCGTTGCGCCACGCCGCAACGGACGCGCGCAACAGTGGACCTGCCTGCTCCCCACCGACCATGGAGGCCCAGAAGTTGCGCGCAACCCCAGCAGTCAACTGGTCATGCATCTCTCCCAGATCCTCGGTGTCGCCTGAGCCGTCATACGCACCGACCACGAGGAACGAAGTTCCGGGCGACGAGCCGCTTCGCTCCAAGTAGAGACTCTCAGCAGTCGCGGCATCGGCCCACCAGGAGCGAGCTGACTCCTTTCGCTCTCGGTCTCTGGCGCCGAACCAGGCTGGTCCAGCGAACTCATCGCCATCCAGAGAGTGCCACGGGAGCTCGAGTCTTCCGGCCATCCGCCGCTCGTCCCGGCCGTCCTGCCTCTCGGAGAGAGTACTGTTCACCAGCACCAATCCGAAGCGACTGGCCGCCCAGAGCGCCGCCTTGCCCAGACCGTACGAACCGCCCTGGGTACCGACCTTGCCGCTGTCAAGTGTTCGTCGAACGACGCGCGCGAAGCGCCCATCGTCATACTCGGGCCCGGTCAACCCGCTCGCGTTGAAGTCATCGATGCGGAGCAGGACGAGACGCCCCGTGCGCTCCAGTTCATTCAGACCATCAACCAGGACGCGGCCCGCCTTCTGGCGCCGGTCGGCTGCTTCACGAAGGTGCCGCTCGATCGACTCCCATCGGAGCGCATCGAGAAAGCCCTGGAGGTGTTGGCCCGTCAACTCGTGAAGCACGAAGCGAGAAGTGACAGGCTCGCTTGGCAAGTACCGCTCATCCAGGCTGTTCTGCGTCGCCTCCCGCGCGAGTACCTCAAGGTTGGCTGCAAAGGCATAGGCAGCTGCGTTTCCTCCGCTCCTACTGCCGTCCTCGGGCGCCGGCTGAAAGATCCATTCCAGCTCGGACGGGGTGGACTCCGGAGGACGGCGACTCACGGCATCCTCGACAGCAACTTCCAGTGCTGACGCTATGGCCGCAATCTTCTCGTATCTCGGAACAGAGCGACCGTTCGCCCAGGCGTTCACCGCCGCCGGGGTCACCCCCACCAGCTCGGCCAACTCCTTCTGCGGCATGTCTCGCTGGCGCAGCATCCCAACGAGCCAGTCTGCGAAGTCCTGCGTCACTGCCGCACCCCCAACGCCGTGTAGATGCACAGATCGTACAAGGATGCGGTTCATTTGAGCTACCCAAATGAAGAGTTCTAACACCGAACATTGGATGAAACGACTATATCGACACATAACATCCGCCGCCTCAACCCGGCGAAGACTATTGCCTGGCGCATCACGAGGCACCTCAACGACCCCTAGGTGTAGGCTCCTTGGCCATGCGGCATCATCCGAACACTCGCGCGTTGAGGGTTCCTACGTTCGAGCGACCATCGGGCCGGTGCAATCACGCAGACACCTCCACTACGGGAGTTGGCTGCAGATGAGCAAAATAGTCCCTTTTCTAACACTTTGGGGATGCACGCGAACATCAGCAGTGACCGTGCGTCCGCGTACGGCTCGCCGGCCCGACCCGGAAGTTTCCGCAGAAAGGACTCACGCGTGACCGCGAAGAAGATCGTTGAGTACAGCGTCTCTGTCCCCGCTGACAGCAAGGCGTCGTTCCGCGTCAACCACACACCTGGCGGAACGACTTGCACCATCGAGTCCGAGCACGGGCGCTATGACGTGTCGACTCGGCAGTTCGACATGAACGCCGCCGACGAGGACGGGGAACTGGTCGAGCCTCACCGGACAGTCGGCTCCGAGTCCGACTCCGATTGGACTTGAGCGCGGTCGACAGTTTCCTCCGGGTCGCGCATGGGCCCGGAGCCAGTGAAGGAGGTCGGCGATCACGTTGATCGCCGCTTCCTCCGCCGCTGCCAGGGTCAAGCGCGTGCCGCCATCGGTCCGAGGCCGGCGAACGGCACCATAGAGACCGAGCAGCGCCTGTCCACGCGCGCCCTGGGCTCGCCGACGTTGCCGTCGAGCTCCGTGAGAGCGGTGGTCAGTTCGCGCTGTCACTGGAGAGTGGGGACTAGGACCGGCCTGGTCACACAGGCATTGGCCCTCGTGTCCCCACCGCCCACTCCTGCTGGACCTTCCGTTCACAAGTGACCAGCGCCACCACTACCCTCACCACACCACTTCACTTGGACCCGTCCGCCGCCGACCACGCCACGCGGGTCCGAACTCGGCGCGGCTCGGGAGCGCCGGCTCCTCGCCCACTACCGAGAGCGCCCCTCGCTCCCCCCTCAACCGCCTCCGCCCCCAGCCGCCACCACCTCCGCCGAACAGACACCCCTCCCCAATGCCCCTCGGATCGCCGCCACGATCTCGTCCGGGTTGTCGCGGAGTTGAGACGGCGAGACCGACAGGACCGTCAGGCCGTGCTGGGCCATGCGGTTGCGGCGGGTCATGGTGTGTTCCCAGGCGCCTGGGCTCAGGTGCCATTCGCGGGAGTCGATCTCCAGCACCAGGCCTGCCGCCGGCCAGTACGCGTCGGGGCGCGCGAGGAAGGTGCCATCGCGTAGGTACAGGTTGTGGTTCCACACAGGGGAGACGATGGCTGCTGCCGCAAGCACGCGGCGGGCGTCCGCCTCTGCGACCGAGCGGATGCCCGCTGTCAGGCCCTCGATCGTGGGAGTGATCCGCGGATCACTCCCACGGTGCACCGACTTGAGCGTCGACGTGAGGTCGTCGAGCGTGCAGCGCCCCCGCTGGACGACCTCTGCCAGGAGGGCCGTCACCGCACGTCCGTCACCCAGGTACGGGATCGCGTCGATGACCGCGCGGGCCAGGTGCGCGCACGGCAGGCCTTCCACCGGAAGGCGGCGGACCTCGTTCCGGGTTCGGTGGATGCGGACGTAGGCGCGGCTTCGGGGGTTGCGGGCGGCCGGAACCAGGACGTCCACCGGGGGCGCCTTGCCAGGCGGACCCACGCCGCGGACTCCGTACAGCGTCAATGCGGCCGCCCCGGTGAGCAGCGCGCCCTCCCCCGCGTAGAGCAGTGCCGCACGTAACCGTTGGCGTCGGCTCGGGGCTCCGGTCTGGAGGAGGATCACCCGCGGCAGAACGCGTTGCCACGGGCCGCCCTTGCCGCATCGGTGGGCGATGGTCGAGCGGGACCATCCCAGGTCCGCCAATTGGCGGGAGGTCGCCAGGCCGTCCTGGCGGTTGATCAGGCTGCTGGTGAGAGTTTGCATGATCGGGATCTGCCCCTGGTGCGACGTCCCTCACCCACCGTTGCGAGTACTCGCCATGCCAGGCCGCGCCGCCCCCACCGCTCACCCACCGTCATCCCCCGCACACCCTCATCACAACTCAGCCACAAACACCCCCACTTCCACCATCCCCCGTTAACCGGAATGAAATGCTCAGCCCCCTCAGTCCGGATCCGTCAGCCTTGGGGGGCACATGACTCGGATACGTACGCAGGGGCGCATCGCCGTGGCCGCAGCAGGTGTCGTGATGGCGGTGGTGGGGGTCGCCGGGTGTGGGGGTGAGAGTGCTCAGGACGCCGAGCCCGCCGCCGAGAAGGTGGCGAGCGCGTCCGCGGCCGCCAAGCCGGCGCCCTCCGCCAAAGCTCTGCTCGAACTCGTCGATGACCAGGAGAGCGCCGACAGCGGGGAGGAGATCGTCGTTCAGGTGCTTCAGAACGACACCGTCACCCTCGGCAGCGGGACCAGTGGCAATGTGCAGATGGTCCTCGACGACGAGACCTTCGACGTCACCGTCGACTCGCCTCCCGCCCACGGCACCGCGACCGTCGACGGCAACACGATCGTGTACAAGGCAGTTGCCGGGTACGACGGCGAGGACACGTTCACGTACAAGGTGGATGTGTCCGGGAGCGAGGCCGTGTCCGGGACCGCCGTGGTGCGGATCACCGTGGACGCGCCCGCGCCGCCGGCGAAGCCCGCCGTGCCCAAGAAGCCCGTCGCGCCGGTGAAGCTGTACGCCAACTGCGCAGCCGCCGAGGCCGCCGGGGCCGCGCCCGTCGAGGTCGGGGACCCGGGCTACGGGCGCCATCTGGACCGGGACGGCGACGGCGTGGGGTGCGAGCCGCACTCCGGCGGGGGCGGTTCGTCCGGCGGGAGTTCGGGGGGCGGCTCCACGGGCGGTGGCGGCGGGAGTGTGTCGTACGCCAACTGCTCCGAGGTGCGCGCCGCGGGCGCCGCGCCGATCCGGACCGGCGACCCCGGCTACGGGCGGCACCTCGACCGGGACGGCGACGGCGTCGCCTGCGAGTGAGACGAGAGGCCGCGCCGCATTCCCGGTGACCGTCAGCGGCGGGGGATGTCGGCCTCCGGTCACCGGGAATGGGCAGGGCTGCGGCGGCCGGGAGGGACGACCCGGCCGCCGCAGGTTCATGGGGTGGAATGAATTCCCAAGAGATTTCCCCGCATTCGGGAATTCATCCCGTCCGGATTCTGTAACGGAATGATGCGTCTCCCGTATCAGACCGCCTTCTTGACGAGCTTGCCGTCGGCCGCGACGGCGAACCACTCGCCGTCCAGGCCCTGCCCGTTGACGTCTCCGGCGGTGGCGTCGCCGACGTAGTAGTACAACGGCCAGTCCCCGTACACCGCCTGCTCGGCCCCCTCGCCGAGCTTCGCCTCCTCGAGGAGGTCCGGCCGTACGCCGACGCCCGCGGTGACGTCCTTGGCGGAGGTGAGGGCCGGCCAGACCGCGATGCAGTCGGCGTCGCACCTGCTGCCGCCGGGCTTGTCCTTGGTGAATCCATACAGCGTACGGCCCGATTCGTCGACGAGGATCCTGCCGACCGGCGAGTCCGCGATCTTGATGACTGCTCCCGCCGCGGGCTTTGCGGCGCCCCCCGACGCCGCACCCGACGCCGCGCCCGGCTCCGGGCCGGACGCCCCGTCCGAGCCGCCGCACGCGCTCAGCGTGAGCAGCGCGAAGGCCGCGGCGGAGACGGCGGCGGGCATGGTGAAGCGGTTCCTGCTCATGGTTGTTCCCCCGGTTGTTGGGTGCGCTGTGGTCTGCCCGGTTGTACGGCGTCAACTGATCGGTGGTTCAACTGAATTGCAGAAATCTCGCGTTGAACGACCCGCACGGGAGACGCGTACCTCCATGCGACCGACCCGACCAGTCGGCCTCAACGGGAGGAACAAGAACAATGAACAAGCGATTCATTTCTGTGGCCGCAATTGCAATGGTGCTCGGTGTCGCGGGTGTTACTCCCGCAGTCGCTCACGGGGGCGGACACGGCGCCCAGCAGGGCGGGAGCAGCGCGGCGAGCACCTTCACCAAGCCGTCCACCGGACGCGCCCTCACCTTCGCCGCCGAACTGTCGGGCGCCGACGAGGTGCCCGTCGCGGGTGGGCCCGCGGTCAACGACCCGGACGGCACGGCCGTCGCGCTGGTGAAGGTGAAGGGCGACCGGGTCACGTTCGCCCTCCGGTGGAAGGGCTTCGTACCGAGCCTCGGGCACATCCACCAGGGGGCGGCCGGGAAGAACGGCGAGGTCAAGGTGCCGTTGTTCGGTACGGCGATGCCCGACTCCGTACACTCCGCGGCCGGGCAGGTGGCCCTCACGGACGCGAAGCTGGCGCGTGACATCCGTAACAACCCGGCCGGCTTCTATGTGAACCTGCACAGCGCCGAGTTCCCGGGCGGTGCCGTACGGGGGCAGCTCAAGCCGCTGCACAAGAACATCAACCCGCTCGACGTCATCAAGGGCGGCAAGCTGCGGGCGCTGTCCAACGGGGCCCAGGAAGTGCCGAAGAACGACGCCTCCAAGGTCGGCGACCCGGACGGGCACGCGGTGACGTTCATCCACCCCAAGGGGACGACCGTCGACTACTCGCTCGCCTGGATCAACCTCAAGAGCCCGACCAAGGGGCACATCCACAAGGGCGCGTTCGGCAAGAACGGCGACGTCGTCCTCGACTTCTTCAACCGGCCCGTGCCGGACGGGGTCTTCGCCGTCTCGGGCACGATCACGGGCCAGAACCCGGACGTCGTCCAGCGCGTCCGCGCCAACCCGCGCGACTACTACTCCAACATCCACACCGCCGAGTTCGCCGACGGCGCGGTCCGCGGCCAGCTCTTCCACTGACAATCCCCCGCGCACGTGCGTGCCGGGTGAGGGGAGGTGCGATGGCGGTACGGCGGTCCGGTCGCGGAGCCGTCCGGCGGGAGTTGAACACATCCGCGCCGCCGTCCGTACTCCCTGACACCTCCCCTGAGTGTCTGGGCGGGTGACGGGTCAGGAAGGGGCCCGTCACCCGCCCAGCGCGTGTGCCACGGTGTAGATCAGCAGCCCGGCGAGCGCACCGACGACCGTGCCGTTGATCCGGATGAACTGAAGGTCCCGTCCGATGTGCGCCTCGATCTTGCGCGAGGTGTGCTCGGCGTCCCAGCTCGCGACGGTGTCCGAGATCAGTGAGGTGATCTCGGCGCGGTACGTCGTCACCACGTACACCGCCGCGTCCTCGATCCACCCTTCCAGCTTCGACTGGAGCCGGCCGTCGGAGGCGAGGCGCGCCCCCAGGGACAGCAGCGAGGAGCGGGCCCGCAGCCGCAGCTCGCTGCGGTCGTCCTCGGCCGCCGACATGATCATGGCGCGTACGGAGGACCACGCCGACGCGATCACGTCCTGGACCTCGGAGCGGGCCAGCAGGTCCGACTTCATTCGCTCCACGCGGGCGCGGGTGTCCGTGTCGGACTGGAGGTCGGCGGCGAAGTCCGTCAGGAAGCGGTCGATCGCGCCGCGGGCCGGGTGGCCGGGCATGTCCCGCATCTCGGTCACGAATCGCAGCAGCTCCCGGTACACCCGCTCGCCGACCTTGCGGTCCACGAACCGCGGGGTCCAGCCGGGGGCGCCGCCCTCGACGGCGTCCATCACGGAGTCCGAGTGCAGGACCAGCCAGTCGTGCGCACGGGCGCAGACGAGGTCGACGGCGCGGTGGTGGGCGCCGTCCGCCACCACCTTCTGCAGGGTCTTGCCGACGCCTGGCGCAATCTCGGCGTTGTCCGCGCGCCGGGTGATCGCCTCGCCGACGACGGCCTGGACGTCGGAGTCCCGCAGGACGGTGAGCGCGCCGCGCAGCGCGGTGGAGAGTTCGGCGGTGACGCGGTCGGCGTGGGCGGGCTCGGCGAGCCAGGAGCCGAGGCGGCCGCCGATGCCGAGGGCGCGCAGGCGGGCGCGCACCACGTCCCCGGAGAGGAAGTTCTCGCCGACGAAGGAGCCGAGCGAGGCGCCGAGCTGGTCCTTCTTGTTGGGGATGATCGCGGTGTGCGGGATGGGGATGCCGAGCGGGTGGCGGAACAGGGCGGTGACGGCGAACCAGTCGGCGAGAGCACCGACCATGCCGGCCTCCGCCGCGGCGGCGACATAGCCGGTCCAGGGGCCGGCGCCGGCCTTGCCCGCCCAGGTGGCGAGCGCGAAGACGATGGCGACGAAGACGAGCAGTCCGAGCGCGGTGAGCTTCATGCGCCGTACGCCGCGCTGCTTCTCCTCGTCGGCCTCGGTGTACGCGAATCCGGGGAGCGTGGTCCGGGTACGGGCGCCCCGGGCCGCACGGCCCGGCGCGGTCCCCGCCCCGGAGGTCGTCGCATGGCCCGAGGAACCCGCCCCGGAGCCGTCCGAACCCGGCGCGGCGTCCGGGGAGCCGGGGGCCGAACGCGCCCGACCCGCCGCACCGTCCGCCGAACGCGGGGCCGAGCGCGGGGCCGAGCGCGGGGCCGAACCAACGGCACCCGCCGCACCGTCCGCCGAGCCCTCGGAGCCCGCGCCATCCACCGAGCCCTCGGAGCCCGCGCCATCCGTCGACCCCTCAGAACCCACCGCCGAGCCCTCAGAACCCGCCGCCGAGCCCCGGGAAGCCTGTGCGCCCCCGATCGCGCCGTCCGCACCCGCCGGACGCTTCTTTCGCCCCGCGCCGCCCCCCTCCCCCGGCCCGGCAGCCCGCCCGGGCCGCTGCGCGCGGGCGTCCTCCCCGCCCGCAGCCGCAGTGGCCTGCGTCTTCTCCGGCTCTTCCGGTCCATCTCGCTCTGTGTGGTTCATCCGCTCCACCCGTCCGCGCGCACCCCGTACGCATAGTCCCTACCCCAGGTACTCCTGGGGCGCATCACGAGTTCCCGTGCCATATCGGATGATGTGTTCATGAACATGCGTCGCGGATACGCGACTCTCGCCGGCGTCACCGCCGTGATCGTCCTCATCTGCAGCGCGATATACCTCGGAGTCGAGGCAGCCCAGGGCCGCACCGCCGTCCGGACGTCCGTGGGCCCACCCGCCGTCTGGGTCGGGACCTGGGCCGCCGCGCCCGTGCAGGCCGACCTCCAGGACACCGCCCGCGGCGACCGGTCCGTACGCAACGTCGTCCACACCAGTATCGGCGGGTCGGCCGCCCGGCTCACGTTCTCCAACCTCACCGGACGCGAGCCGCTGCACATCGCCCGGGTCTCGCTCGCACTGCGCGCGGGCACCACCCCGGCGGCCGTGCCCGGCACCCTGCGGCGGGTGACGTTCCGCAAGGCGGAGGCCGTCACGATCGCCCCGGGCGGGCAGTTCGTCAGCGATCCGGTCACGCTGGGGATCCCGTACGACGGCGATCTGCTGGTCAGCATCCACACACCGGCCGACGGGCCGGTCACCCTCCACCCGCGGGCCCGGCAGACCTCGTACCTCGCCGACGGCGACCGCACGGACGACGTCTCCGGGGACTCCTACACCGAGCAGACCTTCGCCTGGCGGCATCTGACCGCCGTCGACGTGCTGACGCAGGACGTCCGGGGCGCCGTGGTCACCATCGGGGACTCGATCACCGACGGGGTGACCTCCACCATCGACGCCAACCGCCGCTGGCCGGACCGGCTCTTCGAGAGGCTGAACGCCCACGGCACCGAGCAGTTCGCCGTGGTCAACCAGGGCATCAGCGGCAACCGGCTCCTGCTCGAAGGCCGTGGCCCCAGCGCACTCGCCCGCTTCGACCGCGACGTGCTCGCGCGGCCCGGCGTACGGACCGTGATCGTCGCGATCGGCATCAACGATCTGCTGCGGGCCTCCCACGAGCCGGACGCGGCCTCGGTCACGGCAGGGCTCACTCAGCTGGCCCGCCGGGCGCAGGCGCGCAATCTGCGCGTCCTGGGAGCCACCCTGCTGCCCTGCGCGGGGCACGACCGCTGCACCCCCGCCGTTCAGGAGGCGCGGCAGGACATCAACGCCGCCGTCCGCGGCGGGCGGATCTTCGACGCGGTCGTGGACTTCGACCGGGCGCTGCGGGATCCGTACGCGCCGGGACGACTGCTGCCGCGGTACGACTCGGGGGACCATCTGCACCCGAGTGACGCGGGCTTCGCACGCATGGCGAGGGCGGTGGACCCGGCGCGGCTGTGAGACGCCGGGCTGTACGGGTGGGGGCGCGTCGCGACCGAGGACGCGCCCGGCTCCCGGCCCGTAAACCCGCCGGCACCGTCAGCACGTCAGCCGTGTCCCAGCTCCACGACGACCGGGCCCGGCCTCCGCTCGAACCCGACTCCCCCAGGGCTCAGCCCAGTTCCTTGCGGTCGCTCCGGTCGCCCTTCGTCAGCCGGCCGCTTTCGCCGCCCTTCTCCAGGCGCTCGCGCTCCGCCGCGCGTTCCGCCTTGAGCCGCTGCTTCTCGGCCTTGCGGAGCTTGCGCTCGACGCCCACGCCGCCCATCAGCGCGAAGCCGGTGATCCGTACGCGCGGTGCCGTCGGGTCGGGCTCCGACTCGCCGTCGCCCTCCTCGCCGAAACCGCCCATGAAACCGATGCCGTTGACCTCGACGTTCAGATCGGGCGGTACGACGATGTGGACCCCGCCCATGATCGCGAAGCACCGGATCACGGTCTCCCGGTCCTCGAACCGCGCCTCGCGCAGGTCGAGTTCGCCGCCGCCCATCATCGTGAAGCTGGTGAACAGCCGCGGGACCGTCCAGGTGCCCTTGCGGCTGAAGCCGCCCCAGAACGCGAACGCGCCCTTGGAGGTCCCGGGCCCGCCGATGCGGTCGGCCCACCGTCCGGAGCCCGTTGCCGCGACCGGAGCCACCGTGGGGGCGCCCGTCAGCGGGAGATCGCTGACCAGGGGCACCAGCTCACCGTGCGTACGGGCCTTGTAGGTGGCGTCGAGGCGTTCCTCGAACTCCTCCATGTCCAGCCGCCCCTCCGCCACCGCGTCTCGGAGCCGTTCGGCAATCCGTTCGCGCTCGGCGTCGGAGGCGCGCATCTCAGGGAGTTCGCTCATGCGGGCAGAATATCCAGCGCGGCGCCCGGCTCCCAGCGCTGGGGCTACAAGCCCGGGCGCTCGGCATACATTTTGGCGATCACGGCCTCGATGTCCGGCTCGCGGACCGACAGATCGACCACGGGGTACTTGTCGGCGAGCGCGGCCACCAGCGGCGCGGCCGACTGGGACGCGGGGAACGCCAGCCACTGGCGGGGCCCCTCGACCTTGACGGTACGAGCCGATTCCAGTTCCACTGGCGGCAGTTCGCGCTCCAGGTCGACCACCAGCGTCCGCTCGCTCTCGCCGATCTCGTGCAGCCCGGCGAGCGCTCCGTCGTACATCAGCCGGCCGTGGTCGATGACCATCACCCGCTTGCACAGCTGCTCGATGTCGGTCAGATCGTGGGTGGTCAGCAGGACGGTGGTGCCGCGCTCGGCGTTCAGGTCGAGCAGGAACTCACGGACCTTCGCCTTGGAGATCACATCGAGCCCGATGGTCGGCTCGTCGAGGTAGAGCACCTCGGGATCGTGCAGCAGAGCGGCGGCGATGTCGCCGCGCATGCGCTGTCCGAGCGAGAGCTGGCGTACGGGCACGTCCAGGAGGTCGGCCAGGTCGAGGAGTTCGACACAGCGGTCGAGATTGTCGCGAAAGCGCCGGTCGGGTACGCGGTACATCCGGTGCACGAGCCGGTAGGAGTCCTTCAGCGGGAGGTCCCACCACAGAGTGGTGCGCTGGCCGAAGACGACGCCGATGCGCTGGGCCAGCCGGGTGCGCTCGCGGGACGGGTCGATGCCGGCGACCCGCAGCCGTCCGGCGCTGGGGGTGAGGATGCCGGTGAGCATCTTGATGGTGGTGGACTTGCCTGCGCCGTTCGGCCCGATGTAGCCGACCATCTCGCCGCGCGGGACCCGGAAGCTGATCCCGTCGACGGCCCGCACCTGGTGCTTCTCCCGGCGCAGCCGGCCGGCCTTGCGGCGTACGTCGAAGACCTTCTCGATGCCGTCGAGTTCGATGAAGGCGGCGGTCCCGGCGGTCACCGTAATCCCGGCGGTCACCGAGGCCGCCGTGGTCCCTGCCGTGTTCGTGCTCTCCGCGGTCTCTGCGTGCTCCACAGTTCAGCTCCCTGTGCTCCGGTACGAACGGAGCCCGACCCGCCACGCGAACCCCGCCAGCCGGCAGCACACGGCGGCGACCACCGGCGGCAGGAAGGCGAGCCAGTGGGGCAGGTCGAGCGGATAGGGCCGCCCCAGCACGTACAGCGCGGGCAGCCAGTTGACGAAGGCGAGCGGCACCACGAAGGTCACCCCGCGCACCAGGTCCTTGGCGAAGAGCGTCGGCGGATACTGCAGCAGGGTGTTGCCGCCGTACGTGAACGAGTTCTGCACCTCCGACGCGTCCTGCGCCCAGAACTGGAAGGCGCCCCCCGCCACGAAGACCGAGGAGAAGATCGCCGCCCCGCTGAGCAGCATCATCGGCACCATCAGGACCCGCAGGGGCGTCCAGTCGACGTCCACGGTCAGCAGTCCGTAGCCGAGGACCAGCAGGCCCTGGGTGATCCGGCCGAGGCGGCGCAGTGCGAACCGGTCGGCCGCGACCTGGGCGAGCACCGGCGCGGGCCGCACCAGGAGGACGTCGAGCGTGCCGTCGCGCACCCGGCGGCCGAGGCGGTCCATGGAGCCCATCACGAGGTCGGCGATACCGAACGCGGTGCCGGTCGCCCCGTAGAGGAGGGCGATCTCGCCCAGGGAGTAGCCGCCCAGCGCGTCCACGTGCGAGAACATCAGCAGGATCGTGACGAAGTCGAAGGCGGTGGCCGCGAGGTTCCCGAAGGCGGTCAGCAGGAAGGACGTGCGGTACGTCATCGTGGAACGGATCCACATCGCGGCGATCATGCGGTAGGTCCGCAGACCGGCGGTGAGCGTCTCAACCACCCTGGACCACCACCCTGCGGGTCGCGACGGACTGGAGGGCGCGCCCGGCGCCGAGCAGCGCCACGGCCCAGCCGCACTGGAAGGCGTAGGCGCCCAGCAGTCCCCAGCCGGTGTGCTTGCCGAGGAAGACGTCGGCGGGTACCTGGAGGAGCGAGGACCAGGGCAGGGCCCGGGCGATGTCGCCGAGGGTGCCCGGGAAGAGGTTGAGCGGCAGCAGCATCCCGGAGAAGAACAGACCCGCGAGCCAGGCGATCTGGATGACGCCGGCGCCGTCCATCAGCCAGAACGCGGAGAGGGCGACGAGGAAGCGCAGGGCGAAGCTCACGACCACGCCGAGCGTCACCGAGACGAGGAAGGCGATCCAGGTCAGCGGGGACCCCGGCAGCGCCAGGTCGAAGGCGAGCGCGCCGAGGATCATGGGGACGATGCCACGACCCACCAGATGGAAGGCGGCCCGGCCCAGGTCGCCCGCGAGCCACCACAGTTGGAGGTCGGCGGGCCGGTAGAGGTCGATCGCGATGTCGCCCGTGCGGATGCGTTCGATCAGCTCGTCCTCGAAGCCGCCGCCCATCATGGCGCAGGTCATCAGCAGGGCCTGGCCGAGCCACACGAAGGTCAGCGCCTGGGAGACGTCGTATCCGCCGAGGTGGGGGCGCTGATCCCAGAGAGCGATATAGGTGTACGCCATGATGAAGCCGAAGACGGTGTTGGTGAACACCCCTGCCGCCGTCGCCACCCGGTACGTCGCATAGCGCCGGAACCCACCGACGGCAACGACCGCATACAGCCGCACGTCTCCCCCCTCCGCCCGGTGCCGCCGGATTGGAGCGGCGACACCAAAGCGCCCGACCCTAGCGGTGCCCCGAGACCCGACGCGAGCCCTTTTCCGGGCGTGGGGTCCGACAGCCGTCCCCTGGAGAGATGCCGCGTTCCGCCGGATCCGAGGGATATGCGCGCGAAAAGGGCAGTATGGCCGCATGAGTGTGGAGCCGCAGCACGGCTGGAACCCCAGGGACGCGACCGCCGTCGGGCCGGCGCCCCTTCCGGAGAAGAGGAACCGCAGGCGTACGGGCTTCCGCCGGCTCCTCCCCACCTGGCGGATGCTGCTCGGCGGAATCCTGCTCGTCGCCCTGCTGCTGATCGGCGGCTTCCTCGCCGGCTATCTGCTCGTCGACATCCCGCCCGCCAACGCCGCGGCCACCTCCCAGTCCAACGTCTACCTCTACGAGGACGGCACCCAGATCGCCCGCGACGGCGAGGTCAACCGCGAGAACGTGAAACTCGCGCAGGTCCCGCTGACGGTCCAGCGGGCCGTACTGGCCGCCGAGGACCGGGACTTCTACTCCGAGCGCGCCGTCGACCCGAAGGCCATGGTCCGCGCCGCCTGGAACACGGTCACCGGCAAGGGCCGGCAGTCCGGCTCCACGATCACCCAGCAGTACGTCAAGAACTACTACCTGGGGCAGGAGCAAACGGTCTCGCGGAAGTGGAAGGAGTTCTTCATCGCGATCAAGCTCGGCCGCGAGCAGAGCAAGAGCGAGATCCTCGAGGGCTACCTCAACACCAGCTACTTCGGGCGCAACGCGTACGGCATCCAGGCCGCCGCCCAGGCCTACTACGGCACGGACATCGAAGAGATCGACACCGCCCGCGGCGCGTATCTCGCCTCGCTGCTCAACGCCCCGAGCGCGTACGACATCGCCACCCACCCCGAGAACCGGGCCGCCGCGCTCGGCCGCTGGAACTACACGCTCGGCGGCATGATCAAGAAGAGGTGGCTGAGCCCGGCCGACCGCGCCGCGCTCACCTTCCCGGTCCCCGAGCGGGCCAAGCCCGCGACCGGTCTGTCCGGGCAGCGCGGCTACATCGTCCAGGCCGTCGAGGACTATCTGACCGGCAACGACATCATCGACGAGAAGACGCTCGCCGTCGGCGGCTACCGGATCACCACCACCCTGGAGCGCGCCAAGCAGACCGCCCTGACCGAAGCGGTCGACGACCAGGTGAACTCCAAGCTGAGCGAGACCCGCAAGGCCGACCGCAACGTCCGCGTCGGCGGCGCGTCGATCGACCCCGCCTCCGGCAAGGTCGTCGCCCTGTACGGCGGCGTCGACTACACCCGCCAGTACGTCAACAACGCGACCCGCCGCGACTACCAAGTCGGCTCCACCTTCAAGCCGTTCGTCTTCACCTCCGCCGTCGAGAACGGCTCGGTCACCCAGGACGACCGCCCCATCACGCCCAACACCGTCTACGACGGCACCGACCGGCGTACGGTCCAGGGCTGGAGCGGCAAGCCGTACGCCCCCGAGAACGAGGACGGCCACTCCTACGGCCCCATCACCGTCCGCACCGCCACCGACAAGTCGGTCAACGCGGTCTACGCGCAGATGGCCATGGACGTCGGCCCCGCCCGGGTCAAGCAGACCGCGATCGACCTCGGCATCCCGGCGAGCACTCCGGACCTCACCGCCTCGCCGTCCATCGCCCTCGGTCCCGCGACAGCCAGCGTGCTCGACATGACGAGGGCGTACGCCACACTCGCCAACCACGGCCGGCACGGCACCTACACCCTGGTCCAGCGGGTCACCAAGGACGGACAGCAGGTGCGGCTGCCGAAAAAGAGCGCCGGACAGGTCGTCAGCCGGGAGGCCGCCGACACGACCACCTCGATCCTGCAGAGCGTGGTCGAAGGCGGCACGGGGACGGCAGCACAGTCCGCCGGCCGCCCGGCGGCGGGCAAGACCGGGACCGCCGAGGAGGACAAGGCCGCCTGGTTCGCGGGCTACACCCCGCAACTGGCGACCGTGGTGGCGGTGATGGGCCAGGATCCCGTGACCGGCGCACAGAAACCGCTGTACGGGGCGCTGGGACTGCCGCGGATCAACGGCGGCGGGGCGCCGGCGAAGATCTGGGGCCAGTACACCGGAGCCGCCCTGGAGGGCTCCGAGATCGTGGAGTTCGACCTGGAACTGGAGGAGGGCGCAGAGGAGGAGCTGCCACCGTCCGACGAGGAGTCCCCGTCCGAGTCCTCACCGGCGTCGCAGTCCCCCGGGCAGACACCGTCGCCCGGGGGAAGCCCGAGCACGACGCCCGGTCCGGGGATCGGCGAACCGACGGGCGCGGGCCAGACAGCGGGGCAGACCGCGGGACAGACGGCGGGGCCGCCCACCGGGGGCGACACCCGCGGCGTCACCGGCGGCGACGAAGGCACCGCGGGACGGCCCGGCGGACAGACGGGAGGGGGCGGGACCGGCGGCGGGACCACAGGAGCGACGACCGGCGGGGCGGGAGACAGCCGGCCCACCGACGCCGGCGGCGACCAGGGCGGTGCCGGCGGGGGCGCGGGCAGCACCCCCACCCGGCTCGTCCGGCCGCAGTGACCCGAAATCGTCCACAGTCCGTCCCGGTGTGTCCCGGTGACCCGGGTCGCGAGTGTCGCCGGCCGAAGCCGGACACCGGGTCACCGGCGTCGAGCCCGGCCGCGGTGACCCCGGGCGCCGAGGCCCGGCGGAGCGGCCCCGGTCCTACGCCCCGGGGGA
>NZ_JBHXSL010000022.1:0-105728 GCF_042714725.1 Streptomyces sp. NPDC058685
CGAAGGCGCGCGGGGGTGGGGTGACCACCCCACCCCGGCGCTCCTTCGGACACGATCGCGGTCCGGTCAGCTCACCGCACGCGCTCAGGTGGTTCGATGACGTGCTGGAAGGCCGTCATGCACGGAAAACAGTGCCGTTCTGTCGAGTACTCCTCCTGGCCCTCGGACCGTCGAAGGCCACAGAGCGTCTTGGTCTTGTCCGGCGCCAGCACGTGCCAGGCGGGATCCTCACCTGCGGCAGTGGCTCCGGCCCACATCTCGTACATGCCTCGGCTCCTCTGGCTAGGCAGCACTCTTCACCTACATGCCACCATGTCCGCCACCGACGAGCGCCTTTTGTTACTCCACCCCGGTGATGCGGGCGCACGGGAGGTTTGACCGGCTCCGCACCGCCCCGGGGCGGACGGGTCACCACTTGTGGGCCACGTCCACGATCAGTTGGTCGCCGGACTGCAGCACCCGGAACGGCAGCCTCGCCCGGACGCCGAGCCCGATCTGTGTGCGCCCTTCGAAGCTCGCGCCGAACCGGGTGTCCTTGAACGTCTTGTACCCGGTCACGTCCACGCCCGGCAGGGACTTTGCGGCCCGTCCGCCGTAGGTCTGACGAAGTGTCACCGGGTCGTAGCTCGGGGCGGAGACATAGACCTCCAGAATGGCGCCTCCGCCGACCGGTATCGGATCGCCCGAGCCGTCCTGGTGGAACGCGTCGACATAGCCGACGTAGTAGCCGAGCTTGCCCGTGGCTCCCTTGACGTCGAAGACCATGCGGTCGTAGCACTCGCCCCGGGACGTCGTCACGTTCCGCAGCGGCTTCGAGTCCGTGTCGACGGCCTGCTTGACGGTGCTGCCCCACACCGTCGAGCACGCGGACGGCGACGGGGCGCCCGATGCCGGCTGTGTCGCGGCTCCCGCGGGTCCCACCGCTGCCACAAGTCCCGCACCCGCCAGCGCAAGTGCCACACCTGTTGTCCAGTAGCGCCGCATGTTCAGCTCCCCCACATCGATGATTTTCCCGTACGTCATGTGAGACGTGCGAACGGCGCGCACGTTGCGCAACTCGCAGCTTTCGGCCACAAAGAGGCCCAAAGCCGCCCTCTTCTCCCATGCGGGGAAGTGCTCAGGGCGGGTGGCAACTCCGTTCGCCGGTACGGCTCGACGACGAGCCACCCACGGCTGTTGCCGAAGGGGCAGCGGATACTGAAGTGCGAGGCACGTACCCATAAGGTGACCCCATGTCTGCCAGGTTGAGCTCCCGAAAAACCGCCGCCGCGCTCCGGACGTCGGCGCGCGTGTCCGCCGAGTTGCTGTTGGTCCTCGTCATGGCCGCGGTGGCCCTGTGGGTACTCGGCCGCATGTGGTCGGTCGTCTGGCCGCTCATAGTGGGCCTGTTCCTCACCACGCTGACGTGGCCCCTGACGCGGTTCCTGCGCCGGCACGGGTGGCGCCCGGCTCTGGCGGCATCGGTCGTCACCGTGCTGTTCCTCCTTGTCGCCGTGGGGGTCGCGGCGCTCATCGCGGTGCCGGTGGCGTCCCAATCGGGTGAGCTGACCGACGGTGTGGTCGAAGGCATCGCGAAGCTGCGCGAGTGGGCCGCCGGGCCGCCGTTGAACATCGGCGACGACGAGATCACCAAAGCCCTCGACTCCGGGGTGGCGCGCCTTCAGGGCAGTGTCGGCAGCATCACCTCCACGGTCGTCACAGGAGTGAGCACCGTGTTCAACGGTGTGGTCACCGCCGTCCTGGCGCTCTTCCTGATGTTCTTCTTCCTCAAGGACGGTCCGCGGTTCCTGCCGTGGCTCACCCGCCAGCTGCCCGGCCGCCTCGCCACCGACATCCCGACCGTGGCCGCGCGTAGTTGGGACACCCTGAGCGCGTTCGTGCGTTCCCAGGCGCTCGTCGGTCTGCTCGACGCCGTGTTCATCGGCCTCGGGCTGTGGATCGTGGGTGTACCGCTGGTACTCCCGCTGGCGGTGCTGACCTTCGTCTCGGCCTTCGTCCCCATCGTGGGCGCCCTGTTCGCCGGGCTGGTCGCGGTACTCATCGCGCTGGTGTCGAACGGCCTCACCGACGCGCTGATCGTGCTGGCGATCATCATCGTGGTGCAGCAACTCGAAGGGAACGTGTTCCAGCCGATCATCCAGAGCCGCGGGCTCGGCCTGCACGCCGCCATGGTGCTGGTGGCCGTGGCGCTCGGCGGCAACCTGGCGGGCGTCGTGGGCAGTCTGCTCGCGGTGCCGGTGGCCGCGCTGATCGCGGTGGTCTGGAACTACGTGCGCGAGCAGCTGAGCGATCCGCCGCCCGCCCCGACGGCGGACGACCCGGCCGCCGTCCCGTCGTAGCGGCAGCGCCACGCGGGACAGGTGTCAGAGCGAGCACCCGAGTGCGGCGGCGAGGGCGTCGAGATACCGCGCGACCGGGCCGATCGCAGCAGCGGCAGGCGGCTCGCGATGCCGGTCGGCGTGCTCCAGCAGGACTGGTGCGCCGCGCTCGGTTTCGACGCGGAGGCGCTGTGGGGCGCCTGGGCACCGCGGCCCCGGCACACATCCGTCGCGTACGGCCATTTCATGGCGGAGGAGGCGCCGGCAGAGGTCGCCGGGGAACTTCGCGCGCTCCTGACCGGCTGAGACGGGCACGGATCAGCTTTCCCCCCTGTGCAGCGAGGGAAGGACCCGGGAGATGAGCAGCGCGACATCGTCGTGGTCCCCGGCGTGACGCAGCGTGCTCAGAAGCAGCTCGCAGGTGTCGTCCAGCGAGCGGTGGGGGTCGTCCAGAAGACCCAGCAGCTCGTCCAGGCAGTCGTCGATGGACACATCCCGCCGCTCGACCAGCCCGTCGGTGTACAGGACGAGCTGATCCCCCGGGTTCAGGTCGATCGTGGTGCTGTGGAAGTGGTTCCCGCCGACGCCGAGCGGGGTTCCGGTGGGCAGGTCCAGCAGCTCGCGCCGTCCGTCGATGCGCAGAACGGCCGGGGGCAGATGGCCGGCGAGGGAGATGCGGCACTGCGCGGAGTGCGGGTCGTAGACGGCGTGGACGCAGGTGGCGATGGTGTCCTGCTCGAGCTCCTCGGTGACGTGGTCGAGATGCCGCAGGATCTGGGCGGGGTCCAGGTCGAGACCTGCCAGGGTGCGGGTCGCGGTGCGGAGCTGCCCCATGTTGGCGGCGGCGTTGACGCCGCTGCCCATGACGTCTCCGACGACGAGGGCGGTCTTGTCGCCGGCGAGCGGGATGACGTCGAACCAGTCACCCCCGATTTCGCTGGCCTTCTCGGCGGGCTGGTAGCGGGCGGCGAGAGCCAGTCCGGGACGTTTCGGCGGCGGGTGCGGCAGCAGGCTGCGCTGGAGCGTGAGCACGGTACGACGCTGTTCCTCCACGGCACGGTGGCGCTCGGTGACGTCCACGCTGGAGGTCACCACCCCCAGCACCTCACCGTTGGGCGCTTCGAGCCGGTGGAAGGAGATCGACCAGGCGTGCTCGTTCTCCGGATCGGCATGGGTGCGGCCGCTGGTGTACTGGTCGAGGACGGGGATGCCGGTGGCCAGGACCTTGCGCATGGTCCCTTCGAAGGTGTCGTCCAGGAAGGGGAGCACTTCGTGGACGGGCCGGCCGACGTGATCGGCGGCGGGTACGCCGTTCATCCGCTCCTCCGCCGGGTTCACCGAGACGTACCGGAGGTCGGTGTCCAGTACGCCCAGACCGATCGGCGACTGGGACACGAGCCGGTTGGAGAGCGCCAGGTCCCGTTCGACCTGGTGCAGCGTGGTCTGGTCGGTGGCGAGCCCCAGGGCGTAGTAGTCACCCTGGTCGTCCAGCAGCCGCATGTTGCGGAACTCCACCAGTCGGGTGCTGCCGTCCTTGTGCCGTACGGGAAAGACCCCGGCCCAGCTCTCGCCGGCCTCCATGACCTGGGCGAACATGCCCAGCGCGGTTTCCCGCTGCTCCTCGTGGATCAGCAGTCGGCCCGCGTACCTGCCGAGCGCCTCGTCCGCGGTGTAGCCGAAGAGCAGCTCGGCCTGCGGGCTCCAGAGATCGATCCTGCCCTCGTCGTCGAGGAGGATCGCCGCCACGTTCAGGACATCGAGGAGGCCGCCCGTCGCGGTGGGGGCCCTCTCCATGCCGGGACCGGCCCGGAAAGACTCGGCTGCACCCACTCCGGGCCTCCTCTCCGCTGGCACCGCCACCGTCGGGTGACACTGCGCCGATCCGAGCCGCTGCCCGGTTTGCGCGTCTTTGCCACCTCTATCGTCCCCCTCAAACGGCAGCTTCGGCACTGGCGGCGGGCGCGAGCCCCCCGGACGGCGTGCGGAGCGGCCCCGGAGACCGGGGCCGCTCCTTGTGGGTCATCACCGTCGGTGACCGGAATGAGCCGTCGGCCTGCCGGTGACCGGTCCGGTCAGCAGAACCATCCGTTCTGGACCCAGCCGCGCCGGTTGATGTCCCCGTAGGCGAAGCCGTACACCCAGTCCCCGTTCACTTTCTCGACGAGGAAGGTCTGGCCGCGGTAGAGCGTGCCCATCCACGCTCCGTGCGGCGCGGTCACACGGACGAAGAGATCGGTGGCACAGACGGTCTCGCGTTCGCCCACCGTCCCGTTCGCGGCCTGGGCGGGTGTGACGGTCAGGGCGGCGGCGAGCGCGAGGCCGAGGACGGCGACAACGCGCAGGGGCGTGCGTTTCATCGGTGACTCCTTCGTGGGTGCCGGACTGCTCGGACGCCGGAGGACTACCAGGAGCCGAAGCCGCCGAGGCACTCCTGACGGACGTAGCCCCAGTCGTTGGGGCCGAAGTCGAAGGTCGCCGCCCAGCCGTTGTAGACCGGGTGCGCTCCCCGGGTGTGCCCGACCTTGTTGCCGCGCAGCAGGGTGCGCTTCAGGCCGGTCGGTCCGTGCGCGCTGTCGTAGTTGTCGTAGAAGCTCGCGCTGTCGCAGACGATGACGGCATGGTCCGGCGTCGTGGGATCCGCGTGCGCCGTCGACGAGGTGGCGACGAGTGATCCCGCTACGAGAGCGCAGGCCACGGCGGCCTGTCCGATGGTCTTCATGCACGTGCTCCCTGTGCGGTGGGTGGGGTGCTTCGAGGAGACGGGCGCTTGGATCGCTGCCGGTCAGATGCCGCAGGAGGACGCGGACCAGAAGCGGGAGGGGCGGTGGTCGACGTGTGCGTGGTCGTTGTGGGCGGGGTAGCCCGGGCCGAGGATGCCGTTGAATCCATGGCTCCTGGCCTGCTGGGCGAGCTTGCACAGCGTGTGCGGGCCGGCGCCGAGGTCCGCCGCGTCGCCGTAGAGGTGGCGGCTGCCGGCCGCGCCCCCGACGGCGTTGTTGCAGGCGGTGGAGCGGAATCCGCTGGTGACCCGGAGGGGCTGGTCACCCAGTGCGTGCCGCATGGCCTCCAGCTTCCACATCGTGCGCAGTGCATTGGACTTGGCAGTGCCGGCGGAGACCGCGCCACCGGCCCAGGTGGTGTTGCAGGTGTTCAGTTCGGCGTAGGAGAAGTGCACGGGCGTGCAGTCGTTGTCCTGAAGGGCGTAGATCCGCTCGAAGGTGGCGGGGCCGGCGATCCCGTCGGCGGGCAGACCGTATGCCTGCTGGAACCGGGTCACGGCCGCCTTGGTGGCGGGCCCGAAGTCGCCGTCGATGCCGAGGACGCCTCCGTAACCGGGATATCCGGCGACACGGATCTGCAGCTCGGTCACGTCGGCGCCGGAGGCGCCCTGCGAGAGGGTGCGGTTCCAGGTGTAGCAGCCGTCCGCGTGAGCCGATCCCGCGGTGGCGAGCGAGCCGGCGAGCAGACCGGCCGCGAGCAGGACCAGGGCGAGAACGGATCTGACGATGCGGTGGGTCATGGGACCTCCAGGTCCGAAGTGCGTGCGGGGGGACGGGGATCAGCAGACGTAGAGGCTGTTGGGGTGGACCTTTTCGCAGTACCGGATGTGCAGATGGTTGTCGTGTCCGGCGTACTGCGTGGTCAGTCCCTCGGAGATGAGCTGCGGGTCGTTGAAGAAGACGAGCGCGACGTGGCCGGGGGCGGCGGCGCGGAGGGCTTGGACGAGGCTGCGGGTGGCGGCCCGGTCGTACGTGGCGGACTGCCAGGTGATGCGGGAGCCGGTGGTGCACTGGGCCGAGTCGGTGCGCACCGGCCAGAGGTCGATGTCGAGGCCGACGCGGTGGCTGGCGTGTCCGTTGATGGCTCCCCCGTGTTCGAAGCCGGCGTCACCCACGGGCCCCTGCCGTTGCCGGTGGCGGCGAAGGAGGCTGCCGCGGCTTCGAGTTGGGCGACGGCCGCGCCCGTGGCCCAGTTGGCTGTGGTGTTGCCGTCCGGATCGACGTCGCAGAGCCCGCTGCCGGAGCCGAAGGCTGCGTACTCGTAGTGCCACAGAAGGTTCTTCCAGGTGTCCGGCCCGACGATGCCGTCGGCGGTGAGTCCTGCGTGGGTCTGGAATGCCTTGACGGCGGCGGTGGTCGCGGCGGTGAAGCTCCCGTCGACGGACAGCCCGGCGCTGCGTTTGGCGTTGAGCAGGGACTGCACGCCCTTGACCGCGGGTCCGGTGTCGCCGGCCCGTACGGTGACGAACAGCCGCGCCCAGGTGGCGGGGCCGACGATCCCGTCGACGCCCAGACCCTCGGCGCTCTGGAAGGCCCGGACGGATCCGGCGGTCCCGGAGCCGAAGATCCCGTCGGCGGTCTCGCTCCGGCCGTGCGCGGTCAGCAGGTGCTGAAGGGCGACGACGTCGGCTCCTCGGTTGCCCGCGCTCTGTGTCGGGGTGAATGCCTGGGGGAATGCCTGGGCCGGGACGCCGACACCGGTCAGAAGGAGGACGGCGGCGGCGATGAACAGCCAGGCGCGCCAGGGGAGTCGGCCGTGGACGCGGAGCCCGTGCCGGATGCCGCGCGCCGTGAATGTGGGCTGCATGGCGTGTCCCTACTTCCCTGACTGGAGTGCCGACCAGGTGGCCGGGCCGGCGATGCCGTCCGCGGAGAGCCCACGGGAGGACTGGTAGTCGCGGACGGCCGCTTCCGTACCCGCGCCGAACGCACCGTCGATGCCGACCGTGCGGCCGAGCGCCGCGGTGAGGGCGCGCTGGATCCGCGTCACGGCTTCTCCCGTCGATCCGGTGCGGATGAGCGGGGTGGAGCCCCGGGAGAGCAGGGCCGTCCAGGTCTTCGGCCCGGTGATGCCGTCGCCGGGGAGCCCGCGGGCGGTCTGGAAGGAGCGGACGGCGGCCGACGTGCCCGCGTCGTAGGTACCCGTGGGTGTGCCCGCGCCCGGGTCGTGTCCGGCGCTCCTGAGCAGACATTGGGCCGCCCTGACCGGGCTGCCCGTGGAGCCGGACGTCAGTGTCGGATACGCGGTGAAGCTGAGGTTGGTGGTGGCACAGCCGGTGGGTGACGTCGTGGCCGTCCGCACGTCGAGATAGTTGCGGTCGATGCTGACGGTGACGCCGCCCCAGGTCTCGGATACATCGCCCGCGTACTGGTGGATGCGCTGATGGTCGGCCCAGGAGCCGGCGGGGACGTACGTGCCGGTGTTGGTGTCGGCGGCGTTGTTCCACCAGGCGTACCAGATGTGGTCGACGCGGCTGTAGGCGCTGTTGTCGTACTCGGTGGCCGCGTCCCGGATGCCCGACGAGGCACTGGAGTAGAGGCCGGAGAGGTATCCCCGGGCGTGCAGCGCATCGGTCCAGCCGGACAGGTAGGACAGCACGGACGCCTTGCACGAGGCGGTGGACGGATAGCCCTCGATGTCGCTGTAGAGGGCGCTGCCCGCGGGGATGCCGAGCGACTGCGCGGCGGCCACGGAGGCGTCGGCCGCGGTGGCTCCCTGGGACCGGGCGGTGGCCGGCGTGGTGGACATCTTGTTGGAGAAGGTGGAACACGGGGCCTGTTTCCCGACGTCGATGGGCATGAGCCGCCATCCCCTGGCGGTCTGGTCCGTCACCCAGTTCGCCGTGAGGTTGGGCTGACCGCAGGCCCGGGTCGCTCCGCTGATGTAGACGCCGACGGCGCGGTAGGGGGAACTCGCGTACCAGGCGTTCATGGTGGCGGCGGAGGGCGCGGCGCAGGCGTCGAAACCCTTGCCGGCGAAGGTGCCGGGCTGGGGTCCGGCGGCGGCCAGGGGTGCGGCGTCGGCGCGGTTCGGCACCGGGGTTCGCTCGGCTCCGGGGGCCAGCGTCGCGGAGTCGAGGACACGGCGTACGGCCGGCTCGGTCTCGGGTGTGTGGGCCGTGGTGACGAGCACTCCGGCGTCCTCGACGGCGACCTTGATCTCGGCATTGCGGGACACCGGCGTCGTGGCCACGGCCGTGCCCCTGACCGCACGCGCCGTCGCGCCGGTGATCCGCTGCGCGGAGGAGGCGTCGAGCGGTTCGACGAGCAGGCCGGCGGTTCGCCCCACGAGGTGCGCCGGGCAGCTGCTGCGCGCGCCGGGGCGGCCGAGGTAGACCGTGGGGCGGTCGAAGCGGATGCACGCGTCGGGCCGCTCCGTGAGGTCGACGACCTGCCAGCTCGCCGGTACCTCGATCTCGTAGCCGTGGTAACCCACCGTACGCGTACCGCTGTTCACCGGATCGGCTCCGGCGGGCGCCACGGCCGCCCCGCCCACCAGGGCCAGGAGCGTCGCTGCCACCGACCACAGACGTCGGCACCTGACTGAACGCGGTTCCATCAGCGGTCTCCTGTCCGGTTCCCGGAAGTGGAGATCTGTGTCTACCGGGCGGTAGTAGCACGGTGGTTGCGCGACGGTAGCGCGGCTTGGCATGCTCACATCGGCCACTGGCAGGCAGTCCCGGGCCACGGCCGCACGATCCGAGCGCGACCTGGGCGGTGTGATGCGCTACCGAATCCTCGGGCGGCTGGAAGTCTTCGACGGCACGCGGTGGACGTCCGTGAACGCGGCGAAACAGCGTGCGGTCCTGGGACTTCTGCTCATCGACGCCAACCACTTCGTCTCCGCCGATTCCCTGATCCACGAGCTGTGGGGCGATCAGGTCCCGAGCTCGGCGGCGAAGTCCCTCCAGGTGTACGTGCACCGGCTCCGGAAGGTTCTCGGCACGGCGCAGGGCAGACTGCTCACCCGTTCCGGGGGCTATGAACTCTCCCTGCGCGCCGGCGAGTCGGACGCGGAGCGGTTCGCCGCCCTCACAACCGCCGGTCGCGCCGCCCTGGCCGACGGGCAGGCGGAGGAGGCTGTGCGCGTCCTGTCCGAAGCCCTGGAGCTGTGGCGTGGTCGGGCCCTCGGCGACGTCCTGCCCACCCCGTCGGTGCTGGCCGAATCCGCGCGGCTGGAGGAGTGCCGGCTCACGGCCCGCCAGGCTCTCGCCGAAGCGAAACTCGCCGCGGGCATGCACGGTGAGGTGGCAGCCGAACTGGGCGCCCTGCTCGCGGAACAGCCCCTGCACGAGTCACTGTGGGCCACGTTGATGATCGCCCTGCATCGCTCGGGACGCCGGTCGGACGCCCTGCACGCGTTCGCCTCGGCGCGGCGCCTCCTGCACGAGGAACTGGGCGTCGCCCCGGGTGCGGGGCTCCAGGAGGCGCTGAGGGCCGTACTCGACGACACCGAACCCCGGGCCGCCAAGCCGGTCTGCCAACTGCCGCCCACCGTCCCGGACTTCGTCGGCCGGCAGACGCACCTCGACCAGGCGCTCGGCCTGCTCGGCGGACCGGCCGCGGGGGCGCCGCGCATCGTCGTCGTCACGGGTGTCGCCGGGGCCGGCAAGAGCGCGTTCGCGGTGCACGCCGCGCATCTGTTGCGCGACGCGTTCCCCGACGGCCAGCTGTACGCCGATCTGCGCACCTCCGCACAGCATCCGGCCGAGCCCGGCGACATCCTCTTCTCACTGCTGCGCACTCTCGGGGTGAGCGGCGGCGCCATCCCCGACGGGCTCGAGGAACGGTCCCGCCGCTACCGGGCCGAACTCGCCGACCGCCGCGTCCTCGTCGTCCTCGACAACGCCCACAGCGAACGGCAGGTGCGCCCCCTGCTGCCCGGCACCGACGACAGTGCCGTCCTCGCCACCAGCCGCAGCGCACTGGCGGGCCTGGAAGGCGCCCGCCGCCTCGACCTCGGGCTGCTTCCCGACGCCGAGGCGCACACCCTCCTGGCCCGCGCGGTCGGCGACGACCGCACCCGGCGCTCCCCCGAAGCCGCCGCGCGCATCGTCCGCCAGTGCGGGAACCTGCCCCTCGCGCTGCGTATCGTCGGAGCACGGCTGGCCACCCGCTCCCATCTGTCCGCCGGCCGCATCGCGGACGCCCTCGCGGACGAACGGCGGCGCCTGGACGAGCTGATCGCCGGAGATCTGGCGGTACGGGCCAGTGTCTCGCTGAGCTACGCGGCCCTCGAACCGAGCGCGGAGCGCGCCTTCCGACTGCTCGGCCTGCTCTCCGCCCCCACCGTTCCCGGCTGGGTCCTCGGCGCGCTCCTCGACTGCGGGCCCGCGGAGGCGGAACGCGCCCTGGACCGCCTCGTCGACAACCGGCTGCTGGACGTCGCCGCGCCCGACGCCACCGGCGAACCCCGCTTCCGTATGCACAACCTCGTACAGCTGTGTGCGCAGGAGCAGGCCGCCGTGCACGAGCCGCCGCACGAACAGAACGCCGCGCTCGCCCGGGTCTGCACCGCCTATCTGCATCTCGCGCAGCGCGCCGACCGGGCCCTCGCCTCCGGCTTCGCGGGCCCCGTGCCGACACTGCCGGCCACCTGGCACCCGCCCGCCGCCGACCGTCTGCCGGCCGGGCCGCTCGCCTGGCTGAGCGCGGAACGCACCACGGTCTGTGCGCTGGTGCGCCAGGCCGAGCCCGGCACGGCGTGGCGGCTCGCCGCCGCACTCGCCGACTCCTTCGAGTCGGCCGCGCACTTCAACGACTGGCGCGACACCCACGAGACAGCGCTGGCGGCCGCACACGCGGCGGGCGACCGGCTCGGCGAAGCAGTCATGCACCGGGGCCTCGGTGAACTCAACACCGCCCAGGACCGCTACAGCGAGGCCATCACCAGCTTCCAGCGGTCGCTGGACGCCTACGCCCTGCGCGGGCGGCCCGACCCGGGCGAGGCGGCAGCGGCCGTGGGCCTCGGTGTCCTGCTGCGGCTGCGCGGCCGGTACCGGGAGGCCGCCTGCCGGCTGGAACAGGGGATATCCGCCGCGCGGGAGACGGGCAACGGGCACGCCGAGGCCTACGCGCTGTGCGCACTCGGCACCGTACATCTGGAACGGGGCGAGACCGCCGCGGCCCGCATCGCCTTCGGCCGCTCGCTCATGCTCTCGCGCACCGCGGGCTATCGCCGGGGCGAGTTCTCGGCACAGCGCTGCCTCGGCCTCGTCGAACTCGCCGTCGGCCGGCTCGCCGCCGCCCGGGAACGGCTGGAGACGGCCCACCGGATCGCCACCGGGCAGGGAAACCACGTCGGCGAGGTGCACGTCCTCCAATGGCTCGGCCACCTCACCGACGTGCACGGTGACACGGAACGCGCCGAGGGCATCCTCGACGGATGCCTGGCCGCGTACCGCCGGTTCGGCGAACGCTTCGGTGAGGCCATCACCCTGCGGGCGCTGGCCGATCTGCACCTGCACGCGGGACGCCGGCCCGCGGCCATGGAAAGCGCCCGGCAGTCGCTGGCGATCTGGCGGCGGCTCGATTCCCCGTACTGGACCGCCCGTACGCTCGATGTCCTCGCCGACATCCACGAGGAGGACGGCCCCGGCGAGCGGGCCCGTCACGAGGCGAATGCCCTGCGCGCCTCCCTCGGCCTCTCCCCGGACCTGCGCCCGGCGCTCACGCCCTCCCGGCGCCGGCTGGGCGGGCACCTGGCTCCGGCGGCCACGCACTGAGCGAGAGCTTCCGCAGCCGCGACAGGTGCCGCCCGCCCCGAGACGCGTCCCACGCGGCCGGCGCCGAGTGCCCCGACGCGCCGCCGCCGGTCATCGCGTTCTCGTTCCCCCGGGCTTCCTGCCTGTGACCTGCGGTCACAGGATGAAAGCCCGTCGGCACAGGCCCGTTCACCTTCGTCTCGCAGAAGGAGGGCCTGCAGATCGAACTGGCCGGCAACAAGCGCTACCGGCGGGGAGCGCCCAAGCTCGACAAGCTGGTGATCAAGTCGCTCCCGGACGCCGCGGCCCGCACCGCTGCCCTGCGCTCGGGGGACGTGAACCGGATCTCGTAGGACTGCACCACGAGGGCGCTGTCCAGGCCGTCCTCCTCGTTCTCCCCCAGTTCGTGGCCCGCACCCCTGGCTGGTGGCCGCGTGGGCGCTCGCGGCCACCAGCCGGTTGCGTGTCGCCGTGGCCCACCGGGCGGGAACCACGGCGCCGACCGCGGCGGCCCGGTCGCTCGCCACGCCGGACAGACTCTCCGGTGGTCGCGCGGCGGCCCATGTGATCGTCGGGTCGAGCGACGCGGACGTCCTGCGCGACGGCGACCCGTTGGGGAAGTCCGATCGCTACCGGCGGGCAGGAGAGTATCTGGAGGTCTTCCGGCGCTCTCTGACGGAGCGACAGAGCTTCGACCACGAGGGCGAGTTCTACTCGGTCCGGGATGCCCTGTCAGGACTGCGCCCCGAGCCGCGCGCCGAACTGCTGTCGTTCGGCGGCTCTTCGCCGGAAGGGCTCGACCTCGCGGCCCGGCACGCCGAGGCGTACGCGATCGCAACGCTTCCGGTGCCGGCCACGCGCCGCCGTATCGCGGAGGTCCGGTCCGCTGCGGCTGAGCACGGCCGGACGCTGCGCATCTGGCGGCACATCACTCTCGTGCTCGGTCCCGGCGACGAGGAGGCCGCCGCACGGGCGCGGCGGATCACCCGGGACGCGCTGCGCCTCACCGCCGGCCCGGACTCGGCGCGCTGGACGGAGGCGGTCCAGCCGGACCGGGACCGCGAACGCGGCCGGTCCGACCCGGCACGCGGACCCGAGCAGGTGGTGGCCTGCATCCGCCGGTCCCTCGCCGCCGCCTTCGTCGGCTCCCCGGACAGTGTGGCCGAACGCATCGGCGTACTGCGGTCGGCAGGGGTGGACATCGTCCAACTCGACATGGCCGTCGAGACGGACGAGGACCGCGAGCTGCGCCGCGCCCTGGTGGACCGGCTCCGGTCTCCCCATTCGGCCGGCCGCCGGCGTGGCTGGTAGCGCGGCCCGCCACGACGGGTGTGCAAGCCGCCGGCTGCGAGGTGGCCGGCCCGCTACTGCGGCGGGTTGAGCTTGCGGAAGTACGTCCAGCTCGTCTCGTTCGGCTCGCTCCACTTCTCCGGTGCCTCGGCGAACTCCGGGTGACGGTCGGCGATGTAGGCACGGGTGCGCTCGGGGACCTCCGCGTACGAGCCGAGCTTGCGGCCCCGGCAGTGGAAGGTGAGGCCGCCCGGCCGCTGCCCGCGGGCCATCCAGGGGAGCCAGGGGGACATGCGGCTCCACGACATGGTGGCCGGCACGCTGGGCTCCGGGCCGGCCAGGTCGGCGCGGTCGGCGAAGAACTGGAAGAGCTCCAGGGCCTTGTAGGTGTCGCCGGCCGAGTGGACGGGGTACTGGGCCACCGGCAGCGGCGAGGGGTAGGCGAGCGGGATCTCCAGACTGAAGCAGACCTGCCCGCCGAGCTCGGTCGTCGGAATCGGGAAAGGTCGCCACCGCTGATTGGCCGGATCGTTCCAGACGTGCACGACCGGCAGGTCCTCCCAGGTCTCCAGGATCTCGCGGGTCGCGGGGTCCAGGTAGAAGGCGGCCTCGCGGGTGAGCAGTTGGTAGGCGTCCGGTCCGGCATCGGGGTCCTGGACCAGACGGGCGACGTTGAGCCCTTCGAAGCCGAAGACACGCCGGTAGGGCTCGTCAGGAGCCCAGGAGTAGACGTCGCCGGACCACCAGAAGGTCACCTGCGTGCCGTCGAGCGAAGCACGGGTGCGGGCGAAGGAGCGGAACAACTCAGCGGGTGTGGTCATACGGACTACCCTGCGCCCTCGCCACCGCGGGGAAACACGCGGGTCGGACGCCGGATCGTCCGCGTCGGCCCGGGTACCCGACCCCAGGAGACCGACGCGATCGCCCCGGGGTCGCGTCATCGCTGTTCGCCGATCGCCTCGCCTCGCCTCGCCTCGCCTCGCCTGGCATCGCATCGCCTCGCCTGGCATCGCATCGCATCGCATCAGATCACGGTCAACGACCCGCGGCAGGTGCTCCATCAGCGGGAGACCGCGCGCAACGCGGTGCTGACCGGCCCCGATCCGGAAGGCATCCCGTTCCCGGTGAGCAGGGGGTCGGGGGGCGGCCGGGGACGATGAGCCCCGCCCGGCTCGAACCGTCGGGCCGGAAAACCGGTGGAGCGGCACAACCGCGCGCCACTACCGTGCTGCCGAACCAAGTCGTCTGGGCAAGGACGTGCCGTTGTACACCCTGTGAGACCTCCCGAGCGCTGAATCGTCGCGCGTCGCACCTGTGCGCCGCGCTCCTTTTTGCTGCGGACTTCTCACTGAAACCGGTGTACTTCTGTGCTCAACAACTGGGTGGTCACGCCCACCTGCCTGCCGCTCGTCCTCCGCCGATGCCACGCGTGCGCGTCCCCGCGCTTCCGGGCGAGCGGGAAATTCCGCGTCAACGCGAACCACAAGATGATCGACGCCTGGCTCCTCGTGCTCTGCACCGCTTGCGGGGACACGGCGAAGCTCACGGTCCTGGAGCGGGTGAGTGTGCGCTCCGTACGGCCTGAGCTGTTGGACCGGTTGCACGACAACGACCCCGGTCTGACAGCCGAACTGCTTCAGGATCCGCTCGTACTGCGCCGCAACCGCATCGCCCTCGACTGGGACAACGCCTGGCGCCTCGACACCGGCGGATCGGATCATCTGGACCGCGAGGTGATCGACATCTCGGTCCGCTTCGCGGCCAGGATCCCCGTCCGGCCGGTGCGGCTGATCGCCGAAGGGTGCGGTCTTCCGCGGGCCGAGGTGGAGAGGCTGATCACGGAGGGGAAGCTCGTGTCGGCGGTCCGGCTGGGCGGCAGGCTCTCCGGCGACTTCACCTTCACGCTGAAGCGCTGAGCCCTGCTCGAGGACCAGGGCCTGTCCGGCGCATCCTGCCGGACAGACCTTGGGCCTCGGAGCACGCCGACTGGCCGGCGTGCATGCGGAGTTGAGACAGCCGGCTCACTGCCGCCGCTGTCCGAGGACACAGAACTCGTTGCCCTCGGGGTCCGCCAGGACAACCCACGACTGCTCACCCTGGCCGATGTCGACATGCTGTGCGCCATGGGCCACAAGTCGCGCCACCTCGGCGGCCTGGTCGTCGGGCCTGAAGTCGAGATGCAGTCGGCTCTTCGCCGACTTGGCCTCATCCACCCGGACAAAGTCCAGCCCCGGCAGGCGATCCGGCGCCGGGCGGATCTCGAACTCGTCATCGGAGGAGTGGACCACAACCCAGCCCAGAGCCTCGGCCCACCACTGCCCCAACGCCACCGGGTCTACCGAGTGGACGATTGCCTGCTCCCATTCCAAGGTCATCCGCAGAGCTTAGACCAGCGCTGTGCGCGTCGTCGGAGCGGCCGACTCATGGGCCCTGAGCCCGAGAACGCCTCGTCCGGCGGCCTCCTGTTCCGAGAGGGCCCGCTTGTCGTGGGCGTCATGTCGTGGGCGTCATGTCGTGGGCGTATCGAAAACCGCATACGCCACCGCAACGGCCCTCCGTCTCCCATGAGGGTATGAACCACAACGCTTCCCTGTCCGCACCGGCCCGCCGCGCGCGCGGGATCGTGCTCATCGGCCTGGCGGTCCTCGCCCTGGCCGGCGTCCTGTACGTCCTGTGGCGGCCGCTCATGATGTCCGCTCCGATGTGCATGTCCGGACGCTGGCACGGCTGCTTCGACACCTTCAACGGTGTGGTGCTCATGACGCTGGTCGCACTGCCGTTGGCCGCACTGGTGGTGTGGGCTCTCGCGCACCGCCGGCGGGACGCGGGAGTCGCCTCGGCCTGGCGGATGTCGCTGGCCGAGGTGGGCATGGTCCACGGGACGGTGCCGTTCCTGTGGCTGACCATGATGCCGGGCGGCGGGGCGGGCGACGCCCCCGCCCGGGTGAGCCTGGTGCCGCTGCGCGACCTGGCCACGATGGGATCCGTCGGGATCGCCGGCAACCTGCTGGTCTTCGCGTCGCTGGGGTTCTTCGCCCCGATGCGGTTCGCGGCGCCGGCGTCCGTGCCACGAATCCTGGCGCTCGGGGCGGCCTGCTCGGTCCTCGTCGAAACCGCGCAGTACGTCCTGCGGCTGGACCGGGTGTCCTCCGTCGACGACGTCCTGGTCAATGCCGCCGGCGCCGTGCTGGCCGCCCTGGCGTCGCGCCGCTGGTGGCGCACTGCGGAGGAAGCGCCGTCGGACCCGCCCCGGCCCGTGATGACCCCGGCGGGCTGAGTCATCGGTCCGGTGGGCCCGGGTCCTCGCATACCTCGGCGATACAGCCTTCTGCTTACGCTTCGGACATGCGCGTACTGATCGTGGAGGACGAGCCCTACCTGGCTGAAGCCGTCCGTGACGGTCTCCGGCTGGAGGCCATCGCCGCCGACATCGCCGGCGACGGCGACTCCGCCCTGGCGCTGCTCGGCGTCAACTCCTACGATCTCGCGGTTCTCGACCGCGACATCCCCGGCCCCTCCGGCGACGAGGTCGCCCGGCACATCGTCGCCTCCGGCAGCGGCATCCCGATCCTGATGCTCACCGCTGCCGACCGGATCGACGACAAGGCCTCCGGGTTCGGACTCGGAGCCGACGACTACCTCACCAAACCGTTCGAGCTGCGGGAGCTCGTCCTGCGGCTGAGGGCCCTCGACCGCAGACGCGCGTACGCCCGGCCCCCGGTCCGGGAGATCGCGGGCCTGCGGCTCGACCCCTTCCGCCGGGAGGTCTTCCGCGACGGACTCCATGTCGCGCTCACCCGCAAACAGTTCGCCGTGCTCGAGGTCCTCGTCGCCGCCGAGGGCGGGGTCGTCAGCGCCGAAGATCTGCTGGAACGGGCCTGGGACGAGAACGCGGACCCCCTCACCAACGCCGTGCGCATCACCGTCTCCGCGCTGCGCAAACGGCTCGGCGAACCATGGATCATCGCCACGGTGCCCGGCGTCGGGTACCGGATCGACACCGGTACGGGCCCCGGAACCGACATCGCCCGCGGCAGGGACGCCACCACCCCCGGCCATGCGCGTGGATAGACGCACAGGGCTCAGCGCCCGATGGAAACTCACCCTCAGCTACGCCGGGTTCCTCGCCGTCGCGGGCGCTCTCCTGCTGGCCGTGGTGTGGGTGTTCCTGCTGCGCTACGTACCCGACAACTCCCAGGGGCTGCTCGGGATCTCGCCCAACCGCTATCTCTTGGTGCGCATGTTCGCTCCCGCCGCTGCCGCGGCGATGGTCCTCCTGCTCGTGTTCGGCCTTCTGGGCGGATGGATCCTCGCCGGCCGGATGCTCGCACCCCTCACACAGATCACGGCTGCGGCACGGACGGCCGGGGCAGGATCACTTTCCCACCGGATTCGCATGCGGGGCCGCCAGGACGAATTCCGTGAGCTCTCTGACGCGTTCGACTCGATGCTCCGCCAACTCGAGTCCCACGTCGCGGAGCAGCAGAGGTTCGCCGCGAACGCCTCCCACGAACTGCGCACGCCGCTGGCGATCTCACGGACGCTCCTCGACGTCGCCCGCAAGGACCCCACGCGGCACCGGGATGAGGTCATCGAGCGCCTGCACGAGGTCAATACGCGGGCGATCGACCTCACCGAGGCGCTCCTGCTGCTCAGCCGCGGCGACGGAGGGAACGTCGCCCGCGAGAGCGTGGACCTCTCCCTCATCGCCGAGGAAGCCGCCGAGACGCTGCTGCCCCTCGCCGAACAGCGCCGGATCTCGCTCGATGTCACCGGTGCCGCGGCCCTCACCAGCGGCTCCGCGGAGCTTCTGCTGCGGATGGTGATGAACCTCGTCCAGAACGCCGTCGTCCACAACCTCCCCGCCGGCGGCACCGTGACGGTCCGCACCGAGGCGGACGGCGACACGAGCGTGCTGCGGGTCGAGAACACGGGGCGCCGGCTCCCACCGGCACTGGTACCGACCCTGACCGAACCCTTCCAGCGCGGCGCGGAGCGCGTACGCACCGACGAGCACGCGGGCGTCGGCCTGGGCCTGGCCATCGTGGACAGCGTCATCCGCGCCCACGACGGAACACTCGACCTCGTCCCCCGGCCCGCCGGCGGTCTCCTCGTCACGGTCCGGCTGCGCGGCACGCGGTAGGCATCGCCCCCGAGCGGGGCCACTGGATCGGTGGGCAGCCGGGCGAACTGAGCCGTCGGGCCGCTCCACGACCGCGGGCCGCCGACCGCCCCGCGTCACGGATGGACCGGAAACGCCGATTGGAAGGTCAGGCGACGCCCGGCATCCGCGCCGAGCCCGGACAGCACGTCGTCGAGCGCGAGGTACTCCTCCCAGGGCTCCCGCCCCGTCGCCCCGGCCAGCGCCCGGACCAGCTTGTCCTCGAGCTCGGGGACCCGCTTGTCCTTCCACACCTTGTCGGCCGCGCTGACCAGAAGGTCCTCGATCGTCACGGCGGGGTCGTCCCAGCTCGCGTGCGTGGCGGCGAAGCGGGCAAGGGCCGGCTCGAAGCCGCGGTCCAGCAGCAGGTCGCGACCGGCCGCCTCGTGCGCCGAGCCGGGCCCGGCGAGCTCCTCGGGGTGCAGCGTCTTGCCCACGTCATGGGTCGCCGCGCCGAAGAGAACGGCGTCACGGTCGACGGCGAGGTCCGGGTAGCGGTCCCGCACCCAATCGGTCAGGTCGACGGCGACATCGTGGACCGCGCGCAGGTGCGCCGCGAGACGGGGCGGGGCCCCCAGTGAACGCAGAAGTTCCGTCACGACGGGCGGCAGCGGCCTCAGAGGCGGCTCCCCCGGGGCATCGAGGGCACGGAGCAAGAAGTCCGAAGGCGTCGCGGTCATCCCGCAGACCTTACTGGTGCCGCTCAGGCCGGGGCCGGCAGCGCCATGTCAAACACAGCGTCGTACGCGTCGGCGCGGACCGGGACCGTCATGTGCGGATCCGGCCGGTCAGTCCTCACCGGCCGGCGGGTCGGCGAGAATCCCCTTCAGCAGCCCCGTGGACTGCCCGACCTCGATGAGATAGCCGTCCGGGTCGCGGACGTAACACCGGATCTCGGCTTTCCTGTCGATCGGCGGGGTCAGGAACTCGGCACCCTTGGCGCTCCATTCGCGATAGACGCTCTCGATGTCGGCCACGCGGATGTTGAGGAAGCTCGTGGCCGTCGTCGGATCGTTCGGCGGATGCAGGGTGACGTCGGGTTTGTCGGGAGTCGGCCCGCCGCCGGGGTTCATCAGGAGCCAGCTGTTCGCGAGTTTGACGATGCACGGGTTCTCCTCGAGCACGACCTCGCCACCGAGGACGTCGGTGTAGAACGCACGCGCTCGTGGGACGTCCGCCACGGTGAGGAAGTGTGTGAGGACGAACCCCGTCTCGGGGGCTGGAAGATCTTCGCTGCGCATGGATCAGCCCTTCACCTGGTGGACGCCCGCTGCTGTGTAATCGAGCCGGCCCCGGGCTCGGTCTAGGGGCCCGCGACCGCACCGCCCAGCAGCTGTTGCATGGACGCGAGGTCTTCGTCGGCCACCTCCCGTCGTGCCCGCGGACCGCAGGCACGCAGGAGACGGGCGAAGTCGGCCGCGGCGGCGGTGATGCGTTCCCCGAGGGCGGCGCCCGTCTGGGAACCGAAATCACTGGTGGCCGCGTAGACCGCGCGGGGGGACACGATCGCGTGCAGATAGGAGAACATCGGCCGCAGAGCGTGTTCGAGAACGAGGGAGTGCCTCTCGGTCCCGCCGGTCGCGCCGATGAGGACAGGCATGTCGGCGAGGGTGTCTTCCGGCAGTACGTCGAAGAAGGACTTGAACAGCCCGCCGAAGGAGGCGTTGAACGCGGGCGTGACGGCGATGACGCCGTCCGCCTCCGCGACCCTGGCAAAGGCCGACTCCAGGGACTCCCCCGCGAACCCGGTCAGCATCGCGTCCATGATGGGGTGGCCCAGCCGGCGGAGTTCCACGAACGACGCGTCGACATGGTCGCCGGACTTCTCGACTTCACCACTCAGCGCTGTGACCAACCGGTCGGCGAGGAGTCGGGTCGACGACGGCTCACGCAGACCGCCGGAGATGATGGCTAGTTTCATCGCGTATCCGGATCCTCTTGCATCTCGTTCTCGGGTTCGTCCTCGGACTGCCGGCTCTCTTCGCTCCGACGGGCGCGCAGCAGGGACTCGTGCGTCGGTGCTGCCGGGACATCCGCCGGCCGGCCGACCGCGAACTCCTTGCGGAGTACCGGCACCACCTCCTCGCCGAGGAGGTCGAGCTGTTCGAGCACCGTCTTGAGCGGGAGACCGGCGTGGTCGACGAGGAAGAGCTGACGCTGGTAGTCGCCGACGTACTCACGAAAACCCAGCGTCTTCTCGATCACCTGGGCCGGTGATCCGACCGTCAGCGGCGTCATCGAGGTGAAGTCCTCCAGCGACGGGCCGTGCCCGTAGACCGGCGCGTTGTCGAAGTAGGGCCGGAACTCGTCGACCGCGTCCTGGCTGTTGCGCCGCATGAAGACCTGCCCGCCCAGACCCACGATGGCCTGCTCGGGCCGGCCGTGGCCGTAGTGGGCGAACCGGCGGCGGTACAGCTCCACCATCGACCGCGTGTGGGAGGCGGGCCAGAAGATGTGGTTGGCGAAGAACCCGTCACCGAAGTAGGCCGCCAGCTCGGCCACTTCCTGAGTGCGGATCGACGCGTGCCACACGAAGGGCGGGACACCGTCCAGGGGTTGCGGAGCAAGGGTGAAGCCCTGCAGCGAACTGCGCAGCTCGCCTTCCCAGTCGACCACCTCCTCGCGCCAGAGACGGCGCAGCAGACCGTAGTGCTCCACGGTCAGCGGGATGGCCTTGCGGATGTCCTGCCCGAACCACGGATAGACCGGCCCGGTGTTCCCTCGTCCCAGCATGACGTCGGTGCGGCCGCCGGACAGATGCTGGAGCACACTGAAGTCCTCGGCGATCTTCACCGGATCGTTGGTCGTGATCAAGGTGGTCGAGGTCGAGAGAATGATGCGTTCGGTCTGCCCGGCGATGTAGCCGAGCAGCGTCGTCGGCGAGGACGGGACGAACGGCGGGTTGTGGTGCTCGCCCGTGGCGAAGACGTCGAGTCCGACCTCCTCGGCCTTCCGCGCGATCGCGACGGTGGCCTGGATACGCTCCGACTCGGCAGGGGTGAGACCTGTCGTGGGGTCGGCCGTGACATCACCGACCGTGAAGATGCCGAACTGCATACCAGACGCTTCGGAAGATTCCATTCCGAGCTCCCTCTGGCTCTACTGCCTGGGCTCCCTCCCATTTTGTCACGCACGGTCCTGGCCCGCAGAACCCCTGCACACCGGTCCGGTGAAGGCCAGGCCCGGCACGAAAGCTCACGGAACGTACGCTCGGCCGGCCTGCTCGAGGACCGATCCTGCGGCATGCGCTCGCGCCGGCCACCGGTGGTGGCGCGCTCCCAGGGGGCGAGCCACCACCGGCCGAGTGTCAGTGCCCGTCCGTCGTGATCTGGTTCGCCGCGACCCAGTAGCCGGTCAGCGTGCCCGCGGTGATCTGGCACATCGGCCGGCCGTTGACGATCGCCCGGCGGTCGAAGGGCGCGTTGGACGGGTTGGCGAACGCGACCGTCTTGATGCTCGCCGCCGTTCCGTCCTCGGTGAACCGGTAGACCTCGACCGGCTGGTTGCCGCCGGGGAAGGTGAGTGTGCGCTGGGGGCGGAAGACGGTGGTGAGGTACTCGCCGCGCAGGAACGAGTTCGGCCACACCTCGCCGACCCACCAGTCGGCGTACGCGCCCGCGCCGATCCGGTAGTAGATGCCGCGGTCCTCGATACGGCGCCTCATCGCCGCGGGCGCCTGGGTCGCCCGGGCGAAGGTGACCTTCTTCGTCTCGAGCTGCGCGTCGCCCTTGGCCGCGACCCAGGTGCCGTCGGCGGCCGTGTCCAGGCGGTAGAGCGTGTGGGTGCCCGCCGCGAAGGCGATGGCGGAGCCGTCGCGCAGGTACGGCGACGGGAAGTCGTCCGTCAGCACGTCCTGGTGGTGCGCGAAGTCCGGGCTGCCCGTCTGCCAGTGCAGCTGGCGGAACAGGTTGATGTGGTGCTGGTGGTAGGTGGGGGCGGGAATGCGGTGGGTCTGGCAGTAGTACGAGTGCCAGCGGGTGTTGCGCAGCAGCGGGAAGTAGCGGGCCATGGTGGTGGCGGAGCCGTCGTACAGCTGGGCGGCGAGCTCGTTGCCGGTGGCCACGAAGTAGTCCCACAGGCCGAACATGGCGAAGATCATGCCGTTGTAGGTGTAGTCACCCGTGCCCGGCTGCGCGCCCGGGTACTCCTGGATCCACAGGTAGCCCGAGTCGTTCTTGTTGATCACCCACGGCTGCGCGTCGTCGGCGCGGAGCAGTGAGGAGAACGCGCCGTCGGCCGCGGCGCGGTAGAGCGTCCGCTCCTCCGCGGTGAGGCCGTCCAGCTCGGACAGCTGGATGAAGAGGCTGATGGCCTCACCCTGCGCCATGCCGGAGTACCACGGCGCACGGTAGGAGACGCCGCTGTGCGCCGCGTGCGTGAAGTCGAAGGGGTACGGGAAGTACCAGGCACCGCGCTTCTCGACGCGCTTCTCGATCAGCCGGTTCGCCTGCGCCTTGGCGCGCGTCAGGAAGAGCGCCTTGCGGGCGGGGTCCTGCTCGTTGCGGTAGCTGGTGATGCAGCCCAGGCCGAACTGGATCTGGGTGACGGGCTGGTCGTAGCCGGGCTCGTTCCAGCCCGGCCGGTACTGCACGACGCCCTTGGAGTCCAGATAGACGTGCTCCGAGTTGGGGGTGACGTTCGCCCACGTGGTGGGGCGGTCGCGCCACGGCCGCAGGTAGTCGGGCAGATCGGTGGCGATCGTGTACCCGGTCCGGTTGAAGGCGAACGGCAGCTCCGTCGGGACGTCGTCGGTGACCGTCCGCGGGTCGGGCGCACCCGGGGCGTACGGGATGCTCCGGCTCGGCCTGGCGATCCGGCCCTCGGAGATCGGGTCGGGCAGTGGCGGCAGGGGCGCGCTCCCGTCGACTCCGCGCGGGACGCTCAGGGCGAGGGAGCGCGGAATCCCGGGGAACGGGGTGGGGACGGGAGCGGCCGTCGCGACGGACGCGGGCCCGGCGAAGGTCCCCCCTGCCGCGACGGCGGCACCCGCGGCAGCGAGGCGGAGCAGGCGTCTGCGGTCGAGGGTCGGCGGCGTTTCGGACATGGCTGAGGCCCCCCCAGGGCTTGGATGAAACGTGAGTGCGAGATGAATGCGGCGTGAAGATCATATCTCCCGCTGATCACATGTCGGCATCCAATTCCGGTCGGACTCAGGGGGTATTCCCCGACAACTCAGTTGCTCGGCACACCAGTTGACCCGGGATCCGTGAGGGTCGGCGCCGTCCTCGCCGATTCCGCTCCCGGCCGGGCTCGACAGGAGCAGGCACGGGTGCGCGCCTTCCGGCCGTCCGCCGGCCTCTGGTAATCCCGGTTGCGCGGCCCGTGGATGCGCCGCCTTCCTTGCGCCGACCCCCGAGGAGTGATCGACAGCAGCCGGAGCCGACAGCGCCCGACCGGGCGGTCACAGGCGGACGATGACCAGCGCGATGTCGTCGGCCGCGCCGCCGCTGACGTCGAGTTCGCGCAGCACGGCATCGGCCAGGCGTTCCGCGCCGAGTTCCCGGTGGTGGGACAGGGCATCCGCGAGCCGCTCCAGTCCGACGTCGATGTCCTCGCCCCGTCGCTCCACCAGTCCGTCGGTGTAGAGGACGAGCATGGCGCCGGGGGTGTAGGGGCGGCTCGTCTGAGGGCGGGGGACATGGGAGGGGCGCGCGCCCAGCGGGGGGTCGGTCGCCTGGTCGAGCGCTTCCCAACTGCCGTCCGGGCGCATCAGGATGGGCGGCGGGTGACCGGCACAGCTGTAGGTCATGAGGCACCGGCCGGTGTCGACGGTCACCACGGCCGCGGTGGTGGCCACGGCCCCCTCGACGGAACGGGCGTAGAGGCCGAGGACTTCGAGGGCCTTGGCGGGTCCGTCGGCGGCTCGCGCCGCGGCGCTCAGGGCGCTGCGCAGCATGCCCATCACGGTCGCCGCCTGCAGCCCGTGCCCCACCACGTCCCCCACCGCGAGGACGAAGACGCCTTGCGCGAGGTCGACGACGTCGTACCAGTCGCCGCACACATTGAGCGATCCGACGGCAGGCCGATAGCGCACGGCGATGTCCGTGTGCTTGTCCAGGTCGGGCACGTGGAGCATCGCTTCCTGAAGGGCCACCGCGACCTGGCGCTCGCGGGCGTGCGCCTGCCGCAGTTCCTCGTTGACGCGCTGCAACTCGCGGGAACGGGCGTAGAGTTCGGCCTCCATTCCCGCTTCCCGCTGTCTGCCGGAACCGTCCCCGCGAACGTCCTGGAGGAACGCGGTGACATCCTCGACCCGGTGAAGGATCCAGGCGACATCGCCTGTGGGGCTGAAGACAGGCGTGTTGGTGGTGGACCACCACCGCTCCTCGAACTGCCCGGGGGCGTCCACGAGCGGTATGTCGTAGCGCTGCGGCGCCAGAGAGTCCGGCTTACCCGTCTCCAGGACTCGGCGGAGTGAGGAGGCGAGGCTCGGCACGCCGTCCGCGTCGGGGTCTCTCGGGTTGTCGGGAAAAGCGTCGAAGACGTAGCGGTCGACGAGGTCGTCCCTGGTGCGGACCGTCGCCCGGAGATAGGCACGGTTCGCGTCGACGATGACGAGGTCCGGGTCCAGCACGAGACAGGGACTGGGCGTCGCGAAGAACAACGCTGCGTAGTCGAGTCTCATGGCATCACGTGCTCACATGTCCACTGCCTCGCCGCTCACCTCTCACCACCGATCAATTTACGGTCCTTTCGCCCCTTCCGCGAGGGTTGGCATCCGGAACACACCTGCGCGGCGACCGCGAGACCAGGTACCCCCGCGGTCACCTCCCGTCACTCTCCGGGGCGGATCCTCAGCGCGGCGGATTCCGGCCTTGTAGTCTCGACCCTCGGGCGGTGCACGGGGCGTCAGGGGACCACCGCCTCGCGAGGAGGAACGGTGCCTGCAGTCAGCGGCGATCGAGCGGCCCCGCCACGGGGCGTCCACGCCTGCCATGCCTACCGCAGTCGAGCGGAGTGGGCCGCGACAGTGACCGCCTCGGTGCGCGAGGGACTGGCGCAGAGGCAGCAGGTCCACTTCTTCGCGGACACGGCCGAGCCGTCGGCGATCGCCTCCCTGCTCCGCTCCGACGGCGTGGACGTGGACACGCTGCTGAGCAGCGGGCAGCTGCGGGTGACGGACACCCACCGGAGCTACCTGGAGCGGCTCCCCTTCGATCCGGACCTGCTGATGGCGGGGCTGCGCGAAGCGTGCGGAGAAGCCGTGGCCCAGGGCTATCCGGGACTGCGGGTGATCGGCGAGATGAACTGGCACCTCCGGCGGCCACCGGGGGCCGACCGACTGCTGGAGTACGAACTGCGGGTCGAGGCAGAGGTGTACGCGGATCTGCCGCTGACCGGGATATGTCTCTACGACCGGCGTGACACGCCGTCGGACGTCCTGCTCGCCGCCCATCACCTCCATCTGTCACCCTCGCTCACCGAAGTCGCGGGGGTGAACGCGCCCCTGACAGCAGTCCCGTTGACCGACAGCTCCGGTCTGCGGCTGCGCGGCGACGCCGACACGGACAACCGCACCGTCCTGACGGCCCTCCTGGACACCCTGCCCCGTATGCCCGGAAACGTGGTTCATCTCGACCTGTCCGGGACGCGGTTCTTCGGCATGGACGCGGTGGGAGCACTGGTGGAGACGGCAGGCACCCTCAGGAGTCAGGGCCGCCGTCTCGTGCTGCAGTGGCCGCCGCCCTCGCTGCAACGTGTGGCCGAACTGTTCCCCGACGAGTGCACGGTGCTGGAGGTGGCAGCATGAGCGATACGCAGACTGTCCCGGAACCGCAGACGGAAGCGTTCGTCCACCCCGGCCTCTTCTACCGCGGTCTCGACGAGTACGTGGCGGAGGTGGGCGGCTTCGTCACCCGGGCCCTGGAGGCGGACGAACCCGTGCTCGTGGCCGTACCCGGGCCGCAGTTGGCCGCGCTGCGCGACAGCATCGGCGATTCGGGACGCGGTGTCGACTTCACGGACATGACCGTCCTCGGCGTCAACCCCGGACGCATCCTGTCCGCCCTGCAGGGCTTCGCCGACCGCCATGCCGGGCGGTCCGCCCGGATCGTCGGCGAGCCGATCTGGCCGTCCCGTTCCCACGAGGAGGTCCTCGAGGCGACCCGGCACGAGGCACTCATCAACACGGCGTTCGCCGGCCGCGCGGCCACCATTCTCTGTCCCTACGACGTCGAACGGCTCGGTGAGTCGATCCTCGCGGACGCCCGCCGCACCCACCCGACACTGATCGAGGACGGCAGCCACCAGGCCAGTCCCGCCTACATCGACCCCGCCGTCGTCTGCGCCGACTGCGACGAGCCGCTACCGGAACCGGCCGAAGCGTCGTCGCTCGCCTACAGCCGCGGCCAGCTCGGTCTCGTACGCGAACACGCCGAGACATGGGCCCTCGGCACCTCGCTCGACTTCGGGCGACGCAGCGACTTCGTCCTCGCCATCAGCGAGGCGACCGCCAACTCGATCGCTCATGGCGGCGGCAGCGGCACGCTGCGCCTGTGGACGAACGACAGCGGCGCGGCCGTGGCCGAGGTCCGCGACAGCGGTCGGCTGTCCAACCCCCTGGCGGGCCGCCGCCGGCCGTCCATCGCCTCGGCCAACGGGGGCCGGGGGCTCTGGATGATCCACCACCTCTGCGACCTCGTCGAGGTACGGGCCGCCGAGTCCGGCCTGACGCTACGGCTGCATATGGCGCTCACTCGCTGAGCGTGCGGGCGAGCGGCCCGCGCCGTCAACGGTGCCCCGCCGAACGGTCGTCGGGACCATGCACTTGCTGTGATCGTCCCCGTCGTACGAGGGTTGCCGCATGCCTGCCTTCACCGCGTCCGACGGGACCGTACTCGCCTATCACCTCGTGGGGGAGGGTGAGCCGCTGCTCTGCATTCCGGGCGGACCCATGCGCGCTTCCGCTTATCTGGGCGATCTCGGCGGGCTGTCGAAGCAGCGCCGGCTCGTCCTGCTCGACCTGCGGGGCACGGGCGCATCCGGCTTTCCCGACGACCCGGCGACCTACCGCTGCGACCGCCAGGTGGAGGACATCGAGGGGCTCCGGGTGCATCTCGGACTCGGCCGGGTCGATGTCCTCGCGCACTCCGCGGGCGGTGATCTCGCGCTGCTCCATGCGGCGCGCCACCCGCGGCGGGTTCGCTCCCTCTCGCTGATCACCGCCCGTGCGCGTGCTCTCGGCATCGACTTCACCGAGGAGCACCGCCGGGAGGCCGCTGCCCTGCGCAGCGCCGAACCGTGGTTCGCGTCCGCTCAGGCCGCCTGGGAGGCCGTCCGGGCGGGCTCGGCGACCGAGGCCGATTGGGATGCGATCAGCCCCTTCTTCTACGGTCGTTGGGACGCGGCCGCACAGGCACACGCGGCATCCGAGGTCGAGCAGAGCAACGCCGAGGCGGCGGAGGCGTATGCCGCCGCCGGAGCCTTCGACCCTGCCGCTGCCCGGGCGGTCATGGCGTCCCTGGATGCCCGGGTGCTCGTCCTCGCCGGGGCCCTGGACAGCGGTCCGCTCCCCCGTGTCGCCGCCGCCGTGGCGGAGTTGTTCCCCCGGGCCGAACGGGCCGTCCAGCCGGCCGCCGGCCACTACCCGTGGCTCGACGATCCGCTCCGCTTCCGCGACACCGTGGGCGCGTTCCTCGCCCAGCGGGAGCGTTCGGCCTGACCGGTCACCGTGGCCGACGACGGACAGCGGCCCCCGTCCGCGTACGGAGTCCGCGTACGGAGGGGGGCCGGGACCGGCTCTCAGGCGTTCGGGTCGAACGGGATGTTCGCCGGCTTGGCCCTGGACAGGTGCCAGTTGAACTGGTCGTCCTTGATGCCGAGGGTGGCGCTGCCGAAGTCGGCCGCGCTCAGCTTGTCGCGGAGGCCCGCGGGGTAGCCGTTCCAGCCGACGAGCGTCGGGAACTGCCACGTACCGCGGTGGTTCTCCGGCGGCTCGTCACCGGAGTTGGCGGCGCGGAAGGTGTGGGTGCTCACCCCGTCCTTGTGATAGACGATCTTGGGGTGTGTCCCGTCGAAGCGGATCTGCGAACGGTTGTGGACCGTGAAGCCGCCGTGCGCGGAGGTCGACACGTACTCGACCTGGTTGTTCCGCACCCACACCACGACGTGCTCCCAGTCGTGACGGTGGCCGAGGCTGCCGCCGCCCAGGGACACCTGGTCCTTCTCGAAGTAGAGCGCGTAGACGATCGCGCACCACCCGTTGTTGCACTTCTCCCGGGAGTACCCGTTGGTGTTCTCCAGATCGGACAGATCACGGCAGTTGCCGTTGACGTCACCGCCGAGCTTCAGCCCCGGGGCGATCGTCCCGTCGGGACCGATGGCGGGAGAGGAGTAGCAGCCGTCGCGGTCGTAGTCGTAGGTGGGCTGGAACGTCTGCTCCAGACCGTCCGCACTGCCGGGGAGCGCGCGCGGGGGGTCGGCGAAGGCGGTGGCCGGTGATGCCACGACCAGGACGACCGCTCCGGCGAAGCTCATGAGCGACAGTCTGCCCACCCGCCGCGATCGCTTCGGCTTGCGGGCCGTGGAGGCACCGTCCGCAAACGCGGCGGGCTGCGTGGGGCGCCCGAAGGCCCTCGGCGACCATCTCTTGTTCACTGCGTCCTCCTGATCGGCACCGTCGCGGGACGGGCAGTCCGGCTGCGGCACGCCCGGAGCACCATCTCCCACTTCCGTCGGCCTTCGGAGAGTGGACAGATGTCGCTCTGGTGAAGGAACGCCCAATACTGCGGAGAGGAAGGGGGGTTGGGCCCGGGGAAGCTCCCGCGTGGCATGGGCATGAAGTCAAACTGCGCAGGATTCTGCCCGGTGTTGCTCAGGAGGCGCAGCCGAATGGCAGCACTGTGACCGGAGTTGGTTCACTCATCGCTCGGCCGGTCGCGCTCGGCGCCTTCGGAGGCATCGGCAGCCGGCCGGCTCCCGTGGGGAGGGTGGTGCGCTCAGGTGCCCGGCTTGCGGCCGTAGACGAAGACGTCGTCGTTGGTGCGGAGCAGCTTCCAGTACGCGGCGGCGTCGGTCTTGGTCATGTTCACGCAGCCGTGCGAGCCGGGCTGCCCCCAGACGCTGATGCCGACCGAGTGGAAGGCCTGGCCGCCGTCGAAGAACTGGCTGTAGGGCATCGGCGTGTCGTACAGGCTGGAGACATGGTCGATGTCGCGCCAGGAGACCTTCTTCAGCCCGGTGCGGGTCTCGTGCCCGTCGCGGCCGGTGCGCACGGGCACCGGTCCGTGGACGAGCTTCGTTCCGTCCTGGATCCAGCTGAGCTGGAGCGTCAGATCGACACAGGCGATCCGGCCCCTGTTCACGGGGCACGCGCCGGCCTTGTTCGGGTTCCGGCCGACGGCCTTCTGCCGGTTCATGAGATCCATGACGCCCCAGGTGACGGGACCGGCCAGGCCGGCGGCGGGGCTGATCGCGTGCTTGGTCTGAAACGCCTGGATCGCCTTGCAGTCGTTGACCGACTGCTTGCCGTCCACGGGGCGGCCGAGAAACTTCTCGACCTGCTTCTGGTGGGGCCCGGTCTGTGTCGTGCAGTAAGCCGCCGCCTGGGCGGTCGTGCTTCCCACGACCACCGACAGCGGGGCCACCAGGGCGGCTGTCCCGAGTACGACGGCTCCCCGGCGGCGTATGTCCCCCACGGCTGACACTCCTCGTTCGTGCATTGGTGCGCTGACGCCTGGAAGACGGCAGAGAAGCCACATTAGTTGCACCAGGCACCAGTTCCACCCCCTGAGCCCGTATGTGACAACAGCCACAGGGAGGCAGGAACGAGGTCAGATCATCCGGAACGGCGCACAAGGCCCTCCAGCAGACCGAGCGCCTCGGCCGCGCGATCGTGGGCGACGAAGAGGTGGTCGTGGTGGAATCCGGCGACGACGTTGCAGCTCAGGCCCGCATCGGCGAGTTCACCGGCGACCGCGGCGGTCAGACCAACGGCGTCCAGAGCGGAGTGGACACGCAGGGTGATCCACCCCGCGACGTAGTCGTAGGCCAGGCCCGCCGCATCGGCCTGCTCCACCGGCAGCACCAGGGTCAACCCCTCCGGCTCCCTGACCGTGACCACGGGGGCGACACCGCGCGGGACACCGTCGTCGACCGAGGTGAAGACATAGCGCCCCGGGTTCAGCTCGGGGCGCATACCGCTCAGCAGTTTCCGAAGGTCCCGCTCACCACTCATGATCACCACGGTATCCGCCCTGGGGTTCCGGAGAGCAGACCCGGCACCACACGCACTTCGGGGCAGAGGCGCGGAACGGGCTGCGGGCGCGGAGACGCCCATGGGGCGGCCCTGTCACCCGCTGCTCGCTCCCCGTCACGCGGCGCGTACCGCCCCGACGGTCACTCCTGAACCGACGCCGACCACGGACAGCGACAGGGCAGGCACCCCCGAGAACCCGAGGGGGTGCCTGCCCTGTCCCGTCGTACGGGCGCACCGTCGTCGCGCCGGCCGGCGAGCCGGCGGTCAGTCGCCGGTCACCAGTAGTGCTGGCGACCGCCGACGGCGTGGCCCACCTTTCCCAGAATCCACAGTGCGGCCCCGACCGCGATCAGGATGAGACCGATGGTCCACAGGATGCCTAGGCCCGCGATGGCACCGATGATGAGCAGGATGAGACCGAGAATGATCATTGCGTCCTCCGAATGGTGGGTCCCGCACCAGCCGGGTTGCCTCATCTCGCCGCGATAAACCACACGGCATCCGCACCCGCCCCTGATTCCGTGCCGGAGTTCAGTGCCGGTCATGCCGACCGCAGTCGGGCGCCCCTGGGGTTGCGGCGGGCCAGGTCGGCGTTGAGGACGGTGGCGAACGCGCACCAGGCGGCGTACGGCACCAGCGCGGCGCCCGCCGACCGGCTGCTGAGCGCGGTGCGGACGAGGAGATGGGTGTTGCTCAGGTCCAGCGCCAGCGTGCCGAGGAGGCCGGCGCGCGGGCTGCGGGCCCGGAAGAACAGCCAGTTCCACGCGGCGTTGAGGGTGAGGTTGGCGGCCAAGGCGATCGCCAGGGGCTTGCGGTCCCGGGGCGAGGCCCGGTCGAGGGCGCGGCCGCCGGCCCAGGCGATGCTCGCGTACAGCGGTGTCCATACGGCGCCGAACGCCCACGGCGGGGGCTGCCACCGCGGCTTGGACAGTGCCCGGTACCAGGGTGTCGTGGGGTCGACGGCGATCGATCCCACGACGGCCGTCGCCGCGACCGCGGTCCCCGCGGCCACGTAGTACTTCCACCGGACGCGTGGACCGGGGTCGGTGCGCTCGCTGATCAGCCTCATGTCCCGACTCCTTCCCCGCGCCCGGCGAACCATCGAGGACGACCCGAAAGCGGCCGAAGAGTGCCTGCGGCGGCGCGGCGACGGCCCGCGGGACGCGCCGTTGTGCGCGGGACTGCCGTTGCCGGCCTGTTCCGCCGCATCAGGGCACAGCCCGCGGCCGCTCCTGCGGCGAAGCACACGGCGGCGAGAAGAAGCGTCCGCTTGTGGTGACGCCTGGCCTGCCGGAGCGATGCTTCCTCGTCAAGCCCGTCAAGCCCGGCGGTGCCGGTGGACGGCCGACGGTCGACGGGGGCGGCCCGCAGGTCCCTGGCGATCGCCTCCCACACCCTGCCGGGAGGAGCACGGAGCAGGTCCGCCGGACCGACCGACCGCGCGGCCCGCACGACCCGTCGCAGCTCCTCCAGTTCGGTGCCGCACTGCGCACAGTCCCGAAGATGCCGCCGGGACTCCTCGTCCAGATCCGCCTCACCTGCCGTTCCCAGGGACAGCTCCGCGAGGTCCGCCGGATCGAGGTGCTCCGCCACCGTCTCCTCCTCCGCGCCGACGAGAACGAAGACCCAGTACGACGTGCACGAGAGGCGGCCCGGCCGGCACGGACGACTGCCGGGAGTCAGGCACGCTCGCGGGCCCGACGGCTCAGGACGAGCGCGCCCGCCAGAGCGGTGATCCCCGCGGCGGCGCTCCACACGAGCCAGGAGTCCGAGGAGTTGGTCACGCCCATGGCACTCGGGCTGCCGGCGGAAGCACCCGGGGTGGACCGCATGCCGTCCAACGACTGCACCTTGAGGGCGAGGTTCTTGTCGGCGGCGCTGCCCCAGGCGTACACGACGTTGCCGGTTCCCTCGGCCAGCTTCAGGTCCGCGGGTCCGATGGCGACCGTGTCGGTGCCTGCGAGCACGACGTCGGTGGAGACCGTGCCCGGGTCCACCTCGGCGGTGGCCTCACGAGGATTGACCAGCCCGGTGAACAGCGGTGTTCCGCCGGCTCGTACGTCCACGGCGGGTGCCGCCGCGACATGACGTACCGTCAGCCGGGCCTTTTCGGGAGGCACCTTGGAGACGTTGTTGACGAACGCGTCGAGCTCCGGTGTGCCGTCGGCCGACAGATGGGCGACGACCGTCGCGTTGGCGCCGGCCGGCACCTCGATCGTCTTCTGGATCGCGGGCGTGCCGTCGGGGCCCTCGCCCGCCTTGAAGACCTTCAGGTCGTAGGAGCCGGCGGCGAGGGCCTGCGGCTCGGTGAGTGTGCCGGGCTCGAAGTCGCCCAGGAGTTCGTCACCGTTCGCGTAGACGTCCACCGTCAGGCCCGGGACGGCGTGGAAGACGGAGACCATGGCCTGGTCCGCGCTCCGGTCAGCGGCGCCGACAGGAGCGGCGGCACCGAGTGCCAGTGCACATACGCCGAGGGAGGCGACGACTGCTGCGGGGGTACGGGAATTCATGATCCGGCGTCCCTTCGTGGCGGACCCGCGCGGTGCGGGTCTCGCCACTACTTCCCGGCCGGGGCGGCCGGCGGATGCGCGGCCGGTCTCCGCTCAGAAGAAGACGCCGCACCTCAGCAGCACGTTCGCGTAGGGCCGCGCCTCTCCCGTACGCACCACCAGACGGGCCGTCGCCGAGCGCGCCTTCAGCTCGTCGTGGGTGATGAAGTCCAGCGCCGGCAGCCGTTGCGCGAGGAGACCGGCGGCCTCGGGGTTGGCATCTGTGACCTCTCGGGCCGCCGTGGCTCCCTCGATCACCAGCTCGTCCAGCAGGCCGTCCAGCACATCCGCGAACGACGGGATTCCTGCCCGGAAGGCCAGATCCACCACGCGCGGACCGTTGGGGACGGGCATGCCGGCGTCACAGACCAGCACCAGATCGCCGTGCCCCAGTTCCGCCAGGGCGCCCGCCAGGTGGCGGTTCAGAATGCCTGTCCTCTTCACAGGGCAGCGACCTCCTCGGCCGTGGGAAACGATTCCTGAGCGCCCTGTCCGGTGACGGCGGCGGCGCCCACACGCACGGCGAAGGATGCCGCGGTGGCGAGAGGCTCGCCCAGGCCGATCCGCCACGCCAGGGCGGCCGTGAACGCGTCCCCGGCGCCGGTGGTGTCGACCGCCTCCACCTGCGGGCTCGGCACGTGTACGTGAGCACCCGTCCGCGTGTCGGCGACGAGCGCCCCCTGTGCGCCGAGCGTGATGACGACCGAGCGCGGGCCGATGGCCAGGAGTCCCGCGGCCCACTCCTCGGGTGTGGCTCCCGCGGAGGGGCCGAGGATGAAGCGCGCCTCGTGCTCGTTGAGGACCAGGGGATCGCACGCCGCGAGCACATCGGGGGGAAGGGGCGCGGGCGGGGAGGGGTTCAGGACGAGACGGGCCGTCGGGGGCAGTTGGGCCACCACTTCGGCGACCGTGTCCAGCGGGATCTCCAGCTGGACCGAGATCACGCGTGCGGCGGCGAGGAGGTCCTCGGCCGCCCTGACATCCGCCGGTGTCAGCCGGGCGTTCGCGCCGGGCGACACCACGATGCTGTTGTCTCCCGACGGGTCCACGGTGATCAGAGCGACGCCGGTCGGCGCGCCGCCGACGAGGACGCCCTCGGTGTCCACACCCGCCTCCCGCTGCGACCGGAGCAGCAGACGGCCGTGGTCGTCGTCGCCCACCCGCGCGATCAGGGCGGCGCGCGCCCCGAGGCGCGCGGCGGCGACGGCCTGGTTGGCGCCCTTTCCGCCCGGGTGGACGGACAGGTCGGAGCCGAGCACCGTCTCCCCCGGCGCCGGGCGGCGTTCGACCCCGATCACCAGGTCGGCGTTGGCCGACCCGATGACCAGCAGGTCGTGGGGGCCGTGGTCGTGCATCGCTGGTCCTGCTTTCTCGTTCTCTCGGGTGGGGCGTGTGCTGCCGGACCGGATGGATCCGGCGGATCGGAGGACCGCGGCGAATCCGCGGCCCTCCGACCGCGGCTCAGGAGAAGTCGGCGACGTTCGCCTTGGTGACGACCTTCACGGGCACCTTCACCGTGCTGCTCACTTCCTTGCCCTGTGCGGCCTTCACCGCGTTCTGGACGGCGATCTTCCCGAGCTCCTTGGGCTGCTGGGCGACCGAGGCGTAGAGCGTGCCCGCCTGAACCGCCTTGAGGCCGTCGGGAGTTCCGTCGAAGCCCACCACGGAGACGGACTTTCCTGCCTTGGCGCCGAGCGCCTTGACCGCGCCGAGCGCCATCTCGTCGTTCTCGGCGAAGACGCCGTTGATACCGGGGTTGGCCTGGAGGAGGTTGGTCATGACGTCCAGACCCTTGGTGCGGTCGAAGTCCGCGGGCTGCTTCGCGACGACCTTGATGCCCGGGTAGGCCTTGAGGCCCTCGGCGAAGCCCGCGCCGCGTTCCCGGCTCGCGGAGGTGCCGGCCGTGCCCTGGAGAACGACGATCGTGCCCTTGCCGCCGAGCCTGTCGGCGAGCGTCTTCGCCGCGAGCTTGCCGCCGGCGATGTTGTCGGAGGCCACGAGGGTCGCGGTCTCGGCCTTGTTGACACCGCGGTCGGCGGCGATCACCGGGATGCCCGCCTTGTTGGCGGTCCGGACCGCCGGGCCGACCGCGTCCGAGTCGACGGGGTTCACGATGACGGACTTCACGCCGGAACTGGTGAAGTTCTGGAGCTGGTTGGCCTGTTGCGAAGCATCGTTCTGGGCGTCGGTGACCGTGATGTCGATACCCGCGGCCTTGGCCTCCGCCTGCGCGCCGTCCTTCATCTGCACGAAGAACGGGTTGTTGAGCGTGGAGAGCGACATCCCGATCTTCGTGGTGGTCCCGGAGCCGCCGGGGTTGAGCAGGGACACACCACCGACGACGGCCGCGACGCACACGGCGGCCACGCCGAGCTTCAGCGCACCGCGTTTCCCGTTTCCCGGACCTCCGGTACCGGGAGCGCCCGCGGCGGCCGCCGTGGTTCCGGTGCGCCGGCGCAGGGTGTCGAGCAGGACGGCCAGGGCGATGACGACACCGATGACGACCTGCTGCCAGAAGGCGGAGACGGAGAGCAGGTTGAGACCGTTGCGCAGCACGGCGAGGATGAGCGCGCCGATGAGCGTGCCGGACGCCTTGCCGACTCCGCCGGCCAGGCTGGCGCCGCCGATGACGACCGCGGCGATCGCGTCGAGTTCGTAGCCCTGCGCGGCCTGCGGCTGCGCGGAGACGAGCCGGGAGGCGAGCACGATGCCGGCGACGGCCGCGAACAGGCCGGACAGGGCGTAGATGACGAGCTTCTGACGCTTGACGCGCAGGCCCGACAGGCGGGCCGCCTCTTCGTTGCCGCCGATGGCGTACATCGAGCGGCCGATGTAGGTGCGGCCGAGGATCAGTGCGGTGATCAGGCCCATGCCGATCATCACGATGACCGGGACCGGCAGCCAGCCGCCGAGCGTGTCGCCGAGCACGGAGATGGAGTCGGGGAAGGCGATCGGGCTGCCCTGGGAGATGACCAGCGACAGTCCGCGGCCGATCGACAGCATGGCCAACGTGGCGATGAAGGGCGGCAGTTTGCCGTACGAGATGAGGGCGCCGTTGACGAGACCACAGGCCAGGCCCGTGCCGATCGCGAGCAGGACCGCGAGCCAGACCGGTAGTCCCTCGGACGTCGCGATCCAGGCGAGGACCGTGGCACTGAGCGCGGCCACCGATCCGACCGACAGGTCGATGCCCGCCGAGACGATGACGAAGGTGACGCCGAACGCGAGGATCGCGGTGACGGCGGCCTGGACGCCGACGTTGAGGAGGTTCTGGGTGGTCAGGAAGTCGCCGGAGAGCAGCGACATCGCCACCACCAGGACCACCAGCGCGGTCAGGGCGCCGTTGTCGAGCAGGATGCGGCGCAGGGTCGAGGCGGAGGCGCCGCTCTTGCCCGTGTCGTTCTTGAGCGTGTCACTGGCCACGGGGGCCCTCCTCGTTCACTGCGTCGTTCTGTGCGGGGGTTGTCGTGGGTGGTGCGCTGACGGCGAGCGCCATCACCGCGTCCTGGGTGGCTTCGTGCGCGGTGAGTTCACCGGCGATACGGCCCTGTGCCATGACGAGCACCCGGTCGCTCATGCCGAGGACCTCGGGCAGGTCGCTGGAGATCATCAGCACCGCGTGACCGGAGGCCGTCAGCTCGTTGATGAGCTGGTAGATCTCGACCTTCGCGCCGACGTCGACTCCGCGCGTCGGCTCGTCGAGGATCAGCACTCTGGTGTCGGCGAGGAGCCATTTGCCGATGACGACCTTCTGCTGGTTGCCGCCGGACAGGGTGCGGACGTGCTGGCCGAGGCCCGCCATCCGTACGCCCAGCTGCTCGGCGATCCGGGCGGCCGCGACGCGCTGGGCCTTGAGATCGACGAGTCCGGCGCGGGTGGCCGAGCGCAGGGTGACCAGGCCCAGGTTCTCCTGCACCGTGGCGTCGAGCACCAGTCCCTGGCCCTTGCGGTCCTCGGGGACGAGGCCGATGCCGGCCCGCATGGCGGCGTTCACGTCGTGTCCGCGGAGCTGTTCGCCGCGCACGTCGACGGTGCCCGTGTCGTAGGGGTCGGCGCCGAAGACGGCCCGGGCGATCTCGGTGCGGCCGGCGCCGACGAGCCCGGCGAGGCCGACGACCTCACCGGCCCGCACCTCGAAGCTGACGTCGTGGAAGACGCCGCCCCGGGTGAGCCCGCGCACCGAGAGCAGCGGCTCGCCCACCTCGGGGCGCTGCCGGGGATACTGCTGGTCGATGCTCCGGCCCACCATCAGCCGTACGAGTTCGGCCTCGGGTGTCGACGCGGGGACCTCGTCGACACTGCGGCCGTCCCGCAGGACGGTCACCCGGTCGCCGAGTGCCGCGATCTCCTCGAGGTGGTGGGTGATGAAGACGATGCCCACGCCGTCCTCACGCAACTGCCGCACGATGCGGAAGAGCTGGTCCACTTCCTCGGTGGTGAGGACGGCGGTCGGCTCGTCCATGATCAGGACGCGTGCGTCGAGACTGAGCGCCTTGGCGATCTCGACCATCTGGAGCCGGGCGATGCCCAGTTCGCGGACGAGGGCGCCCGGGGAGACCCGCAGGCCGACGCGGTCCAGCAGCGCGGCCGCGTCCGTCTCCATACGGTGGCGGTCGATCATCCCGAACCGCCGCGGCTGACGGCCGAGGAAGATGTTCTCGGCGACCGTGAGATCGGGGACCAGGTTGAACTCCTGGTAGATGGTCGCGATCCCCAGCCGTTCGGCGTCCTGGGTGCTGTGGATGCGGACCTCGCGCCCGTCGGCGAGGATGCGTCCGCTGTCGGGGCGGTAGGCGCCGGAGAGCATCTTGATGAGGGTGCTCTTGCCGGCTCCGTTCTCACCGAGCAGGACGTGCACCTCACCGCGGCGCAGGTCGAAGTCGACGGCGTCGAGGGCGACGACGCCGGGGAACGTCTTGCGCAGTCCTTCGATGCGCAGCAACTCGTCGGGGTGGCTCACAAGTTGCTCCTCTGGCTCGCGGGGTGGTCGGGGACTCCGGGGACTTCCGGGATCTCGGGGTCTTCGGCATGCGCGCCGCCTTCACCGCAGGAGCGGCGTACGACGAGACGCGCGGGGAGGCTGACGGAGCTCGGGGGTCTCCCCTCGATCACGTCGGCCAGCGCCCGGACGGCGGCTCTGGCGAGCTCGGCGGTGGGCTGGGAGATCGCCGTGATCGGTGGATCGGTGTGCGGGAACCACGGGATGTCGTCGAAGGCGGCGAGCCCGATGTCCCGCGGTACGCGAAGGCCGTGTCCGCGGATGGCGTCCAGCGCTCCGAGTGCCATGAGGTTGTCGGCGGCGAAGACCACGTCGGGAGGCTCGGTGAGCGCCAGGAAAGCTTCCGTGGCGCGGCGGCCGCTCTCGGCCTGGAAGTCGCCCTGCCCGATGTACGCGTCGATCAGCGGGAGCCCGTGTTCGCGCAGCGCGTCGCGGAAGGCGTCGACGCGCTCGCGTCCGGTGGTGGTGGCCGCGGGCCCCGCGATGATGGCGAGTCTGCGGTGGCCGAGCCTGTGCAGATGCCCGACGAGGTCCCGGATGGCCTGCCGGCCGTCGGAGCGCACGACGGGCACGTCGACGCCCGGAATCCAGCGGTCGACGAAGACCATCGGGGTGCCGCCGCGTGCCGCGTCCAGCGTCAGCGGGGACCGTCCGTCCGCGGGCGAGACGAGCAGGCCGTCGATGCGGCGGTCGAGCAGGGTCCGTACATGGTGGTCCTGGAGCTCGGGCCGCTCGTCGGCGTTGCCGATGATCACGCTGTAGCCGAGCGCGCGGGCCTCCTCCTCGACGAAGCGGGCCAGCTCGGTGAAGTACGGATTGAGCACATCACTGATCACGAGGCCGAGGGTGCGGGTCTGATCGGTGCGCAGGGACCGGGCCACGGCGTTCGGCCGGTAACCGAGCGCGTCGACGGCGGCGAGGACGCGGGCCCTCGCCCCGGGGCTGACGGAGGGATGGCTGTTGAGGACGCGCGAGACCGTGGCAACCGAGACTCCGGCCTCGGCCGCGACATCCTTGATGCTCGCCATCGACGGTCCACCTCCTTGTGGGTTCCGTGCGCCTCGCTCCATGGCAGTGATCCATGGAAACGATTACACGGCCGATTGGAATCGATTACACGGCCGAAAAGCAAGAGCGGGACCGTCGACCGATACCGGATCGTGACCGGAGTGCGCCGACGGCACCGGTGAGTGAGACTGGGCAGGACGAGTCACCGGGGTGGCGAGGTGCCGGGAAATGACCACAGCGCGAGCACAGGAGCCCACAGACAGCGACCCGCACGGGTACCTGCCGATCGCCGAGCACGGGCTGATCGGCGATCTGCGCACAGCGGCCCTGGTCGGCACCGACGGACGGATCGACTGGTTCTGCGCCCCGCGGTTCGACTCCCCCAGCGTCTTCGGCTCGCTTCTCGACGCTCGGCGTGGCGGCTACTGGGAGATCCGGCCGGTGTGCGCCGGCGTCACCCACCACCAGTTCTACTTTCCCGACACGAACATCCTCCTCACGCGGATGCTCACCGAGCACGGCATCGTCGAGATCCAGGACTTCATGCCCATCCTGCGGGAGAAGGACCCTGACCACCGGCAGCGCCTCGTGCGGCGGGTGGTCAATGTGCGAGGTCATATGACCATGTCCGTGCGGATCGCACCGCGACTGGACTACGGACGCGAAATGCCCCGCACCGAGCGGACCCGCCAGGGCGTGCGGTTCACGGGCCGGGAGATCAGCCTCTCGGTGCGGGCCACCGTCGACCTGGAGCTCGACGAGACCGACGCCCACGCCCGGTTCGTCCTCCGCGAGGGCGAGACGGCGCTGTTCATCCTGGAAACGGCCGACGACGAGGACGGCACGACGCCGGAGCCGGTGGAACCGACTGCCGCAGACGAACTCTTCGATGCGACGGTGACGTACTGGCGCACCTGGCTGAAGCAGTCGACGTACACCGGACGCTGGCGGGAGATGGTCCACCGATCGGCCCTGACGCTGAAACTGATGACCCATGAGCCGACGGGCGCGATCATCGCCGCACCCACCCTCGGACTGCCCGAACAGCTCGGCGGCCAGCGCAACTGGGACTATCGATACGTCTGGATCCGGGATGCCGCGTTCTCCCTCTACGCGATGGTGCGCCTCGGATTCACGCAGGAGGCGCAGGAGTTCATCGACTGGCTCGCCGCGCGCCTGCGCAACGCGACGAACGGAGCCGCCGGGCCGCTGCGCGTCATGTACTCGATCGACGGCGACGCGATCCTCCCCGAGGAGACGCTCGACCACCTGGAGGGGTACCGGGGATCGCATCCGGTGCGCATCGGCAACGGAGCGAGCGGTCAGTGCCAACTGGACATCTACGGCGAGCTGATCGACTCGATCTATCTGTTCAACAAGTACGGCGCCGGCATCTCGCACGACAGCTGGACCGATCTGTGCGGCATCCTCGACTGGCTGCTGAAGAACTGGGACGGCACCGACGAGAGCATCTGGGAGACGCGGGGCGGCCAGCAGAACCACACCTACTCACGGCTCATGTGCTGGGTCGCGGTCGAGCGCATGGTCAGAATGGCCCGCCAGCGAGGGCTGCCCGGGGACCTGGTCAGCTGGCTGCGGGCCCGCGACGAGATCTACGACCAGATCATGACGCGCGGCTGGCACCCCGAGGAGCGCACGTTCGTCCAGCGTCTCTCCGACGACGACGGCCCCCCGAAGACGATCATGGACGCGTCCCTGCTGCTCATGCCGATGGTCAAGTTCCTCTCCCCGACCGATCCCCGGTTCCGGTCGACCGTCGAGGCCATCGAGCGCCGGCTGGTGGTGGACAGCCTGGTGTTCCGCTACAACCCGGAAGAGGCGCCGGACGGACTGGACGGGAGCGAGGGGACCTTCTCCATCTGCTCGTTCTGGTGGGTCGAGGCGCTGGTGCGTATGGGCGAGGTGGAGCGGGCCAGGCTCGCACTCGAGAAGATGTTCACCTACGCCAACCATGTGGGCCTGTACGCGGAGCAGATCGGGCTGACGGGCGAGCATCTGGGCAACTTCCCCCAGGCGTTCACGCACCTCGCCCTCATCAGCTCGGCGATCAACCTCGACCACCGGATGAACTGAGCCGCCCGTCGCGGCGGGAACGCCGCCACTGCCCGGGACGCTGCGCACACCGCCCCCGTATCGCACATATAAGCGATATCTCACGAATTCCCGAATACCGCCCGCCCCGTGGTGGTTGGACCTAACCTGGGCGTTCTCGCCGGGCCCGATTTGGGGGGTGCCCGGCCTTGATCTGAGGACGCCCATGCTCCACACCCGTTCCATCGCCGCTGCCGCTGTCGCGGCGTGCCTCGGTGGCCTCGTCCTGATGCCGTCACCGTCCCAGGCGGCGCCCGGCTCGGTGCATCTGTACAAGATCTACTACGACAGTCCCGGCTCGGACACCCGCACCAACACCAGCCTCACCAACGAGTGGGTGCAGATCCGCAACACCACCGCCGCGGCCGTCAGCCTCAGCGGCTGGACGCTCGTGGACGCGGCCAACCACCGGTACGTCTTCGGCGCCTACACCCTCGGCAAGGGCAAGACGGTGACCATCCGCACCGGCAAGGGCACCAACACCGCGACCAACCGGTACCAGGGCCGGGCGGCCTACGTGTGGAACAACGACCGGGACACGGCGACCCTCAAGAGGTCCACCGGGGCGACCGTCGACACCTGTGCCTACAACTCCACCAAGGTCGACTACAAGATGTGCTGAGCCGAGCAGTACGCGAAGGCGCAGGCGCCCACCCGCGAGGGGTGGGCGCCTGCGTGCATTTCCGGCCCCGTTTTCGATGACGTGTGTGACGGGAATGGGACGGGGCACTCGGTGGCTCGGAGGCCGACAAGCACGACTCCCCCATTGTTGCCTTTGACGACGCGCCGTCAATTTCCGGGCGGCGGCGAAGAATTCAGCGACCGATCGACGAAGGAGACATTCATGAGTGAGAACATCTGGGGCTACCAGCCGACGACCGGATACACCCCGGGCCACAGCCTGGTGGGATTCAAGGTCGAGGCGACGGACGGCCACATCGGCAAGGTCGACAAGCACTCCGACGACGTGGGTGCGGCCTACCTGGTCGTCGACACGGGCGTCTGGATCTTCGGCAAGCATGTCCTTCTGCCGGCCGGCACCGTCGTCCGCGTCGATGCCGCCGAGGAGAAGGTCTACGTCGACCGGACCAAGGAGCAGATCAAGGACGCTCCCGAGTTCGACAAGGACAAGCACATCGGTGACGCGGGTTACCACGACGAGATCGGCGGCTATTACGGCCGTCCCCTCGCCTGAACGACATGCACCCCGTGAAAAGGGGGCCGACCGGAGATTTTCCGGTCGGCCCCCTTCTCTTTGTCATACGCTTTTTGTCGCGAGCTGGACCCGGGTCATGCCGGTTTGCCGAGTGACCAGCCGGCGACATCCGCCAGCCGTCCCCGCCACAAGGCGGAGGCCACGGGATGGGGGGTACCCGTGAAACAGGTGGTGTCCCGGAGATGGATCCATTGCGGAAGGCCCTGATGGCCGTCGTCGCCGGCCATTTCGTCCAGGGCCTGGTCCACCGATTCGGGGAAGGAGGCGAGGAGTTGGGCGCCGGGCCCTTCCATACGTCGCAGACTCTGCGCCCAGTCCGCCTTCCACGCCTCGTGAGCGATCAGGTCACCGTGGATGACAGCGCCGGGGACGTTCAGCGTGATGGGCAGACTCATCCGGGGATCCTGGCCCAGGAGGCGGATCAGCAGCTGAAGTTGGAGATCCGGTACGGGTTCGGTGATCACAGGTGTCCGCTCTCGCTGTATCGGATCGGAAGGGCCGTGCATCGGTGTGCTCTCCCTCATTCGGTTTGCTGCGGCCAGGCGGCGACCGCATCCTCCACGGTCGGGTACGTGACGAAGACCTGATCCAGGCCGAGGATGCGGAAGACGCGCTGGACGCCTTCGGGGACCGCTGACAACGCCATGCCTGCCTGTGCGGCCAGGACATGGTTGCGGGCGGCGAGGAGGACGGTGATCCCGCTCGAATCGCAGAAGCTCAGCTCGGTCAGGTCGACGACGAGCTGCGTGGCCGGGCGAAGTTCCAGTCCGGACAGCAGGGTTCGGACCTCGGAGGCGGTGTCGTGGTCCAGTTCACCCGCCAGCACGACGACCGGGCCGTTCGGTCCGGGGCGGGTGGTGACGCTCAGTTCACTCACGGTGGCTCTTCACTGGACGGTGGGGCACGCTGATGGCGAGGACGGCGGTGTCGTCGTCCACGCCGGCGCCGAAGGATTCGAGCAGTTCGCTCAGGGCGGTGACGGCGGCCGAAGCGGTCGTGGGTGCGAGGCCACGGGCGAAAGCGAGGAGTGCGTCGTCACCCCAGCGTTCCGCGGACGCGTGGACATGGGCCTCGGTCAGACCGTCGGAGTAGAGGATCAGCGTGTCGCCGGGGTCGAGACGCACGGCGACCGTGGCGACGTGGGCGTCGGGCAGGACGCCGACGAGCTGTCCTCCCGGGGTGTGCAGGTAGTCGGCGGTGCCATCGGCCCGCAGAAGCAGGGCAGGCGGGTGCCCGCCGCTGGCCAGCGTGACGCGAAAGCCGTCGGCGTCGGGGGTCAGCACACCGAAGATGACCGTGCAGAATCGTGGGTCGTGCCCCTGGTACTCGTGGTTCAGCACGGTGTTCAGATTGCTGATCACCGCGGTGGGGGCAGGGTCGTACACCGCTGCGGCGCGCAGCGTGTAGCGCGCCAGGGACGTCACGGCCGCGGCCGCCGTTCCCTTGCCGCACACATCGCCCAGGAACAGGCCCCATGTCCCGGCGGCCAGCGGGAACAGGTCGTAGAAGTCGCCGCCCACCTGATCGATGGAGGCGATGTGGTAGTGCGCGGCCACATCCAGGCCGGGTACAGGCGCCAGAGCGGGGGGCAGCAGCGTCTGCTGGAGGGTGGTGGCGAGCTTCTGGAGGCGCTCACGTTCCGTGTCGGCCTCCCGGCGGGCGCGCAGCAGCTCGGTCTCGTACGCCCTGCGGTCCCGCGCGTCGAACAGCGTGGTGCGGATCAGCAGCGGCCGACCGTCGCTGTCGGTCCTGACCGTCGAGGTGACCAGCACCGGCAGCCGGCCCCCGTCGGCCCGCCGTAGTTCCAGAGCGATGCCGTTGATCTCTCCCTGCATCTGCAGCAGCGGGGCGAAGTGCGTCTCGTGGTAGAGCCGGCCGCCGACAGTGAGCAGGTCGGCGAAACGCCTGCGGCCCACCAGGTCCTCGCGGCGGTATCCCAGCCAGTCGAGGAGCGTGGCGTTGACCTTGGCGATCTGCCCGTCGAGGAGCGTCGAGAGGTAGCCGCAGGGGGCGTTCTCGTACAGGTCCTCGGCGCTGTCCTCCAGCAGAGCGGAGAAGCGTGCCTCGTCGTCGCCCGGCTGCTCGGCATCCGGGCACGGTCCGGGCCCGCCGCCGTCGCTCGTGTCGCACATCATCGATGCGCACCGGCGAAGGCCGCGATCGCCGCGGCGGTCGCCTCCGGTGCGCTCAGCTGCGGGCAGTGTCCCGTGGCCTCCAGCGTGACCAGCTCGCTGCCGGGAATCTGGCCGTGGACGTACGCACCCACCTCCGGCGGGGCGATCGCGTCGTTCGAGCACTGGGCCACCAGCGTCGGGACCGTGACCTTCGCGAGATCCGCCCGGTTGTCGGACAGGAACGTCGTCCGTGCGAAGACCCGCGCGATGTCCGGGTCCGTGCGGCAGAAGCTGTTGGTCAGCTCGTCCCCCAGCTCGGGCCGGTCCGGGTTGCCCATGATGACCGGCGCCATCGTCGCCGACCAGCCGAGATAGTTGCTGTCCAGGGACTCCAGCAGCTCGTCGATGTCCGCCGCGCTGAATCCTCCCCGGTAGTCACCGTCGTCGATGTAGCGGGGCGAGGGGGTCAGCAGGACGAGCCGCTCGAAGGCCTCCGGTTCCCGGGCGGCGGCCAGAACACCGACCATGGCGCTCACCGAATGCCCGACGAAGGTCACCGGCCCGGATGCCAGATCGCGGCACACCGCCAACACGTCATCGGCGTATCCGTCCAGCGTCGAATAGCGCTCCGCGTCCCACGCCGACAGATCCGACCGGCCGGCCCCCACGTGGTCGAACAGCACGACCCTGAAGTCGCGCTCCAGATGGGGCACCACGAGGCGCCACATGTTCTGGTCGCATCCGAAGCCGTGCGAAAGCACCACGACCGGACCGTCTTCGCGGCCGGTCGCCCTGACATGATTCCTGCTCCGCACGTCCATATGGCTCATCCTTCACCCGCCTTCCCCGAAACACGAATCCGCACCGCCGTCCCGCGGATCGGTGTCTTCCTGTTTCGGCGCTCCCGGCGGGTCGCGGTGTTCCGGCCCGCGGACAGGCGTTGACAGGCGAGCGGGGTGTGGGACAGGCTCCCCGATCATGCAGCCCCTCGGTGACCGCACGGTCACGCTCGTGGAGCGCCGCCACGTCGACCTGGTCCGTGTAGCGAGCGCCATCTGTTGCGTCTGAGGTGCGTCTGAGCCCTGCGGCTCCGAGCGCTGAACTCCCGGTCCGCCCGACGGGCCACCGCGGCCGCCCCTTCCTTCACCCTGCCCTCCCACGCCCGAGGACCCTGTCCGCAGCTGCGTGGTGATCCGAAACGGGCAGGTCTCTTTGTCAGGAGACGTCATGGCTTCACGTGAATCCAAGCTGTCCCGTCGTACCTTCGGCGGGGTCATCGGCGCCGGCGCGGCCGCCGCCGTGGGGGTGACCGCGGGTGAGGCACAGGCCGCCGAACGGCCTTTCACAGCCGCCCCGCGTCGCCCTGCGCGCAGGCCCAACATCCTCTTCGTCCTGGGCGACGACCTCGGCTGGGCCGACCTGTCCTCGTACGGGTCCCCGCACATCAGGACGCCGCATCTCGACCGGCTCGCCCGTCAGGGTGTGCGTTTCACCGACGCCTACTCCGGGTCCGCGACCTGCTCGCCGACCCGGTTCTCCCTCTACACGGGCCGCTATCCGGGCCGCACCACGGGCGGCCTGGCGGAGCCCATCGCGGACAGATCCGTCGGGCTCGAACCGACCCATCCCACCCTCGCCTCGCTGCTCGGGGACGCCGGTTACGCGACGGCGTTGATCGGCAAGTGGCACTGCGGCTATCTGCCGGACTACTCGCCCACCAGGTCCGGCTGGGACGAGTTCTTCGGGAACTTCGGCGGAGCTCTGGAGTACTACTCGAAGCTCGGGCTCGGCGGTGAGTACGACCTCTACGAGGGCGATGCCGAGTACCGGGACCTGCGGTACTACACCCGCATCCTGACCGAGCGCGCGAGCGAGTACGTACAGCGCGACCACGACAGGCCGTGGCTGCTCAACCTCAACTTCACCACCCCGCACTGGCCCTGGATCGCGGACGGGGACACAAGGGAGAGCGCCGAGATCGTCCGCCGGATCAAGGCGGGTGACGGGCGGGCGCTGTGGCATGCGGACGGCGGGTCCATCGAGAAGTACACGGAGATGGTCGAGGACCTGGACCGGTCGGCGGGGCAGGTGCTCGCCGCGCTCCGCAGATCGGGGCAGGAGCGGGACACCCTGGTCGTCTTCGCCAGCGACAACGGCGGTGAGCGATTCTCCTACAACTGGCCCCTGAGCGGCAACAAGGCGTCGTTGCAGGAGGGCGGCATCCGGGTGCCGACCGTACTGCGCTGGCCGGCGGCGGTCGACGGTGGTCAGGTCAGCCGGCTGCCCGTGTTCACACCGGACTGGACCGCGACCCTGCTGGAACTGGGCGGCGCCCGGCCGCACCGCGCGTACCCGCTCGACGGCACGAGCCTGGCCGGGTATCTCCAGCGGGGCGAAGAGCCCGCCGCGAAACGGGAGTTGTTCTGGCGGGTGCGCGGCGAGCGGGCCCTGCGGCGCGGGGAGTGGAAGTACTACCGCGGCCGCAGCGGCCAGGACCAGCTCTTTCATCTGGCCTCGGACGTACGCGAACAGGCCGACAAGGCCGCGCTGCGGCCGGAGTTGCTGCGCGAGCTGAAGACGGCCTGGGAGCGGACGGACGCGGGGCTGCTGCCGTACCCGGCGTAGGAGGCGGGGCTGCTGCCGTACCCGGCGTAGGAGGCGGGGCCGGTCCACGGACAGCGGGGTCAGGGCCGGAGGCACGCAGAGCACCACGCGCGCCCGGCTCAGACCACCGCGCGCGCCCGGCTCAGACCACTCCGCTGACCGTCACCGTCACATGCACCGGCACCGACGGGCCGCGCGCGGGGCGGACCGTCTCCTCGACGGCCGCCCGCACCGCCCGGGTGACGTCCAGCGCACGATGGCCGCGCCGCAGGACGATGGTGACCTCGACGGTCCAGGCCTCGGACTCCTGCTGGCGCACGACGCGCACTCCGCGGCCGGCTCCGGTCGTGCCGCCGGCGGGGCTGCCCCATCCGGAGCCGGACGAGGCGATCAGGAGGTCGGTGAGCCCGGGGCGCAGGAACGCCACGCCCCGGGTGCTCAGGACCGCGGTGGTGATGGCGTCCGCCAGTTGCGCGGACGGCTTGCTGTCCGTCATCGGTCTCCCCCTTCGTCGCCGTCCTCGGGGTCGAGGATGTCGGCGATCCGTACGTCGATGACTGCGACGTCCATGCCCAGTTCCGTGTCGGCCGCCGAGGTGATGCGCTCCCGGATGCGTGCGGCGACGTCCGGAAGGTGCCACGTTCGCCCCACGACGGCGTCCAGCCGCACGTGGACCGGGCCGCGCGGCCATCTGGCCGTCTCCGGGTCCGCCGCTTCGAGCGCGCGGACGACGCAGTCGCCGGCGCGGACACCGGTGAGTGACGCGGCCGCGGCCCGGAAGGTCCGGACGGTGGCCGCCTCGGTGATCCACGTGTCCTCGTCGCTCCCGCCGAGCGGGAGGTTTCTGCCGGGGCTCAGCTCCAGGCGCACCACGTCCATGACCCGTGCGATCCGGGCCGAGTCCCCGTCGGCGCCGGCGTCGGACCCGGCGCCGGCGTCGACGGAACCGCCGTCCCCGGCCCGGCGTACGACGTCGTTCAGCAGGGAGGCTTCGCTCAGCACGGCCGTGCAGTACGGGCAGGAGCGGACGTGCGGATCGGGCTGCTCGGCCTGCCCCTGTTCGATGATGCGGAACAGGTCGCGGCCGCACGGCAGGAGATCGACGTCTCGCGTCTCTTCCGTGCCGTGGCCGGCCTGCTCGTGAGGAGTGGGAGGGTTCTGGGTCATCGCCGTACGACCGCCTTCCGCGTCGGACGGCGGCCCGCGCGGACGACAGGCGCGCGGACCACCTGCCGGTCGAAGCCCGTCATCTCCGCCATGGCCACGTGCTCACCTCGTCTGTCCATGGACACGCCCGACGACCGCGTGACGCGGCACGAGGAACGGTCCCGAGGAGTGTGCGGACGTTCCGCGACCGCGCGGCGGATCCGCGCGGCCGGTGCCCCCGGGTGCACCGTATCCACTGAACTCCCCGAATGCCGTCACCTCTGTGACGAGGACATTGCCGTGGCGGGGGCACACGGAGGTGAGGGCCCGGTCCTCGGACCGGGCTCTGACCTCGGATGACATGATCACAGCCGCTCCCCGGCACCACGCACCCCCTGAGAGGCAACGCCATGACACGGCGCGTCCCCGCCCCCGACGGCATCGGCCTCGACCTCAGGCCGGCCGCTTCCGCCGCCGCGGCCGCGGCCCCGGCGGAGCCCTGCGCGATCCCTCGCGCCCACACCGCCTGGTCGCAGCGGCGAGTGGCCCTGCGCCGTACGCCGGTGTCGATGTGGAACGACGACGTGTCCGACTGGGCGGCGGCGCTCACCTACTACGCGATTCTCGCTCTGCTGCCCGCCCTCCTGGTCTCCGTCTCCGTCATCGGGCTGGTCAGCGACGCCACCACCGAGACGCTGATCGCCCATGTCACGGCGTGGGCGCCCGCCGAGGCGGGGACCTCGCTCCAGGAGGCGCTGCGCGGAATGGCCGCGGAACGGTCCGCCGCGCTCACCCTCGTGGCAGCGGGCGGTGTCAGCGCCCTGTGGTCCGCGTCCAGTTATGTGGCCGTCTTCCGGCGGGCGCTGCATGCTCTCCACGGCACCGAGGACACCCGGCCGGCCCTGCGTACGGCCTACCGGATCGTGCTGACCGCGATCACCGTGCTGGCCCTGCTGGTCGTCAGCGCGGTCGTCCTGGTGACCAGCGGCCCGCTGGCGGCCATGCTCGGCCGGTGGGCGGGCATCGGCGAGGGCGGCGCGGCGGCCTGGAGTCTGCTGAAGTGGCCGGTCCTCGTCGCCCTCGTCGCGGTCCTGGTGATGGTCCTCTTCCGAACGGGACCGACGTCGGCGCGCTGTCTGCGGCACGCCCTGCCCGGTGGTGTGCTCGCCGGCCTGCTCTGGCTCACCGCGTCCGCCGGATTCGCGGCGTACGTCTCCGGGTTCGGCACCTACAGCAGGCTGTACGGCTCGCTGGCCGGCATCGTCGTCTTCCTGATCTGGCTGTGGGTGTCGAACCTGGCGCTGCTGGCCGGCGCCCAGTTCACCGCCGAACTGCACCGGCTGGCGGAGCGCACACCGGTGCAGGACGCCGCCCCTGCCCCCGCGTCGACCTCGTAGCGCGGGGCCGTACGCGGGCCGGTCGCCCTGTTGCGGCCCTTCCGCAGCCCCTTGCTACGCTGCGCAGGCGTCCCGTGGGGGAAGTCCGGTGAGAGTCCGGCGCTGACCCGCAACGGTAAGTACGTCGCCCGGTGAACCAGGGTGACGTGCAAGCCCGGTTACCCACGGAACGTACGGAACTCCCCACTGCTCGCCGCGGACTGCGAGAGGGAAACCGCGCGCCTCGTGCCGTGCGGGCCGCCCTTGCTCAGGTATGCCCGCGGCCCGATCCGAAGGACCGCGCGTGTCCGCAGCCACCGCCACGCCCGTGAAGTCTCCGGGGGCCGGTCCACCCCGCCGGACACCTGCCGCTCCCCTCGCCGTCGGTCTCGCGGCCGCCCTGCTGCTGTCCCTCGTGTGCGGAGTGGCGCTGGGGGCCTCTGATCTGACCTGGGGTGAGGTCCTGCGCCTGCTGTGGGCCGGGCTGACCGGCGGGACCCTGCGGGCGGACGAGACGGCTGCCTACAGCATCGTCTGGGAGATCCGTTTCCCCCGCACGCTGCTCGCGGCCGTCGTCGGGGCAGGTCTCGCGACGACGGGCGTCGCCGTCCAGGCCATGGTGCGCAACGCGCTGGCCGACCCCTTCGTCCTCGGCATCTCCTACGGCGCGGCCGTGGGCGCCAACGCCGTGATCCTGTTCGGCACCTTCGCGGCACTGGGGATCTGGGCGCTGTCCGTCTCGGCCTTCGCCTCCGCCCTCGCGGCCATGACCCTGGTCTACGCGGTGGCCCGCAGCGCGCACGGTATGACCCCGCTGCGGCTCATCCTCACCGGGACCGCCATGTCGTACGGCTTCTCGGCCGTCACCACCCTGATGGTGTTCGGCGCGGAACGCGGTGAGGCGGCCCGGTCCGCCCTGATGTGGCTGCTGGGCAGTCTGAGCGGCGCGTCGTGGAACGCACTGCCGATCGCGGCGGCGACGGTGGCCGCGGGGCTGGCCCACCTCGCTCTGTCCTCGGGCCGGCTCAACGCGCTCGCGATGGGCGACGAGACCGCGTCCGCGCTGGGGGTGAACCCGGAGCGGCTGCGCCGCGAGCTGTTCGTCGTCACCGCCGGAGTCACAGCCGCCGTGGTCGCGGTGAGCGGTGCGATCGGCTTCGTCGGTCTGATGGTTCCGCACCTCGTCCGGATGCTGGTCGGCGCCGACCACCGACGTGTGCTGGCCGTCGCGCCGCTGATGGGGGCGGTGCTGCTGGTGTGGGTGGACATCCTGTCCCGTCTGCTGCTCGCGCCCGCCGAACTCCCGGTGGGTGTGATCACCGCGGTGGTCGGCGTGCCCCTGTTCCTGGTGCTGATGCGCCGTCGTGGCTATGCCTTCGGGGGGCGATGACTTGCGGATCGACATCGACAACCTGTCGGTCGACATCGGTGGTGCCCGCCTGCTGCGGGACATCGATCTGGGGGTCGCCGCGGGTCGGATGGTCGGCCTCGTGGGCCCCAACGGCAGTGGCAAGTCGACCCTGTTGCGCTGTGTCTACCGGGCGCTGCGGCCCGCGGACGGCGTGGTGCGTCTCGACGGCGAGGACCTGCACACGATGGACGCGCGGGCCGCCGCACGCGGTGTCGCGGCCCTCCCCCAGGACTCGGCACCGGAGTTCGACTTCACGGTCGCCGAGGTGGTCGCCATGGGGCGGCTCCCCCATCAGCGGGCCTCCGCGCTGGGCCGGCCGTCGGCGAGGGACATCGCCGTGTGCTCCGAGGCGCTCGACCGGGCCGGTGCGGGGCATCTGGCGGACCGGACCTTTCTCACCCTCTCCGGCGGTGAACGGCAACGGGTACTGATGGCCCGTGCCTTCGCGCAGTCCCCACGGGTACTGGTGCTCGACGAGCCGACCAACCACCTCGACATAGCCCACCAGTTGGACCTGCTGGCGCTGGTGCGCGACTGGCGGCCGCCGGGCTCCGACGGTGCGGTGACCGTACTGACCGCGCTGCACGACCTCAATCTCGCGGCGGAGTACTGCGATCTGCTGTACGTGATCTCCCAGGGCTCCGTCATCGCCTCGGGCCCGCCCGACGAGGTGCTCGCCGCCGAACTGCTCGCCGACGTCTTCGGGGTGCGCGCCCACCGCGTACGCCACCCGGAGACCGGCGCCCTGCGGCTGCTGTTCGACCGGCTGCCGACGCAGACCCCGATTCCCGTCGCGGGGCTCCCAGAAGCCGCACGCCCCGAACCCGCACGCCCCGAACCCGCCCTCCCCGAATAGGAAGCCCTCATGTTCGCCGTGTCCAGCCGCCGTTGCGCCGCCTTCGCCGCCGTCCTCGCCCTGACGCTGACAGGCTGCGGCGCGAAGAAGTCCGAGCCCTCCGACGCGAAGGGCGACGGCGGGCCGGTGACCATCGAGAACTGCGGACGGAAGGTGACCTTCGACAAGGTGCCCCGGCGCGTGGTGACGAACGACGTCGGCATCACCGAGATCATGTTCGCCCTGGGTCTGGAGGACCGCATGGCCGGCTATGTGATGCCGGACGACAAGGGCGACCTGAACGGAGTTCCCTGGCGTGCCGGTTACGACAGGGTGCCGTGGCTCTCCAAGAAGGCGATCACGCGCGAGGTGGTACTCGACGCCCGTGCCGACATGGTCTTCGCGGGCTGGAACTACGGCTTCAGCGAGGGCGACGGCATCACCCCGGACTCGTTGCGCAAGGTCGGTGTCGACTCGTACGTACTCACCGAGTCCTGCCGCAACGGCAACGAGAAGGCACGCGGCATCATGCCGCCGCTCCAGGCCCTCTACACCGACCTCACCAATCTCGGAAAGCTCTTCGGCGTGGAGGACCGGGCCGCGAAGCTGATCGCCGACTTCAGGAAGCGCATCGCCGCCGTCGCGGACAAGGTCCCCGGCGGTGCCGAGCGGCCCACGGTCTTCCTCTACGACAGCGGCCAGGACAAGCCCTTCACGGCGGGCCGGTTCGCGGCGCCCGAGGAGATCATCACCAAGGCGGGCGGCACGTCCATCACGCATGACCTGGCGGACTCATGGACGACGATCGGCTGGGAGACGGTGGTCGAGAAGAACCCGGACGTCATCGTCATCAACGACTACGCGCAGCCGAGCGCCGAGGCGAAGCGGAAGTTCCTGCTGTCCTATCCCCCGCTGGCGCATGTCGCCGCGGTCAAGAACCGGAAGATCTTCGTGCTCGACTACGTGGACCTCGTGGAGAGTCCGCGCAACCCGGCGGCGATCGAGGCGCTCGCCGCGTATCTGCGGACGGTCGGCGGCTGAGGCCGGGTCGGCGGCGGGGCGCCGGTCGGGGTGCGGGGGGGTGCCGGTCACGCGTGACGGCCCGGCGAGGTGTGCGGCGGTGCGCGTCGGCCCGGCGAGGAGTCGTCCTCACCGGGCCGTCGACCACGCACACATCCTGACGGCACAGCCGGGCCATGTCCTCGGGTGAGAGGTCAGCCCTGGTCGCCACCGGCGGCGGACATGTCCATCCAGATGACCTCCCAGTTGTGGTGGTCCGGGTCCTGGAAGGAACGGCCGTACATGAACCCGTGGTCCTGAGTCTCGCCCGCGGGCGAACCGCCGGAGGCCAGCGCGTTGTCCGTGAGTTCGTCCACCCGCTCACGGCTTTCCGCGCTCAACGCGATGATGACCTCGCTGGTCGTGGAGGCGTCGGCGACGGCCTTCTTGGTGAAGTCCTTGTAGCGCGCCTCGGTGAGGAGCATCGCGTAGATGGTGTCGCTGATGACCAGACAGGCCCCCTGCTCGTCACTGAACTGATCGTTGAAGGAAAACCCGAGCTTGCTCCAGAAAGCCTTCGTCGTCTCGAGGTTCTTCACCGGAAGGTTGATGTAGACCTGCTGTGCCATGTCCGTCACTCCGCTCTCGCGTCCGCGGCCGCCGTGGTGGCTGCCGTTCGGACAAGTAGACGGACGGCGATCGGGAAACTCATCGGCTCGCGGACGACGTGTTTCGGGTGGCCGCCGGATCAGCTCGCGGTACCGGCCGGTCACAGTGCTGGGCGGCCCTCCGGTCCGGAAGCGGCAGGTCACACCTGCCGCAGCCACTCCTCCGCACTCCGGGGGGACGGGAAACGCAGGACGTTCAGCGGTGCGAAGCGGGGATCGCGGCTGCGCCGTTCGATCTCCGCACGCCGGGCGGCATGCTGCGACCAGGCCCACCACGCCGGATGATCGCGGCGGAACCAGTCGGAGACGGTTTCCACGTTCCCGCCGAAGATCCGCTCGCGGAAGAGGGTCCGGCGCAGCGACCTGCGCAGGACGCGGGGCATGACGACGGCTCTCGTGTAGTCGAGCCAGATCACGGTGTCCGCGTGCTCCCACAGCAGGTCCCGCACTTCCGGGTAGCCGAGCGAGTCGATGATCCAGCCCGGACGCGCGGCGATCGCCGCCACCTGCTCGACGAAGTCCGGGCCTGTCGCCCAGTCCGGTCCGGTGTACTTCAGCGAGTCCATCTCGTGGAACGGCAGGTGGAGCCGTGCGGCGACGGCCTGCGCCATGGTGGTCTTGCCGGCCCCGCTGATGCCGGCCACGAGGATGCGTTTCACGGGGTGCGGGCCCAGGCCCTGTCCGGGTGCTGTTCCGGGTCGTCCGCGCAGCCAGGTGCCCGTGGAGCCCGTGCCGCTGCGGACCGTCCGCAGCAGCCGCGGGCCCTCGGCATCACCCCGCCGCCCCGCGCTCATGGCGATGGCGGGGCGGTGTCCGTCACCGACGGTGCGGCGTTCCCGTCCGCGACCTCCGGCGCGAGGGGCAGCACATGCGTGACGAAGTCCTCCACCACCGCTTCCAGGCCTATGTCGTGCTGCGCGCGTTCGCACAGGTACCAGCGGTGTTCCAGCAGCCCGTGGTAGACCTCGGCCGGGTCCATGGCGCCCCTGAGCTGATGCGGGACCGCTCGTACCGTGGGTCTGAAGACCTCGCGGACCCAGCGGTGGGCCAGTACCTCCGCGCGGGCGCCGAGCGGGTCGCCCGGTGCGTAGTCCTCCTGGGTCGCCATCCAGCTCTCCAGGTCGTTCAGCAGGCGCCGGGCCTGGTTCTCCTCGGTGTCGAGGCCGGTGAGGCGCAGCAGTTGGCGCTGGTGGTGGCCGGCGTCGACGACCTTCGGCACGAAGGTGACCGTGTCGCCGTTCGAGGAGTGCTGGATCTGCATCTCGGCGACGTCGAAACCGAGATCGTTCAGCCGGCGGATCCGGCGGTCGATGTAGTGGTGCTTGCCGGCCGGATAGACCGAGGTGCGGGTCAGCTCCGTCCACAGATCGTGGTACCGGCGGCAGATCTCGGTGCCGAACGCGATGGGATCGACCGAGGGATGCAGCGCACCCGAGGCCTCCAGGTCCAGCATCTCGCCGATGATGTTCACGCGGGCCAGGTCGATGTCGTACTCGCGCTGCCCTGGGCTGAGTTGGCGGTGCAGCTCGCCGGTCTCCGCGTCCACGAGGTAGGCGGCGTAGGCACCGGCGTCCCGGCGGAAGAGTGTGTTGGACAGCGAGCAGTCGCCCCAGGCGAAGCCCGCCAGATGCAGGCGGACCAGCAGGACGGCGAGTGCGTCCATGAGCCGGTGGACCGTGGTGGGGCGCAGGGTGGTCTCGAACATGGAGCGGTACGGCAGAGACCCGTTGAGGTGGCGGGTGATCAGCACCGGCTCCAGGGGCTCCCCCTCGGTGCCGCTGCGGCCGGTGACCACCGCGAGCGGATCGACCGCGGGGATGCCGAGCCGGGCGAGGGTGCGCAGCAGTTCGTACTCCCTCGCCGCCGGGCGTTCCGCCAACTCCTTGACGGCCACCACCTCGGCTCCTGCCCGGGCGTAGCGCACGACGTGCCGCGAGATGCCGCGCGGCAGCGGCACCAGATACTTCTCCGGCCACTCCTCCAGCGGGAGGTGCCACGGCAGTTCGAGCAGGACGGCGGGGTGCTCGGGGTTGGTGGCACTCATCTGCAAAGCCATCGGTCGCCTCGCGTCGTACGGTGACGGGTCACCAGTGTGACGTACGGGTTGCGCGCCCCGTCGCCCGGGCGGGCGCCCGGAACCTGCCCGCCGGTCGGTCGCTTCGAGCAGCTTCCACGCCCCGTCGGGAAAGACCGCCGTTCAGCGCAGGACCTGTACCGCGTAGAGGATGCCGAGGGCCGCTGCCATCAGGCCGAGCATCACGCGGAGTGCCGACTCCGGAAGGTACGGCTGGAGCAGGGCACCGACATATCCGCCGATGAGACCGCCGGCGCCGCAGGCGAGGCCGAGGGACCAGTCGGGGGCGATGGCTCCGGAGCCGACCAGGGACAGCAGTGCGTAGGCGCCGGCGCCGACCACGGAGGTGGCGAAGGTCGCGGCGAGCGTGGCCGGGGCGACCTTCGCGACGGGTACGCCCCGGGTGACCAGAATCGGCCCCAGCAGGGACCCGCCGCCGATTCCGTAGATCCCGCCGACGGTTCCGACGGTCACGGCCAGCGCGGTGAGCGCCGGACCCGACAGCTCGTCGACGGTTCGCTGCCGCACGGGCCGGAGCGTGCGCAGGCACAGGGACAGCCCGAGCGGCAGCAGCAGGGACGCGATGAGCAGGCGGAAGACCGTCGGCCCCGGGAGCGCGAAGACCCGGATACAGGCGCCGATGACGACGCCCGGCAGCGTGCCCAGCACCAGGCGACGCGTCAGCGGACCGCCGAGGGTGCCGACGGTGCGGTGGCGCCACAGGGCGCCGGGGCCGGCGACGACGTTGTACAGCAGATTGGTCGGGGTGACCGCGGGGTTCGGCACGGCGAACACGCTCAGCTGCACGGGAAGGAGGAACACCGCCCCGGACACACCGACCGGCGCGGTGAGTGCGGCGATGGCCAGCCCTGCGAGCAGGCCCCCGACCAGGGTCCACCAGTCCACCGCGCCCCCTCCCGCCGCTCTCGATCTTCACCGGTGCGTCATTCAACCGGGTTCGCGCGGGTCACGCACGGGACCCGGATGACCTCGGCGGGGACGGGCCCAGCCGTACGCCGGAGGCGCGGCCGCGCCGTACACGACCATGACCGGCACCCCTGGAACCAAATACATAAGAAGGCGGATACTGGGACATACGACATCTACGAGAGGTCTCGCGATGGCGAACAAGCCCAGTCAGCCCCGGCACGGCGAGGGGCCGAGCCGACACAAGGGGGACAAGCAGCACGGGTGGTCGCCCGATGTGGACGAGAAGTCCCAGCAGTCGAACCCGAGCGCTCACCGGTCCTTCCACCCCGACACGTACGCCCCCGAGGCCGACAAGCCACGCAGGGCGTCCACCAGTGAGGAGAAGCGGGCTTCGGAGGCCGGCACGCCCGTGGACAGCACGACCACGAGCGGGGAGGACCGTGGCAAGAAGTCCGAGGGCATGCACGACACCGGCCGGAGGGGAAAGTCCCAGCGCCCCAGCGGCGAGAAGGACGCCTCTGCCTTCACCGGCGTGGACCCGCAGGAATCCTCCGGCAAGGACGGCAGTCGCTGATCCGTCCGCCCGGCCCCCACGGCCCGTGTGCCCGGACGCCGGCACGAGCCTGCCCGGGCAGCGGGTGTCCGCTCCATCCGTACCGTCTGTTCAGGCGCCGTTGTCGGGGTCGGGGTCGATGGACGGCTCCACCGGCTCCGGTTCACCCAGCTCGTAGGGAGCCAGGATGTCGGCGACGGTCCGGTGGCGTGGTGTGCTCACGCCGAGTTCCTCGCCGAGGTCGGCCACCGCGCCGCTCAGCCACGCCAGTTCGAGCCGGTGCCCCTCCGTCAGGTCGTGGTGCATCGACGAGGTCATCGTCGCCGGAAGGCTGTCGCAGAAAGTGAGCCGGTCGTCGGCGAACGCGGGATCCAGATGGACGCCGGCCGCCCGGCCGACCGCGACGACCTCCGCCATGAGATCCCCGAGCAGGACGCGGGAGCGGGGGTGGGAACGGACCACGCCGATGGGTTGGCGGACCGCTGACGTCGCCGCCGAGACACTGGCCAGGAAGACGAACTTCTCCCAGACGACCCGTTCGATGTCGGCGCTGATCTCGGCATCGATGCCGGCCTTGAGGCAGGCGTCGAGGAACGCCCGGGTCCGGTCCGAGTCCTGTCCGCCGTACTCGCCGAAGACCAGTTTCTGCATCTCGCCGTTGTGCACGACGATCCCTGGCTCCTGAATGGTGGCCGAGATGTAGCAGACTCCCCCGGCGACGGTCTCCGCGGGCAGTTCACGACGCAGGACCGTGTCCTTCTGCACGCCGTTCTGCAGGGAGATGACCATGGTGCCCGCGCCGACGTGGTTCCGGAGCTGGGCCACCACGTCGTCGGTGTCCCACAGTTTGACGGCGATGAGAAGGACATCGACCGGCCCGAGGTCGGCGATCGTGGGCACCACGGCGTCGGCGTGCACCCGGAACTCGCCGAGCGGGCTCCGTACCAGCAGCCCGTTGCGGCGGATCGCCTCCAGATGCCTGCCCCGGGCCACGAACGTCACCTCGTTCCCGGCCGCCGCGAGGCGCGCACCGAAGTACCCGCCCACTCCTCCCGCACCCACGACAGCGATACGCATGACGCCTGTTCCTTCTCTCTGAACGACCCGCGCACTCCGGACGACCCGCGCCCGAGCGCCGGCTCGGTGGGATCAACGGCTGACCGCCACGGTACGCGGCGCCTTCCGCCCGTCTCCGGCGCGCCTGCGGACGATGCGCGGAGCAGGTACGGGTCGGTACCGCGCCGGGGAGTCAGGGGCGTTGGGCCCGCCCCGCCTCGAAAGCGGTGTCGATCCATCCGGCCACCACGGCGGCGGCATCGGGGGACGCCTCGGCGACGGCCCCGACCACCGTCTCGTCCTGGTCACCGAACACATCGAGGACTCCCGTACGGGCCAGCGCCCGGCGGAGGGTGTCCCGGCCCTCGGGTGACGTCGGGGCGGCCGCCTCCGCCGCGGCAACCACCGCTTCGTGCTCCGTACGCTCCCGTTCGCGAGCCCCCGCCTCGGCGGCGTTCCTCCGGAGCTCGTCCTGCGGTCGCCGAGGTACGGCGTCGTCCGTGCCGTGATCGTTCATCTGCGTCTCGCCTCGAATCGCTGGATGTCGGGCCTGCCCCCCGGGAGGGCGGACCCCAGGAGCCCGGCGCCCCGCGGGAGCGAGGGCCAAGGTCATCGGTTCCCCCGAGGGCCGCGTACCCGGTGCCCGGCCGGACATGGGCACACGAATGGACGCGCCCCGGGCAGGCGGGCGGGCCGCAGGCGCGCTACAGGACCGCCGGTCCGGCCGTCCGCCGGCGCGCCTCGGCCCGCGTCGCGCCGATGCCCGCGGCGACCACCAGAGCGGTGCCGGCGATCTGGAGCGAGGTGGGTGTCTGCGCGATGAGGATCACGCCGGCCAGCAGGCTCACGGCCGGTTCGAGTCCGGCCAGGGTGCCGTAGGTGGTCTTGCCGATGCGCTGGAGGGCCTTCATCTCGAGCAGGAACGGCACAAGCGGCATGAGCACCGCGATACCGGCGACGGCAGCAGCGGTGTGCCAGGTGAGGGCTGGGAGAGCGCCGGGCGCACCGAAGGGTGCGGCGACGACGGCGGCGACCGCGAGCGAGACGGCCAGGGCGTGGGGCGCGGAGAAGCGGCTGCCGACATGAGCCGTGCCGACGACGTACAGCGCCCAGCAAGCCGCCGAGCCGAGACCGAACAGGACGCCCGCCAGGCTCGTCGCGCCCGCCCACGGTGAGGTGAGCAGCAGGACGCCGATGGCGGCAAGTCCCAGCCAGGTCAGCTCCTTGAACCGGCGCGATGCGACGACGGCGACCGTGAGGGGGCCGAGGAACTCCAGCGCGGTGGCCGTCCCCAGGGGGAGGCGGGCGGCCGCTTCGGAGAAGAGGAGCATCATGCCCGCGCTGACAGCGCCGAGCAGGAATGTGGCCAGCAGGTCGGCGCGCGGTGTCGTCTTCAGCGTCCGCCACAGGGACCTGCCGGTGCAGGCCAGAAGGAACACGGCCGCGAACGTCAGACGGAGCCAGGTGGTGCCGGCCGGACCGAGTGAACCGAACAGCTCCGTCGCCAGCGCGCTCCCGGTGTGCAGGGCGGCCATGGCGATCAGGACGAGCGCTGGGCCCGGCATCAGGCGGGGCCCGGAGGGCGCCGCTGCACCGGTGGTTGCGTCGGTCGTATCGGCGGCGGTGGTGGCAGTCACCAGGCCATTGGACCGGCCGGGCTCTGTTTCTGTCCACGGGCCGATGGTGGACGCTTCAGCCACCATCAGTGGACAATTGACCGATGACGAGTGATGGCATCGACCACCTGCCCGATCTGGGACGGCTGCGTCTCCTGGTCGAACTGCACCGCCTGGGCACGATGGCGGCGGTGGCCGCGAGCACCGGCTACGGGACGTCGGCCGTCTCCAAGCACCTCGCCGTCCTGGAGGAGGAGGTCGGGGTCCCGCTGCTGAACCGGGTCGGCCGCCGGGTCCAGCTGACACCCGCGGGTCAGCGACTGGTCGAGCACGCGGTGGGCATCCTCGCCGCGGTGGAGGAGGCCCAGGCGGAGCTGCGGGGCGCGGCCGATCCGGTGGGAAGGGTGCGGCTGGCGAGCTTCTTCACCGCGGTGGAGCCTGTCGTCCTCCCCGCCCTGGCGCATCTGCGTGAGGTGTATCCACGCGTGGTGGTGGAGGTGTACGAGCACGAGCCCGAGCACACGGCCGGGCTGCTGCGCTCCGGTGGGATGGACCTCGGTGTCGTGTACGACTACAGCCTGGTCCCCCGCAGTCTCCCGCCCGAACTGAGTGCCCGGCAGTTCGAGGAACAGCCGCTCTTCCTGGCGGTCCCCGTGGACCATCCGGACGCCGGGAGCCCCGTCGCGGTCTCCGAACTGGCTGAGTTCGCCGGGACGGGCTGGATCGCCAACTCCCGCGGGACCGACGACGACGAACTGGTGCAGCGCGTGTGCGCCATCGCCGGGTTCACCCCTCGCATCGCCCACCGCGTGGACAGCCTGCACCTGGTGAACAGCCTGGTCGGAGCCGGACTCGGGGTGGCGCTGCTCGCGGAATCGGGGATCGAGAGGAACCGGTCGGACGTCGCGTTCCGGCCGCTGGACCCGCTGGCCGGCAAGCGCCGCAGCTTTCTGCTGGCGCGTGCCGGCCAGTGGTCGTGGCCGCCGATCACGGCTCTGGCCACCGCCATCGCGGGCGTCGGCCGCTAGGAGGGGACGGGGAGTACACGAGAAGGCGGCGGCATCCCGCGCGCTCGGTGCCGCCGAGGCCGTGTCCCCCGCGGCACGGCTTCCGGGGCGCCCTGTCCTCCGAGGCCGGCCGGCGGGGCGCCCTGACACCGTCCGGATCGCAGCGCACCCCGTCACCGCAGCGCCGCCTCGAGCCGTCGCACACCCGGGCCGGAGAGACCCGCCAGCCCCTCCGGACGCCCGGTCGCCAGCAGGAGCAGCTCCCCGACCGGTCCCCTGACCTCGTCCGGTCCGTAACCCGCCGACCAGTCCGCGTCCGTGGCCACCAGCTTGGTGCCGCGGAGGCGTTTGCGCGCGCCGTAGAAGATGCTTCCGTGGACATGGCCGAGGGCCGCGACCGTCGGCTCCACCGGCATGTCCCGGCGGCGTCCGAGCGGGCGGGCCACGTCCTGACCGTGCACAAGGGCGTCGACCAGCGGGTCCAGGGGCGCGGCGCCGGGCGCCCGACGAGCCGAGCCGGCCGTCTCACGGAGCTGGGCGATCAGTTCGGCCGGACCGAACCCGGCCGCCCTCTCCCGTGCCTTGTCGGCTTCCATCCGGTCCCAGTTGCCGCGGGCCCGGATGATTCCCGTGATCGAACCCGCCGGCGTGGTGCGGGTGGACAGGGTCAGATGGGCGGCCACGTCGTGGACCGTCCAGCCGGCGCAGAGCGATGCCTCCTCCCACTCCTCGTCGTGGAGGCCTTCGAAGAAGTCGGCAAGGCTCAGGCGCTCGGCCTTCACCCAGGAGAGAATCTCGTCGCGGTCCATGGTCGGCTCCACCGTCCGGCGGCGGGGCCTGTCCCCGCCTCTCACCCCTGCGTCGAACAGGAGGCGGCCGGATCGACATGTGCCGCGACATTTTCTCCGGGGAACCTCAGACGCCGCCCCCAACGCGCTCAGCGCAGCTGACTGACGATCGTGGGATCAGTGATCTCCTTGTCCCTCGACAGCATGGTGGCCTTGCTGAGGATCACGGCGAGCATGCCGTCACCCTCGAAGGGCAGATAGCCGGTGTCGTGTCCGCCGCCGGCCTTGGGCACGATGCACAGGTACTGGTCGTTCGGCGTCCGCAGGATGTTGCCGGACCCCAGATGGATCCTGTACGTGTGCAGATCGCCCCGTACCTCGAGGAAGCGGCCCTCGACCGTGCAGCGGTCGGCCATCGCCAGGCGCGGCACGAGCCGGGTGAGGAGCTCCCGGCGGGTCGCCGCGCTCTGGTTCAGCTCGCCGAAGCCGTAACTGGTCCAGTACTCCCGGAAGCGGCCGCCGGGGCCACCGTCCTGCCACGTGGGGTCGTTGCCGACGGAGGCCACGCCGACGAAGAGATCGACGTCGCGCAGGACTTCGGAGAGCACCAGCTCCGGAATGTCCGTGAGCGCCAGCGGTGCGACGCGGTCACCGCCGTCCCGTAGCCACATCTCGTAGCGCCCGCTGCCGGCGTGCGCGTAGTTGTGCGGGGCGTCGATCGGATAGAAGCGGACCTGGTCGGTGGCCAGCCGCAGATAGCTGCCGGACTCGGTGGTCTCGCCCGGGCCCCAGCCCTCGGCCTCGCCGTCGATCCAGTACTCGGCGCGCAGCCCCCACTGGGGAAGCTCACGGTAGGCGGGTGTGTAGGAGTCGTCCACGCAGAGTCTGAGCCGGTTCGTCCAGCCGCGGACCGCCGCGAGCGAGTGGAACTGGTGCTGTCGCAGGATGTGCCCCGCGAAGCGGTTGCTGTACGTCCCCGTGGTCCGCTCGGCGTCGGTGAGCGGATAGACCTCGCGGTGTGCCTGCTTGAACGGCTGGGTGATCGCGTGCCGTTCGAGCCAGAGCCGCCATCGGACGACATCCGCGGCATCCTGGCCTACGGGGTGCCACAGCTCGACGGCGGTGCCGTCGGTGACGGGCTCGTCGTCCTGGTCGCGCAGCTCGCCGTCGGCGTATCCGCACGTCGTGCCGTCCACGGTCCACAGCAGCCGTCGGGCGAGGGTGCCCACGAGTGGATGGTCGAGATACCGCTCGCGCCAGGCCCGGTACGCCCATGACCTGCGGGCGAGGAACTGCCGGTCCAGCCGCTCGGACTGGGCGCCGAGCATCTTGTCGATGTCCTTGGCCGCGCCCTTGAGCTCCTTCAGCTCGTCGGCGTGGTCGCGCCTTACCACGGTGGGCGGCGCCTTGACCTGCTTGCCCGCGGCGTTCAGCCAGGTCAGGCGGGCCCGGCCGCCGGTCACGGTCAGTTCCGCCGTGCACTCCCCGAGCTGGTGCACCGCCCGGCCCACCTCGGTCAACCCGTAGGCGGGTACGGCGAGTTCCTCGATCTCGTCCCGGCTCAGCCCGAGCGCGGCGGCCCGTGTCTCCAGTGCCGCGTCGATCAGTTTCAGGGTGCCCTTGTAGGTCACACGGGTGGCGAGCCGGGCCAGTTCGGCGAGGGCGGACTCGCTCTCGATACGGGCGAGCGCCGTGACCCCCGCGTTGGCGATCTTCGGGTTGCGGGGTCCGAGCCCGGCCACCTTGCGCAGACAGACGTCGGTCAGCGCCCCGAGCGTCCGTGCCGTCTCGGGGTGGGGCGGAAGCAGGGACAACATCCAGGCGAGACCGCGCAAGGCATTGGCGTTGTACGGGTCGAGGGCGTTGTTGACGTCCGACTCGTAGGGACCGCGGACCAGTTCCAGCGTCCGGGGCCGCCCGACCAGCGCGAGCCATGACACCACCGTGGTCCGCACCTGATCGGCCCCGATGGAGGCGATCAGGTCCCGGGCGGGCCGGTCCCACTTCGCGCTGGGCTTCGCCGATGTGGCGGTGAGCGCGTGCGACAGCAGCGCGGGCCAGTCGCCGGCGAGCACGGGCAGGTCCGCCAGCACGCGGTCCGACCATGCCTCACCGGGATTGAGCACCGGCTCGGTGAGCCGTTTCGCCAGCTCGCCGAGCCGCTGCTTGTCGTGGTACGCGCTCAGGTGGCAGCGCCGCACCACGGCGACCACATGGCCCGACACCGGCCGTCCGGCGGCCAGTTCGGCTTCGACCAGGGTGTGGAGCTCGTGCGTCGCGTAGTGGGAGCTGACCCGGGAGAGGTCGTCCAGTTTCCGCAGCCGCTCCGCGGAGAGCGGATCGTCGGGAAGGTCACGCCCCACGACGCCGACCAGGGTGAGGACATGGCCGCGGACGATGTCACCGTCACCGCCCGACCGGTGGCGTGCGACCAGGGCGTTGGCGAGCCGCAGCCGGGAGTTCTCGGGCAGCGCGCCCACCGCCGCGAGGATCTTCGCGCCGTCGTCGTGCCAGTGGTTGTTGTTGACCGCGGCGATGTTCACGAGCTTCTTCGCCAGCTCGCCCATGTTGTCGTCGGCGATGTGGCCCTCGACCTGCCGCAGCTGTTCGGCTCTGTACATGGCCATCAGCCACCCACCAGGGGGACGAGCTTGAGGAAGGTGACTTCGGTGTCGAGGCGCAGCTCGATCTCCTCGTCCAGATCCTCGACCTGCCGGTCGCCGACGAGTATGAGAAAGCCGTTGCGCTCGAAGGCGGCGAGCGCGAGGGCGCACTGGGCCTCCGGATCCATCCGGCCGCCCGTCGCCTCGCCCGTACGGCCGGCACCGGACGCGCGGTCCGCCCAACCGTTGCCGGAGGCGGGCCGGACCAGCCCCTGGTACTCCCCGGCGCCCCGTGCGTGGAACTCCGCGACCTCCTGGAAGACCCGCCGTCGGATCACCTCGCGCAACGCCAGCCGCTCCTCGGCGATGTCCAGTCCCCAGCCGTCACTGCGGCTGCCCGATGTCGTCTCGTCGACGAATGTCACCCGTGCCATGCCGAGGAGATTAGGGGGCGGCACTGACAACGGCCCACGAGCGCAAGGCCGGCGCCGCCCGCGAGCGGCTTCGGCCTGTCACCTGCGCACCGGCCGGCAGGAACAACCCACGCCCGCCCGTCGTTGCGCCCGTCATGACGACGAAGCAAGAGGTCCTGCGCTACACCGCCTTCTCCGAGGATCCGAAGGGTGGCAACCCTGCCGGCGTCGTCCTCGACGCGGCAGCGCTCGGCGACGCGGAGATGCTGTCCATCGCCGCGGAGCTCGGGTACAGCGAATCGGCCTTCCTCACCCCGCCACCGGACGGGCTCGGCGGCGAGAGCGGCCGTGCGTTCACCATCCGCTACTTCAGCCCGCAGGCCGAAGTGCCGTTCTGCGGGCACGCCACCGTGGCCACGGCCGTCGCTCTCGGCGAGCGCATCGGCCCCGGTGACCTGGTCTTCGCGACACGCGCGGGCACGGTGCACGTGACCGTGACCGAGGTGAGCGGCTCGCTGCGGGCCACGCTCACGACGGTCGAACCGCGCACCGAGGAGATCGCGGCCGCCGATCTCGACGAGGCTCTGGCCGCGCTCGACTGGCCGGCCGGCGATCTGGATCCCGCGCTCCCGCCCCGTATCGCGTTCGCGGGCGCGCGTCATCTCGTGCTCGGGGCCGCGACCCGCGAGCGACTGGCGGACCTGGAGTACGACTTCGAACGTCTCGAAGCCCTGATGCACCGCCTCGATCTGACGACGGTGCATCTGGTGTGGCGGGAGTCGGAGAACGTCTTCCACGTCCGCGACCCGTTCCCGGTGGGCGGCGTCGTCGAGGACCCGGCCACGGGCGCGGCCGCGGGCGCCTTCGGCGCGTACGCCCGCGAACTGGGTCTGGTGCCGGCCTCGTCGGTCCTCACCCTCCATCAGGGCGAGGACCTGGGCCGTCCCGGGGTCCTGACGGTGGAGCTGCGCGAAGGCGACGAGCGGGTCCGGGTGTCGGGGACGGGCACGCGGGTCGCCTGACCGGGCGGTGACGACCTGGGACCCGACTCGGCGCTCGCTCGCTCCACCGCCCCGCGGTCAGTCGCTCCCGCCCCCGCCGGGCGACCCCGCGAACAGCGCGGAGCGTGCCGCGTCCAGCGCCGACTCCCGGTCCTGCGGGACCAGTCCGATGCGGGTGCGGCGGTCGAGGACGTCGGATTCGTCGAGCGCGCCCTCGTGCCGCACGGCCCACACGAGTTCGGCTCCGGTGACCGGATGGCCGGCGACCACCGGTTCCCGCAGGGCCGGGTCCGCGGCGCCGAGGGCGTGGACGGCGGGGGCCTCGGTGCCGTATCGCTCCACCAGGCGGCGGGGCGCGTCCAGGGCCGCGAGGGCGTCCGGCGAGGCGGCCCCCACCAGCGGCAGTGTGGCGGTCCGGCACGGGCCGGCGACGAGTCCGCGCGTCTTCACGGCGTGGTCCACCGCGTCCTGGGCCATGCGCCGGTAGGTGGTGAGTTTGCCTCCGACGACGGTGACGACACCGTCCCGGGAGCTGAGGACCGCGTGCCGGCGTGAGATGTCGGAGGTGCGCTCCTGTGTCCCGCTGCCCGCGGTCAGCAGAGGCCGCAGCCCGGCGAACGCGCCCACGACCGCGGACCGGGGCAGCGGTGCCGACAGCGCCGAGCCGAGCACGTCGAGCAGGAACCCGATGTCGGACTCGGGCACTTCGGGGACGTCGGGGATGTCGCCGTCCACCGGCTCGTCGGTGAGACCGACGTAGACCCTGCCGTCGCCCTGCGGCAGCACCAGGACGAAGCGGTTGGACTCTCCCGGGACCGGGATGTGCAGACCGGACGACAGACCGCCCAGAGCCTCGGCCCGCAGGACCAGATGCGTCCCGCGCGACGGGCGCAGGTGGATGTCCTCGACAAGGCCGCCCGCCCATACGCCCGTCGCGTTGATCACGGCACGCGCCCGGACGAACCCTTCCTCGCCCGTGAGCTCGTCGCGTACGCGGGCGACGGAGTCACCGACCTCCAGTGCACGGACCCGGGTCAGGATGCGGGCGCCGTGCGCCGCCGCCGTACGGGCGATCGCCGTCACCAGGCGTGCGTCGTCGCTGAGTTGGCCGTCCCACGAGAGCAGGCCGCCGCGCAGCCCCGTCGAGCGGAGGCCGGGCGCCAGGTGCCGGGTCTCCCGCGCGGACAGGGAACGCGGGGCGGGCAGCGTGGATCGTGAGGTGCGGGCGGACGCGCGAAGGACGTCGCCCGCCCGCAGACCGACCCGGGTGACGGCGGCCTGGGCCCGCCCCACGAGCGGGGTCAGGGGCAGGACGAAGGGCAGTGGGCGTACCAGGTGCGGGGCGGTGCGTTCCATCAGGATGCCGCGTTCGACGGCGCTCTCGTGGGCGACGTCGAGCTGGCCCGTGGCGAGATAGCGCAGCCCGCCGTGGATCAGCTTCGAACTCCAGCGTGAGGTGCCGAACGCGAGGTCGTGGGCGTCTATCGCCGCCACGGACAGTCCCCGGGCGGCGGCGTCCAGGGCGGCTCCGGCGCCGGTCGCGCCGAGTCCGACGACCAGAACGTCGACAGTGGTGCCGTCGGTGAGTTCGGCCAGCTCACGAGCGCGCCGTGAGGCGTTGAGGGAGGAAGGGAAGGTGTCGGGGGTGGGGCTCATGGGGCGAGCATCCTCTCCAGGACGGTCCGCAGCTCCTGCTGGAACGCGGCGGCGGTGAGGTCGGGTTCGCTGTCGTCGGTCATGGTGCGCAGCGAGAGCGTGAAGCCCTGTACGACCAGAAGCAGCGAGCGGGCCTGACGGACGGCGTGGTCCCGGCGGATCGAGCCGTCGGCCTGCCCCTCCTCGACCGCGGTGACGATCAGCTCCAGCAGGGCGTCCTGCGTGGCACCGCGCCGGTCGAGCAGATAGGGCAGGAGCAGCTCCGGATCCACGTCGATGATCTTGCGGAACAGCGGATGCGCCCGGAACGCCTGCGCTCCGGCCGCCAGCCCGTCGACCAGTCGCTCCCGGGTCGGGGCGGAGTCGTCGGCCTGAGGGAGCGCGCCCTGGGCGACGGCGATCCACTCACGCGTCATCAGATCGCCGACGAGGGTCCGCACGTCGGGCCAGCGCCGGTAGAGCGTCATACGGGAGACGCCGGCCCGCCGGGCCACGTCGGTCAGGGTGGTCCGGCGGACGCCGACCGCGAGAACACAGTCCCGGGCCGCGTCGAGAACGGCGTCGCCGTCCGCATGGTTGTGACGAATGGGCGTCATCTGTCACAGTGTAACGGCAGTGCGGCCGGCTGACACGGCCACCGGACCAACCAGTGAGGAAAACCCGCGTGGACATGTTGTGGAGCGGCTGGGGCGACCCGGCCAAGGCGGCCCCTCTGCCCGACTCGGTCATCGAGCTCCTGCAGGCAGCCCTCGGCGTGAAGCCGCGGTCCGCGGAACCGATCGCCCTCGAGGAGATCCAGGTCCCCGAGTCGCCGCTCGGCGCCGACGTCCGTCAGGCCCTCGCCGACGCGCTCGGCGGCCCGGAGCACCTGCGGACGGACGCCGAGACCCGGATCAGGCACACCCGCGGAAAGTCGACGCCCGACCTGCTGCGCATCCGGGCCGGCGACACCGACGACACCCCGGCCGCGGTCCTGCTCCCCGGCAGCCACGACGATGTCGTCGCCGTCCTGGCGGTCTGCGCCGAGCACGGCGTGGCCGTCGTTCCCTTCGGCGGCGGCACCTCCGTCGTCGGCGGCCTCGCGCCGGAGGGCCAGGGCCCGTTCGTCGCCCTGGATCTGCGCCGGATGGACGCGCTGCTCGCACTGGACGAGGTCTCCCGCACCGCCACGTTCCAGCCCGGGCTGCGCGCCCCCGAGGCCGAGGCTCTCCTCGCCGAGCGCGGGTTCACGCTGGGGCACTTCCCGCAGTCCTACGAGTGGGCCACCATCGGCGGCTTCGCCGCGGCACGCTCCAGCGGCCAGGCCTCGGCGGGATACGGCCGCTTCGACGAGATGGTGCTCGGCCTCACGGTCGCCACCCCGCGCGGCAGCCTCGATCTCGGCCGCTCGCCGCGCTCGGCCGCCGGCCCCGATCTGCGTCAGCTGGTCCTCGGGTCCGAGGGCGCGTTCGGCGTCATCACCTCCGTGACGGTGCGCATCCGCCCCCGCCCGGTGGAGCGGGTCTACGAAGGGTGGCGTTTCGCCTCGTTCGAGGCCGGTGCCGCCGCTCTGCGCACGCTCGCCCAGGACGGCCCGCGGCCCACCGTGCTGAGGCTGTCCGACGAGACCGAGACCCTCATCGGGCTCGCCCAGCCCGACGCCATCGGCGGTTCCGGTCCCGACGGTGCGCCCGCCGGGTGCATGGCCATCGTCGGCTTCGAGGGAACGCCCGAGGACAACGCGAGCCGGCAGCAGCAGGCACGGACCGTGCTGGAGACCTGCGGGGGCGAGCTCGTCGGCACCGAACCCGGTGAGCGCTGGGCCCACGGACGCTACTCCGCCCCCTACCTGCGGGACGCCCTGCTGGACGCCGGCGCGTTCGCCGAGACGCTGGAGACCGCCACCTTCTGGTCCGGCATCCCCGCGCTCTACGACGCGGTCCGCACCGCCCTCAACGAGACCCTGACCGCCGCGGGCACCCCGCCGCTGGTCATGTGCCACATCTCGCACGTCTACGAGACCGGGGCATCGCTGTACTTCACCGTCGTGTCCGCCCAGGGCGAGGACCCGATCGCCCACTGGACGCCGGTCAAGCGGGCCGCGAACGACGCGATCCTCGCCTCGGGTGGCACCATCAGTCACCACCACGGCGTGGGAACCGACCACCGCGACTGGTTCGGGCAGGAGATCGGCGCGCTCGGCACCGACATCCTCCAGGCCGTCAAGGCACGTCTCGACCCCGACGGGATCCTCAGTCCCGGCGTCCTCCTCCCCCTCCGCTGACCGGCTCCTCTGCCTTCCGAAAGGCGTACGCATGCGACAGTTCACCGCCGTCGTCAACCCGGCCTCCGGGGGATCCAGCGGAGCCGCGACCCTTCTCCCGCTCGCCCGTCTGCTGCGGGAGGCGGGCGCGGACCTGGAGACGGAGTACAGCAACAGCCTGGAGCACGCCCGCAGCGTGGCCCGGGCGGCCGGCGAACGGGGCCGCACCGTCCTGGCGGTCGGCGGAGACGGGATGGCCGGGTGCGTGGGCGGGGCGCTGAGCGGCACGGACGCCGTGCTCGGCCTCGTGCCGGCCGGGCGGGGCAACGACTTCGCCCGTGCCCTCGGCCTGCCCACCGAACCCGGAGCGCTGGCGGACATCCTGCTGAACGGCGCTCCGCGCAAGGTCGACACCATCGAGGTCGAATCGGCGTTCCACGACAGGACCGCCGTCCTCGGCAGTGTGTACGCCGGCGTCGACGCCCTGGCCAACCGCCACGCGAACACCTCGCGGCTGCTGCGCGGCGCCGCGTCGTACTACGCGGGCGGGCTGCGTGCGGTGGTCTCCTGGCGGCCGGTGAACTACCGCATCACCGTGGACGGCGAGCTGTACGAGCGCCGCGGCTACACGGTCGTGGCGGCCAATTCCGGCTACTACGGCTTCGGGCGTCTCGTCGCGCCGAGCGCCCGTGTGGACGACGGTCTGCTCGACGTCGTCGTGATCCGGCACGCCCCGAAGCGGCTGTTCTTCACGATGATGAACGAGCTCAAGACGGGTGCCCACATCAGCCGCCCGCAGGTGGAGATCCTCCGGGGCACCGAGGTACGCGTCGAGACGGACCGGCCCGTGCCGTACGGGGCGGACGGCGAGGTCGACGCGACGCTGCCGATGACCGCACGGGTCCTGCCGGGGGCACTGAACGTCCTGGCCTGAGCGTCCCTTGACCGTTTCGAGGGAGTTCCGTGGCGATCGGCACCCTAGTCTGGATCGAAGTGATCGCCTCCGAGCCCGAGGAGCCTTGGTGACCCGACCCTTCCAGCAGGTTGCCGGGCGCCCGGCCCGTTTGCGGCGGCGCGCCGTCGTCGCCACGGGCCTCCCCGTCGCCGTGGTCGCCGCGCTGGCCGCGGCGGCCGGGCCCGCCGTGGCCGACACGTCGGGGTCACCCGGTGTCGGCGACCCGTACTTCACGCTCGCGGGCAACGGGGGCTACGACGTCCGTCACTACGACCTCACCCTCGGCTACGACACCACGAGCCGTCACCTCGACGGACGGGCCGTGATCACCTCCCGGGCCACGGAACGGCTGTCCCGCTTCCATCTCGATCTGAGCGGGCTGCGGGTCACCGGCGTCACGGTCGACCACGCCAAGGCCTCCTTCCGCCGCGACGGGCAGGAACTCGTCATCACGCCGAGGAAGGCGCTGCGCAAGGGCCAGGAGTTCCGCACCACCGTCACCTACGAAGGGACTCCCCGGCCGGTCACCGACCCGGACGGATCCCTCGACGGCTGGATCCCCACGGACGACGGGGCGTTCGTGGCGGGTGAGCCGCAGGGCGCCATGACGTGGTTCCCCGCCAACAACCACCCGAAGGACAAGGCGTCGTACGACTTCGCCGTCACCGTACCGGCCGGGCGTACGGCCGTCGCCAACGGCGTCTTCCGCGGTCAGAAGACCTCCGGGGGACGCACGACATTCCGCTGGCGCCAGAGCGAGCCGATGGCGGCATACCTCGCGACGGCGACGGTGGGCACCTTCAAGGTCCAGCAGTACACCGCCCCCGGCGGTCTGCGGATCTACAACGCCGTCGACCCCCGCGAGGCGGCCGCGTCCGCTCCGGTGCTCAAGAAGCTGCCGTCGGTCATCGCCTGGGGAAGCAGGCTCTTCGGGCCCTACCCCTTCCGGGCCGCGGGTGCCATCGTCGACCGCGCCCCGCAGGCGGGCTACGCGCTGGAGACGCAGACCCGGCCGGTGTACGACAGCGCCCCCGACCTCCCGACGCTGGTCCATGAGAGCGCACACCAGTGGTTCGGCAACTCCGTCTCGCTCACCAGTTGGAAGGACATCTGGCTGAACGAGGGCTTCGCCACCTACGCCGAGTGGCTCTACGCGGAGCAGCACGGCGGCGACAGCGCGCAGAAGTCCTTCGACGCCCTGTACGCCGAGCCCGCGAGCAGCGAGCTGTGGGCGTTCCCGCCGGCCGACCCGGGCAGCGGGGCGAACATCTTCGGCGCGCCCGTGTACTCGCGCGGGGCGATGGCCCTGCACCAGTTGCGCAAGGCGGTCGGCGACAGGACCTTCCTGCGGATCCTGCGCACCTGGGCGGCCGACCACCACGACGGTCACGGAACCACCGCGCAGTTCGTCCGCCTCTGTGAACAGCAGTCCGGCAAGGACCTCGACAAGCTGTTCCACACCTGGATCGGTACGAAGGGCAAGCCCTCGCGGCCGTAGACCCGAGCCGGCCGGGAACCCGGGAGGGGCCGTGTTCCGTTGAGCCGGTCAGGGAGTGTCCGCATCGTGTCGTCGTCCGCCCGAAGGGCGGGAACCGGACGAGACTTTCCGGACACACCCCGGGCCCCGCACGAGGGGCCCGCAAGGCTCCTGCGGGGCACGTACACCGCGAAGGCGACGGTCATGAGCGAGTTGGTTCCGGGCGGCAACGTCCCCCTGCCGCACGGCACGCTCACCTTCCGCGTGCCGGGACCCTTCGACCTTTCCGTGCTGGTCACGGGTGACGACGGCAGGGTCCGCGACGACGGCGACTTCGTGTTCTGGAACCAGCCGTCGGCACCCGGTGTCCGCCTCGGCACGGCGACCGTGACGCTGAACCGGCAGGGTCTTCGCCCGGGCGCCGGCCGCGTCACCCTGGTCGTCAGTTCCTCCTCGCCCGGCACACCGCTCAGCCGCCTCCCCTCCCCCAGGATGGAGGTCGCCGACCTGTCGAACCGCACGCTCACCCGCTTCACGCCGCCCCCGGCGGGACAGGAGAGTGTGCTGCTGCTGGCCGAGGTCTACCGCCACCGCGGTGCCTGGAAGCTGCGTGCTCTCGGCCAGGGATACGCGGACGGTCTCGCGGGCGTGGCGCGTGACTTCGGCGTCGACGTGTCGGACGACGGCACGTCCGAGGCCGCGCCGGCCGCGGCTCCCCAGGGAGGGCCGCCGGACGCGCTCGCCTCGCTCGTCAACGCCGAGCGGCAGCGGGTCGGCGTCCCGCCCCTCACCCCGGCTCCCGCTCTCACGGCGGCGGCCCGTGCGCATGCCACCGCGATGGCCCGGCAGCACCGCCTCGGCACCGAGGGACCCGACGGGCGGTCGCTGTACCAACTCGTCACCGCCCATGGGTACGCCTATCTCGACCTCGCCGAGCACCTCGTCTCGGGGCCGCGCACTCCGGATGAGTTCCTCGCCTACTGCCTCGACGGAGCCGCCGACCGGAGCACCGTGACGGGCCGTGAGATCACCCACTTCGGTGCCGCCTCCGCGGTGGACAGCCGGGGCGAGACGTACTGGACCGCGTTGTGGGCCCAACCTCTCACGTCGGACGGCCTGGCCCGCACGGTCGCCGAGGTCCTGTCCCGTACGAACGCGGAACGGGCCGTCGCGGGCCTGCCGCCGCTGGCACCCGATCCGGTCCTGGCCGGCGTGGCACAGGCGTACAGCGCCGACATGGCGACGCGCGGCTTCTACTCCCACACCTCTCCCGAGGGTCTCCAGCCGTGGGACCGGGCCACCGCGGCGGGAGGCGACCACCGGGGCATCGGCGAGAACATCGCCTTCGGCCAGCGCTCCGCCGCCGCGGTGGTGCAGGGGTGGATGAACAGCCCCGGACACCGCGCCAACATTCTGAAGCCGGACTTCACCCACCTCGGCGTCGGTTTCGCGAGCGGCGGCCCCGGGGGTACGTACTGGACCCAGCTGTTCGGCATGCGGTGACCAACTCCTCGTAGCGCACCCGGAGGGAGTCGACGCGCACGAGGTGAACCACCCTTCCCACGCCGCGTTGTGAGCTGCGTGTGCAGGGCACTGTCAGTCGGGCGGCAGCAGCGTGAACTCGGCACGGCCGGAGCGGACGCCGTTGACCTGGAGCTCGACCGCGTGGGTGCCCGGGTAGTAGCGCCTCGTCGTGATCGCGCGGAACGAGTGGTCGCGGGCGATGTCGAAGCTGTCACCCGGTTCGAGGGTCAGCGTCGTGAGCTTGAAGATCTTCTCGGTCTGTGTGCCGTTGGCCTTCCGGTGGTGAACGATGTAGTCGACCGCGAGCCGGGCCGCCTCCGGGCCGGTGTTGCGGATCGTCGCGGTGAAGCCGATGGTGCCGCCGAACGCGATGCCGTCGGCCGCCAGGCGGGGACCGGTCACCTCGATCGCCGCCGGTGCGAAGCCCAGGAGACCGAGCGCCCCGGGGTGGCCCTTCTTGACGAGGGTGCGCAGCCCGTGGCGGACCACGCGTTCGGTGTTGTCGTCCGGTTCGGCCAGCCAGGCGGCGGCCGTTTCGACAACGAGGTCCGGCTGTTGGCGGCTCAGGTCGTTCAGATGGTTGGCGACGGAGCGCCGTACGTACTCGCTCTCGTCGCGGTAGAGGGCGTTGATGACGGGCAGGGTCGCGCGGGGTTCGGCCAGGATGCGCGGGACGCGGGCGGACCAGGGCAGGAAGGGTCGTGTTCCTTCCGAGGCGAGGCGGCGTACGTGGGCATCGTCCGATGTCGTCCAGCCCGCGACGGCTTCCAGTGCGCGGTCGAGGTCGTGGTTGAGGAGCCGGCGGATGGCGAACTCCGAGGTGAGCCGTGAGGTGAGTTCGGCCAGCAGCCGAAGGCCGTCGTCGAAGGCCTCGTCGGTCGCTTCGTCGACGGCCTTCACCGCGACCGCGCTGGTGACGGGCCAGATCAGCCAGCCGCTGAACTCGGGGTCGCTGTCGCGGGCGGCCCGTACGGTTCGGGCGAAGGCCGCGTAGTCGCCGGGAAGATCCTCGATCAGCGCGTCCCGCAGCAGGTCGCTGCGCTCCCTGAGCGACAGCGGTTCGAGCGCGGAGGTCGCGGCCCGCAGGGCCTTGAGGGGCGCGTCGGGGGCCGCGGCCCGCAGGGCGTTCGTGAGGGCTTCGGCCGTGGTCCGCCCGATGAGTTCATCGGCGAAGGGCATGGGGTTCTCCTGTCGGGCGGCACACGGCCGGGTGGGGCTGGTTCGGGTCGTTCGGTTGGGGGGCGGTCGGCGAGGCCGGTCAGACCAGAGGGATCGTCACATCGTCCTCCACCGGTGGATCGAGTTCGGCTTCCCGGTTCCCGGTAGCGGAGAAGCAGCGAAGGCGAACCGCTTCCGGGGTGACGTCCAGTCGCAGGAAGCACTTGAAGAACGGAGGGCTGTACGTCGCCGAGCCCGGCGAGAACAGCTGTGTGTAGGTCTTGCGGACCGGGAGGCGCAGCCACGAGGCGCGCTGGGGGCGGCTGCCGGCACCCAGCAGGGACGCCACGACGCGGGTGCGGAGGGTCACGCGTGCCGGGGGCCCTGCGGCCCGGGTCGGGCGGATGCCGAGGCGATGGGCGACGACCGCGGCGGCCTGCGCCTCGCTGAGCTCGAAGAAGCGGCGCATGTGCAGCCTGCGGCCGTAGAGCCTGCTGTAGAAGGCGAGCGAGTCACCGCGCAACGGGTAGCAGCGGAAGTCGTCCTCGGTGACCTCGGCGACGGAGACCCGCGGAATGGTGTGCGTGGCGTGCATGAACGCGCCCCCGCCGCCCGCCACCACGTACTGGATGGTGCGGCCGTCCACCGTCACCGGGTAGCGCTGGTAGTTGTGTATGTCGCCGCCGATCGCGGCGACATAGTGGTGCGCGGGGTTGCGCACGATGTCGTCGACCGTGCCGCCGCCCTCGATCGGGCACGGCTCGTGCTCGGCGTCCACATACAGCGGCGAGCCCGTCACCAGGATCTTGGGGGTGTCGCCGCGCGAGACCTCACGCAGCCAGCGGCCCTGTTCGGCGTCGATCCCGCCCAGGAGGCCGGTGTCTATCCCTATGACGCGCACGGGCCCGGCGTCAACGGCCCAGTACGGGCCCGGCTGGACGGCCTGCTGGGCCGGCGCGGACCGCAACTGCCGTACCTCGGCGAGGCGTTGTTCGTCGACTGCCCGCGGTTTCCGCCACAGCAGGGAGCGCAGCCAGGCCCGGCTGAGGGGCCGCGGCCGCGGGGTCGCTTCCTGGGGCGGGCCGGGGGCGTCGCAGAAGACCCGCATGAAGCCGTTGATGCCGTCGTACCAGTCGTGGTTGCCGGGCACGGCGTAGATGGGCGCCGGATAGTCCTTGTAGGGACGGAAGAACTTCGTGCCGTACTCGTCGGCATGGCCGACCGGGTACACGACATCGCTGGCGAGCACGGCGAAGCGCGTTCCCCGGCTCGCCGCCAGGAAGCCCGGGACCACCGCGTACTGCGGGTCGTCACCCTCGCCGGTGTCGGCGATGAGCATGAAGGAGAAGTGATCGGGGTCGTCGCGCCGGATCACCAGGTCGGCGGGGGCGCCGTCGGCCGCCATCCGCTCGACCCAGCGCTGCCGGTGGTCGTCGGTGGGATCGCCGAACCACGAGGCGAGGACGCCGTTCCGGGCCGGCCAGAGCGTCTTCGGGTTGAGCCAGGAGAGCTTTTCGACGTGCTGCGGCATCAACTCCTTGTACGAGCCGCGTTCCTTGGTACCCCAGCCGGCACCGTCGGCCGAATCGCGCGAAGAGTCAGGCATCGGCGAACCGTAACAACGATCGCCACTGCGGCGGGAGGGACCAGCGGCGGGCGGACGCGCACGGACCCGAAGGGCTCCGCGACCCCGGACGGCGGCCCGGACCGGCAAGGGGTCGGCAGGCCGCGTCGACGGGCCCGTTCGGGTGGAACGGCGACGCATCGCGCCACTGCGGAACCCGGGCGGTGCTGATCACGTTGTGCCAGTAGGTACCACTGATCCTCAGGAGGCAGACATGGCCGGGTTCCTCGACCGAGCCAAGGAGCAGGCGCAGTCCGCGCTGCAGCAGGGCAAGCAGAAGGTCGACGATGTGCAGCAGCAGAAGGCCGGCGGTGACCTGCTGAAGAAGCTCGGCGCCGCGTACTACGCGGAGCGTCGTGGCAGCGGCAGCCCGCAGGCCACTCAGGACGCGCTCACCGCGCTCGAAGCTTATGTGAACACCCACGGAGACGGTTTCCTGCGTCACTGACCCGCCTGGCCACGGCATCCCGACGCCCCGCACCGTTCCGCACGGCGCGCGGGTGTCGGAGCCATCGGCCATGCCCGCCGACTCCGCCGAACCCGCGCCGAGGGTGATCGCTTGACCCGCACAGAGACCACGTACACACAGATCGACGGGGCTCCGGCCACCGAATCCGCACTGGCGGCGCCCGCGCTGAGCGGCCCCGGACACTTCACCGCGATGCAGGTGCGAGACCGCCGGGTGCGCGGCCTGGCACTCCATCTGGACCGTCTGGACGCCGCGACCCGGGAGTACCTCGGCCGGGCAGGCCTGGACGGCGAGCGGGTGCGGGCTGAGATCCGTCGGGCGCTCACCGCCTCGGGACGTGACGACGCGTCCGTGCGGGTCCACGTCCACTGGCCGGACGGCGACAGCCGGGCGACGTCGAAGGTCACGGTGCGGGCGCCCCAGGTCGCGGCGAACGGGCCGTTGCGGCTGATCTCCGTGCCGTACGTCCGGCACACTCCGCGGATCAAGCACCTCGACGGAGCGGTGCAGAACCGGGCCCTGGACGAGGCCGAGGCCCGGGGCGCCGACGAAGCGCTGCTGACCACCCCCGAGGGCCTGGTCACCGAGGGCGCCATCACCAACATCGCCTTCTGGGACGGCGAGCACGTCGTCTGGCCCGAGGCGCCCTGTCTGCGGGGGATGACGATGGCGCTGCTGGAGCCTCGGCTGCCGTCGGTCCGCCGACCGGTCACCCTCGGCGATCTGCCCCGCTACCGCGCCGCGTTCGTCACCAACTCCCACGGCATCAGTCCGGTGGGCCGGATCGACGACGTCGAGTTCCCCGTCGCCCGTGAGTTCATGGCCGGCGTCACGGCGGCGTACGAAGCGGTGCCCTGGGACACCGTCTGACCTCCTGGGTCACACCTCGGCCGAGGTGAGTACGTGAGGCGCGTTCAGCTGAGTATCCGAGCCGATACCGGCCCGCTGCCCAGCTGGTCGAATAGCGGCCATGACACCTGACGCGGCCCCCCGCCCCCGCCTCCAGCACGTCTCCGTCACCGGGGCCGCCCTGGTCGGCGTCCTGTTGCCGCTGGCCGCCGGCGTCCTGCTGGCGAGGACCATGGGCGCCGATCCGCTGACGCCCGTGAACGCGTTCATCACCCACGGCGGGCAGCGGGCGAACGCCCTTCCCGGGCAGTTGCGCCGCTGCGGACGGTACGCGCTGCGGCGCGGTCGGCCCGTGGCCCGTCTGCGGCGAGTGCCTCAGCTGTAGCCGTGCGCCCGGGCGCGGAAGTTCATCGTCTGCTCGAGCTGCTGCTGGGCCTGCTCGGCCGTTCTGCGTGCTTCGGCCGGGACGTCCCCTCGCTCGTCGACGAGCTCTGCGTAGATGGGGGCGTCTGATCGGTCCGCGGTGCTCACGGTCGTGAGGTCCTTCCTTCGAGCGGCTTCCCGCTTCCCGCCGGCGGCCGGAAGCGGGGACCGAGTCTACGGTCCACCCTGCGGCGACGACCGTCCGCCCCCTGCGTGGGAGCGTGGGCCGGGAAACAGGGTGGTGTGCGGGTGGGGTCAGCGGACGTCGCCCGTCCAGTCCCAGCGCCGTGGGTCACCGGCCCGCGGGCCGTACGCCGCACGTCCTCCGGGCCCGAAGGAACCGAGCTCGGTGGGCAGCGCGGCACCCTCCGCCAGCTGTGCCGCGGGCCAGTCGGTGACATCCAGCAACAGCCCGTCCAGCGGCCCCCCGACCAGCTCGCGATAGACGTGCCCGGGCCGCGGGCCCGGATCGGGATCGTCATGGTCAGCGCCGTACACCCGGCCACGCATCAACTCGTCCATGTCTCCCACCATCGCAGGCACCACTGACAACGCGACCGGGTCAGGCGGGCGGTGCGCCGTGGGGCGCGAAGCTCTGCGACGGCGCCCCGCACTTCTCGGTCGGCAGCCCGTTCACTCCTCGCGGCGGGCCGGGCCCGCCACCGCGATGGTCAGGAAGCGCGGCACCGGCAGACCGGCGGTCCGGAACTCCTTCGCCACCTCCGTACGGATCGGTGTCAGGCGGTCCTGCGGCAACAGCACGAGCGTGCTCCGCCCAGGGCCCCGGCCCGGTCGCCAGGCGGCCAGGGCTCCGGTCCGACGGGCGCACTCCTGGGCCCGGCGGACGTCGTCGGCGCCGAGGCCCTCGCCGCGGGTCACCAGCAACATCAGCCTGGCCCCCTGCGCGGGAGGATCGAAGTCGATCCGGCGTCTGCGGCCGCCTTCGAGCACCAGCGCCCGGCCGGGGCGGCCGAACAGGACGGCCTCGCGCAGCGCCGCGTCGCCGTCCGGTGACGCGGACCTCGCCAGGGACGCGAGGCGCCCTCGGGGTGGGCGCGTTCCGGCGCGGGTGGTGTGCAGTTCGGCGATCGCGAGCGCCACCGCGCACTCCAGCGGCTCGGTGCTGGAGAGCCCGGTCGCCGGGGTCAGCGTGGAGTGGATGTGCAGATCGGCGCCGCCCCGGCCGTATCCGGCACGGGCCATGGTGCGCAGCAGCGCGTAGCTGCGGGCCGCCCACTCGGGATGCGACGACGAGGGCCCGCTGAGCCGGAACTCGCAGCTCTGCGCCGGGTGCGCCAGCGAACTCAGCCGCACCAGGCCGTCGTCGCGTGGTGCCGCGGCCGCCGCCACCGGCCAGCCCGCGGCGGCGACGGTGTGGCGCGCCGCGAGGTGGAAGGCGTGCGGGGCGCTCCACACCGTGGCCGGGGGGCGGCCGTGGGCGGATTCGAGGGCGAAGGCCACCAGGCGGAAGAGCGGGTCGGCGGTGTGGCGGCGTGCGATGTCCGGCACACCCGGGACGGTGCTCGTCCCCGGTCCGCCGCCCGTCAGGCTCCCGGTGTCCGTCACCCCGCCTCCGGTGTCTTGCGGGCCAGCAGCCGGTACGCGTTGCCGCCCTCCGTGCGCCGGGCGACCGCCGCACGCGCGGCGTCGAGACCGGCCGCGACGACGAAGCACGGCAGCGCCGCGGTGTGCACGGCCGTGCGGACGACACGCCGCGTGCGGGTCGCTCTGCCCTCGCCCCACGGGGCGTACGGATGAGGGGCGAGCCGGTTCGCCGTCAGCAGGACGGCCCCGACGAAGTCGCAGGACTGGTGCGCCGTGCCGTGTTCCTCCGCCAGCACCGTGAATCCGCGGCTCTCCAGCGCCTTGCGGAGGTTGCCGATCGGGATGAGGTGCTGGTGCTGGGGCTGGAACCACGGCAGCCAGTGCGGGCCGAGCACCCGGGAGAGCCGGGACTCGGGGTCCGGGAGCTCGATGATCAGATGGCCACCGGGCGGCAGGACGGCCGCTGCCGCGTCGAGTTCGGCGAGCGGTTCCCGGGTGTGTTCGAGGTAGTGGAACATGCTGACGGTGTCGTAGCGGTCGACGAGGCCGGTGGCGAGTTCGGGGAACTGGCCCTGATGGGCGGCGGCGACCCAGCCCCGTACCTCCGCCTCGCGCACCGCGGGGCTCATGTCCAGACCGTCGAAGCGGGTGCCGGGCCAGACGTCGCGTGCGCTGTCGCAGAAGTGGCCGTGGCCCGTGCCCACGTCGAGCCATGCGGTGGGCGTCCCGAACGGCTGGAGCATCGCGGCGCGCGCCCGGTAGGAACGGCCCATCGTGCCGAACACCTGGGCCGCGCCCGACACTCCGAGGCCCTCGTAGAAGTCGCGGTAGTAGAAGTCGAGTCCGTCCAGGGAGAGCCGGGGATTCTGGAAGACGTGTCCGCAGTCGCCGCACTCTTCGAGGGTGAAGCGGCCCGGTTTGCCCTGGAGCAGGTCGGGGACGCGGATGCGGACGGAGAGTTCGGTCGAGCCGCACCAGGGGCAGTCGGGGCGCCGGGGCTCGAAGAACCGGTCGGTGCCCGCCTTGAGTTCGGCGGCGTAGACGGGGCGCAGCGCCTCCAGTTCGGCGGTGGCCGCACCGGATCCGGACCGCTCGTCGGCGGCCGTACGGATCGCGGAGGCCAGGGACGTGAAGGGACGCGCCGCGGTCGCGCCGAGGAGGTCGGCCGGGCGCAGCGTTCGCCGCGGCCCGCCGAGGACCAGGGCCGGCTGGAGCCAGTACAGGGCGGCTGCCGCTGCTCCCCATCCGCCGTCCGCCACGGCGGCGCGCGTCAGCAGCCCGAGACCGGCCAATTGGGCGACGGTCAGCAGACCGGTGGGCAGCCCCTGTGCGCGCAGCTCCGCTCCCCGGCGGGCGGGGTCGGGTGGCGGGACGGCCAGGCCGGGCGCGATGGCGACTCCGGTGCCGGCGGGGGCGTACTCCTTCAGACGCCCCAGCAGGGTGTGCAGCTCGGCGGGTTCACGGGCGGCGCCGGTGCCGTCGTCGATCCCCGACCGACGCAGGACGTCCTCGGCGACGAGGAGAGCGTGTCCCGCTCCACGGCCGTCGGCGGTGCGGTCGTAGCGCGCGGCGCTGCGGTCGAGGAGGCGGAGCAGGCTCAGGGCCCGTTCCGTGTCGAGCCTGTCGGGAATCAGGTCGACCACCTGGAGGCCGGCCCGTTCGGCGTGGGCGATCGCGGCGCGCAGGGTGGCGGCGTCGACGTCGACCCCGCGGGCGGTGATCAGATGCCATGCACCGGACGGGGACGTGCCGTTCGCAGGGGCGAGCTGGTCCAGTACGGGCAGGGTGCGCAGTCTTCGGCGGGCGCGCACGGTGCCCGCTGTCAGCCCGGCCAGGGCGACGACGGCGGCCCACGGGATGTCGGTCGGGGACGGTGTCATAGGAGTTTCTCCAACCGGTCGGCCGCGGCCGCGGCACCGCCCGCGGCGGCGAACGATGCCTGGATACGGCGGGCTGCCCCGCGGTGGGCGGGGTTGTCGAGTACGGCGGCGATGGCGTCGTGGAGCTCGGCCGCGCGGGGCCGGCCGAAGCGGACCCTCAGGCCCGCGCCGGCGGTGGTGACCTGCTCGGCGACGATCGGCTGGTCGTCCCGGATCGGGGCGACGACGAGTGGCAGTCCGTACGCGAGGGATTCGCAGACGGTGTTGTGGCCGCCGTGGGACACCACGGCGTCGAGGTGCGGTAACAGGGGCAGTTGGGGTACGCGTTCCTGGTGCAGGACGTGATCGGGAACCTCGCCGACGGCGTCGGGCGGAGCCGCGAGGATCAACTGCGCCCGGTCGGCGAGCTGTTCGGCGGCCTGGAGGACAGCGGCGAAGAAGCGGCCGCCCGCCTCGCCGTTGAGGGTGCCGAGCGACACCAGGACCCGGCGTCTCAGGGGGTCGAGCCGCTGCCACGGGAAGGCGGAGCCGTCGGAGGGACGGGGGCTCAACGCGGGGCCGACGAAGGCGAAGTGCCCGGGGTGGGACGTGTGCTCACCGACCAGTTCGAGGGTGGAGAAGACGAGGACCAGACGGTCGGAGAAGCGGGGGTCCCAGCCGGGGTCCGACCCGCAGTCCGCGAGCAGCCCTGCCAGCTGATCCATCACCCAGTCGGCCACCTTGGGGAAGCCCGCGAAGGGCCGGGTGAACTCGGCCGATGTCGTCGCCGATGTCGCCCAGGGCAGTCCCCGGCGCTCGGCGACCACCGCTCCGGCGAGTGCCTGCTGGTCGACGACCAGGACATCGGGAGCGTAGGAGTCGACCGCCGCCTCGACGCCGGGAATCATGGCGTGGGCGAGCGGGATGAGCGCTTCCGACCACAGGAAGCGGAGCGCGGCGACTCCCCGCAGATCGCGCCAGTGTGTGTGCAGCGCGCCGTAGCCGCGGGGCCCGGGACGGTCTCCGGACGGGAAGAGCCGCGCGTCCGCCGGCAGCAGCCGGGGCAGGACTTCGGCCGGTCCGGTCCAGGCGACCCGGTGCCCGCGCGCGGCGAGTTCGGCGGCGACGGCGACCGTGGGGTTGATGTGCCCGGCCAGCGGCGGGACGACGAAGAGGACCTTCATACGACCACCGCGCCGGCGTGTCGCGTCTCGCGGGAGCCGGCCGCTTCGGCGAGTCGGCCGAGCACGGCGTGCCGGAGGTCGTCGGTGCCTCCTTGAAGGACGTCGTGGCCGAGGCCCGGCAGGATGCGCAACGTGCAGTCGGGCGCGTGGTGGACCAGTTCCCGTGCACCGGGGACGAGTTCGGAGTGTTCGCCGCAGACGGCGAGGACCGGGCAGTGCACGCGGGCGAAGTCCTCGGGCGTGAAGGGCCGGCTCGCGGCGATGTCGTCGATCATGCTGGTGCGGTTGAGGAGTTCGTCGGCGGTGGCGGTCAGCCGGGCGGCCTTGCGCGCGCCGATCGAGGAGAGTTCCTGCGGGACCTGGCTCCCTTCCAGGGCGAGGGCCGCGACGGACAGCGTGTCGAGCATGTTCTCGATCCAGGTACCGGTCAGCGGGGCCTCCACCAGGACGAGTCCTGCGACGAGGTCGGGGCGGGCGAGTGCGGTGTGCAGAGCGATCGTGCCGCCGTAGCTGTTGCCGATGAGGTGGACGGGACGCTCGTCGAGGCCGAGGGCGGTGAGCACCGCGGTCAGGTCCTGCACGGCGGTGGCGATGTCGTAGCCGGTGGACGGGCGTTCGGAGCGACCGTGGCCGCGCAGGTCGTACAGGACGATGTCGTGGCCGGCCTGGGCTGCGGGGACCGCGAGGGTGGCGTAGAAGCTGGAGAGGTTGTCCACGACCAGGCCGTGCAGGAAGACGGCGGTCGCGCCGGTGCGGTCGCCGGGCGGCCGGTGGACGTGGAAGCGCAGGGAGTTGGCGTGGACGAGGGGCATGCCGGCTCAGACGACCGGGGCCGGTGTCGTGGGGAGCCTGCCCGCGATGTGGGCCACCAGATCGCCGACCGTCATCGCCAGGATCTCCTCCATGTCCTTCTCGGCCAGGAAGGCCATGAGATCCACGGCCGTGCCGTAGCGCTGCTGAAGCAGCTCGGCGAAGGCGACGAACTCGATGCTCTCCAGGGCCAGATCCTCGTTGAACGTGGTGTCCGCGGTGACCTCCTCCTCCAGCAGGAAGTCGTCGCCCACGGTCTCGACGAGCATGGCGGTGATCTCGGCGAGTATGCGTTCGGCGGTGGGGTCAGATGCCATGTCCGGCCTCCGTGGGGGTGGGGGTGACTCGATGGGTGGGGGTGGGCGCCGGGACCGTCCAGGCGACGACGAACGTCTCGGGGGCGCGGTCCGGCTCGGCTGGTCCGAGGACGGTGGTGGTCCGGATGCTGTGGCCGTTGCCCTCGGGGGAGCTCACGAGCAGTCCGGCGGGTCCCTCGGCAACGGTCCACTGCCGGGGGCGGCCGCCGAGCCCGCTGCCCTCCGCCTTCGCCGCGGCCTCCTTGGCGCACCAGAGCACGGTGGCCGCCTGCGCGTGACCGATTCCCTCCCGCGCCGCGAGGTCGTCGGCGAGCCGCCGCTCGTCGGCGGTGAGCGCGATCGGGGTCAGGGCGTCCGGGTCGTCCGTGACGGCTTCGATGTCGATACCGACGGAGCTGCCGGTGTGGACGCAGGCGACCGCCATCCGGTCCTTGTGCGCGAGGGAGAGTCGCAGACCTGCGGCGAGGGGGCCCTCGGGGACGGGTCGGCCGAGCGAGTCGTTGCCGATGGGGATCTCCACGGGGAAGAGGGGCCCCGCGCCGGTGTCCCACAGGGCCTGCCGTACGGCGTCCTTGGCGGCGATCCGCCCGAGCAGCCAGGCCGAACGGGCGCGCGGAGGACGTCCCTCGTACACGGCGCGCTCGTCCGCCCCCAGATAGCGGCGCATCACCAGTTCCTGCGACGCCGCATCGCTCCAGCGGCGTCTGGCCAGACACCAGCCGCCGGGCTGCGGCTCGCCGATGCCGCAGATCTCCGGGGTGAACTTCATCGGCCACACCCGCTCGTCGGCCGCGAAGCGCCGGTACGTCCAACCCTCCAGACGGGCCCACACCGTGCCGTCACCGGCGGTGAGTTCCACATCCCCGCGTACGGAGTCCGGTCTTACGGCGCGGATCCGCGCCGTGGCACCGAGCAGGGCGCCCTCGCGGGGTGCGGGTCCGTGCAGGTGGATCCGCTCCAGCGAGGCCGGGAAGACGAGGCGGTCCTCGGGAAGCCGCAACTGCATCCAGTGCCCAAGGAGTTGACCCGCCGCATCGAGCAGCGCGCCGGGCGCGGGCAGGGCCCGCAGCACACCGCGGATGCCGTCCTCGGCGACGGCGTCCACGCGGTGGACCCCGGCGAAGGCGGGCCCGTGGAACATCCACCGGTCGCGGTAGAGCGCCTCGGCACTGACGGGAGGCGGTCCCTCACGCGTCAGGGATGCCCGATCGGGGGCCGACGCGGAGGGGTGGCGGTCGGCCAGGACGACGGTGACGGTCGCGCTGCCGGCGATCTCCACGCGTACGCGCGCGCCACCGCCCTCGAAGGGCTCCACGGACGGTGTCGCGGTGATCTCGGCGTCCACGGGCGGGGCGACGGGCAGCCAGCGCAGTGCGCGTACGTCCTCGAAGCCGGTCACCGTCCGTCCCGGCACAGCCTCGCGAGCGGCGTCGGCGGCCAGCTCCAGCAGGGTGGTCATGGGGACGACGGGAAACCGGTCGGCGGGCTCGGGCCAGTCGTCGGGCTGGAGGTAGACGCAGTGGTCGCGGACGTACGGCATCGTCTCCAGAGAGAGTTGCCGCCGGGTCCGGCGGGCGGGAGACGGGACCGCGGCCGCCGCGCGGGCCTCGGGTGCGGTCGCCGCGTGGGCCTCGGGTGCGGTGGCCGCGCGGGCCTCGGGGCGGGAGGGCGCGGCCGGCTCGCGACCCGGGGAATGCGCGGGCGCGGCCGGCTCGCCTGCTGCCGAACGTGCCGGTGCGGCCGCCGCGCGAGCCGGGGAATGCGCGGGCGCGGCCGCCTCGCCTGCTGCCGAACGTGCCGGTGCCGCCGTCGAGCGCCAGGCGTCGGCCACGCTCCGCACGGCGCTCTCCGTCTCGTCGAGCACCGCGTCCAGGGCCGACAGCAGTACCGGCCGGTCGACGGCGGTCCTCGCACGGCCGGTGCCGAGGGTGAGCGAAGGCGTCTTGCCGTCGAGCCGTACGAGGGGTGAGCCCAGGTCGAGCCGCAGTCCAGCGGGCTCGGCGGTAGCGGAGGGCGCCGCTGCCTCGGCCGGGGCCACGGGTGGTGGCGGCATGCTCGTCGGGAGGAGTGAGGGCCCGCGCTCCAGCAGTCGTTCCCAGCGCGGCTGCAGCCCCTCGGTCCACAACGCCGCTACCAGGCTCCGAAGTTGGGCAACGCCCTCACCCGGCCCGGCGCCCGCCGGGACGACCAGATGGCTCTCACCATGAAGGGTGTCCCCCACGAAGCCGGGGAGACTGCCGGGCCCCAGCTGGACGAAGCCGCGCACCCCCTCGGCGTACAGCCGTGACGTCAACTCCCGGAAGCGCACCGGCTCCAGGAGGTGTCGCAGTACCACATCGCGGATCTCGTGATCCGCATCCGGGTACGGAGAGACGGTCGTCGCCGACCAGACCGGCACGGTCGGCGGCCGCAACGGCAGTCTGTCGAAGGCGGCGCGCACCTGGTCGAGGTACGGCGCCCACATCGGTGTGTGGAAACCCGACCGGAAGGGCAGCTCGTGCGTGAGCACACCCTGATCGGCCAGGCGGGCCAGTGCCGCCGCCACCGGGCCGGGCTCCCCGCACAGCACTGACTGGTGCGGGCAGTTGTCATGACTGACCGCGATGCGGTCGAGGCCCCGCAGCGCCTCGGTGGCCTGCCGCGCTCCGCAGCCCAGCGCCGCGTACACGAGGTCGGGCACATCGAGATCTCCCGGCCTGAGGGAGTCGATGAAGGTGTCGACCGCCTGCTGGGGATACATCCCCGCGGCCACCATCGCGGTCCACTCCCCCAGGCTGTGTCCCGCCAACAGGTCCGGCCGGACGCCGAGTTCGGGCAGCACGCGGGAGAAGAACCGGCCCGTGGCGATGGCGTCGACGGCGCGTTCCACGAGCGCGCCACCGCCGGTCAGGGTGGGCTTCGGCAGCCGCAGCAGCGCGGCGACGTCGTCCACGTCCGGTACGAGGTCCGGCTCCAGGCCGGGGAAGACGAACGCCAGCCGGGCGTCGTCGGACGCGAGCAGCGGGTCCGGCGTGAACCACACGCCGCCGCGGCCCCGCCAGGGCCGTCCCCTGGCGACGACCGTGGCGGCCAGGGCCAGGCGCTTCGGGGTGGGCCCGAGGACGGCGAGCCGGTACGGCCCGCCGCGGGACTCGGTCGCAGGGTCGACTGCCGGGTCCGGGTACCGCGCGAGGGAGGCGGCCAGGTCCTCCGGTCGGACGGCCGAGAGCAGGAGCACGTCCCCGTCGGCCCCGGTGGTCTCGGTGACCCCCCTGGCCGCAACGGGGGACGTCGGCACGGCACGGGAAACCGCCGCCCCCGCGAGCCGCGGCCACGCGGCGTCCGAAACCCTCGCCCCCGGGGCCTCTTCCACCACCACATGCGCGTTGATGCCGCCGAAGCCGAACGCGTTCACACCTGCCCGGCGGGGTGCCCGGCCGCGCTCCCACGGTTCGGCCGCGGTGACCGGGCGCATCCGTGTCCGGGCGAACCCTTCGTGCGGATCGTCCACATGGAGGGTCGGCGGCAGGATCCTGTCGTGCACGGCGAGTACGGCCTTGATCAGGCCCGCCATCCCGGACGCCTGCATGGTGTGGCCGAGCATCGACTTCACGGAGCCCATCGCGACGGGTTCATCGCCCGCGTCCCGCGATCCGAACACCCGTGCCAGGGTGGTGAGTTCGGCTTCGTCCCCCACCGGGGTCCCGGTGCCGTGGGCTTCGAGCAGGCCGAGTGCGTCGGGTGCGGTCGGGTCCAGGCCGCCCTGCCGCCAGGCGAGTTGCAGTGCGCGCACCTGTCCGTCCACGAGGGGGCTCATCAGGCTCGCCGCTCGTCCGTCGCCCGCGACACCGGCGCCCCGGACGACGGCGTAGATACGGTCACCGTCCCGTTCGGCGTCGGCGAGCCTCTTCAGCAGGACCACTCCGGTGCCCTCGGAGAGCAGGGTGCCGTCGGCCCCGCGGTCGAAGGGACGGATGTGCTGGCTGGGGCTCAGCGCCCGCAACTGGGTGAAGACACTCCACAAGGTGGCGATGTGGCAGTGGTGCACGGCCCCCGCCACGACCAGGTCGCAGCTCCCGGCCGCCAGCAGCCCGGCCGCCTGCTCGACCGCGAGCAGGGAGGAGGCGCATGCGGCGTCGAGTGTGTAGGCGGGGCCCCGGAAGTCGAGGCGGTTGGCGGTCCGGGCGGCGGTGAAGCTGGGGACGAGGCCGATCGACGCCTCGGGCCGCTCCGGTCCGAGGCCGGCCTGGAAGGCATCGCGGACCGCGGCGATCCGGTCCTCGCCCAGTTCCGGGGCGAGTTCGCGCAGGGTCGTCGCCAACTGATGGGCGGTACGGACCCGTTGGTCGAGGCGGGCGGTGGCGACCCCCATGAAGCCACCGCGGCCGAGGATCACTCCGATCCGGGAGCGGTCGTCGGGCAGCGCCTCCTCTCCCCCGGCGTCGGCGACGGCTTCGGCGATCACGCGCAGCGCGAGCAGTTGGTCGGGCTCCGCGCCCGCCACGGCCGCGGGCATGATGCCGTAGCGGGTCGGGTCGAAGGCGGTCAGCTCGTCGATGAAGCCGCCGCGCCGGCAGTAGAAGCGGTCGCTGCGTGCCGGGCCTTCGCTGCCGTGCGGGTCGTAGTACACCTCCGGGTCCCAGCGCCCGGGCGGTACGTCGGTGATGGCGTCGGTGCCCGCGTAGAGATTGCGGCGGTACGCGACCAGGTCTCCCGCGCCGGGAAAGACCGCGCCCATCCCGACGATGGCGGCGTCGGTGGGACGGGGGCCGCGGCCCGGGTCGGTCACGGCCGCCCTCCGAACCCGTCGCCGGGCTGCTCCGCAAGCAGCACGACCTGGCCCGTGGTGCCGTGTGCCAGCTCGGCGAGGAACGCGTCCGTGCCGCCGTCGGGGTCGATCAGCGGAATTCCCCGGCTCGCGTACATCCGCTCCAGCTCGGGAGTCACCATGCCGCCGGCCTCGGCGGCCCAGGGGCCCCAGTCGACGGCGAGGACCCGCCCGGGGAAGCGGCGCGACCAGGCCGGGGTGGTGGCCAGCGTGTCCAGGGCGTCGTTGGCGGCCGCGTAGTCCGCCTGGCCGCGGTTGCCGAAAACCCCGGCGACGCTGCCGAAGAGGACGAGGAACTCCGGTGCGGGGGCGTGCCCGTGGTCGGCCGCGGCGTCGGCGAGGTGACGTGCGCCGTCGACCTTGGTGCCGAAGACCCGGGCGAAGGAGGCCGGATCCTTGTCGGACAGGAGCCGGTCCTCGATGGTCCCCGCTCCGTGCACGATGCCGTCGAGCCGGCCGTGGCGGGCGCGTACGTCACGAACGACCGCGTGCACGGCCTGCGGGTCGGTGACATCCGCCGCGTGGTAGCGCACGGAGGCAGCGACGCGCCTCACGGCGTCCAGGGTGGCCCGGACCTCCCGCGCGGCGAGAATCCGGGTTGCGGCCGCCTCGATGTCGGCGGGCGTACGCAGTCCCTGGTGGACCAGCGCGGCACGCAGCGCGACCCGGTCATGGGCATGGGCGAGAGCCGGATCCTCCGCGTCGTCGGGCGCCGGAGTACGGCCGATGAGTTCGATGTGGCAGCCGGTGGCGTCCGCCAGCGCGAGAGCGGTGCGGGCGGTGATCCCCCGGGCCCCGCCGGTCAGCAGGACGACGGAATCGCGGCTCAGCGGCAGGGGCAGCCGTCCCCGGCCGGACAGCGGTACGGGGACGGTGCGCAGCACATTGCGGGTGCCGTTGGTGTAGCCGACCGCGACGGGCTCGTCCGGGGAGCACAGTTCGGCGATCAGATGCGAGGCGATCCGCTCGGGACGGTCCTTGGGGTCGATGTCCACGGCCCGGATCTCCGCTCCCGGATATTCGATGGCGGCGGAGCGGGCGAACCCGTAGAGGCCGGCCCCGGGGATGGGGTCCGTGGCCTCGGGTGTGCCCTGAGGCAGCAGGTCGGCGACCACGTCCGCGGGAACGGCGACCCGGCCGAACGCTCCTCCGCAGCCGGTGACCAGCAGCAACTGGCGCGTCCCGGCCACCAGGGTTTCCCGCAGGGCGCGGAAGGCTTCCGGCAGGACCGGGGCGGGCGCCGGGCGCAGGGCACTGAGGTCGACGACGCCGTCGCAGCCCGCGGCATCGGCCAGCCGGTCCGGGTGCACGGTGCGCACTTCCGCGCCCTGCTCCTCCAGTGCCGCCGCGAGGGCGACGGCAACGCCCAGTCCGTCGTCGACGACGGCGAACTGCCGCCCTGCCAGGGCGTCGGCGGGGTCCCGCGTCGCGGGCGGCTCGACCGAGGCGACTTCGACGAGCAGCCTGGTCAGAGGTACACGGCCGGCTGCGGGGGCAGGCAGCTCGCCGCCTGCCGGACCGGCTCCGGGACCCGATTCGGCCGTGATCACAGCGCCCTCGGCCACCGTCGTACCGTGCCCGGTCGACGTCGTACCGCGGGCCACGATCCAGTCGACGATGCCGCTGATCGTCTTGATGCGGGCGAGTTCCTCGACGGCCGATTCCTCGGCGCCGCCGGTCCCGGAGGGCAGCCCGATCCGGTCGGCCAGCGCACCGATGATCTCCACCCGTTTGATGGAGTCGACCGAGAGGTCGGCCTCCAGATCGAGTGCCGGGTCGAGCATCTCGCGCGGATAGCCGGTCCGGATGTGGATGATCTCCAGTACGGCGTCCATGAGCTGAGCGGGTGTCAGGGGTCGGTCCTCGTCCGCCGCGCGCCTGTCTGCCGTCGGCTCGTCCACGATGTCCTGCGGCGCGAACTCCCGAGGCACGGCCTCGCGCACCGGGGACGGGACCTCCCCACTCGCCCCCAAGTAGCCCAGCAGAACGTCTCGTTGGGCCGCGACCAGCTCCCGCGCTCCGCGCAGATACTCCAGAACCGCGTCCTCCCGGCGGTCGTCCGCCGCTGCCGGGACCGACGCCTCCACCCGTCGGGCGGGCTGCAACCCTCCTGCCACCGGCACACCGTCCGCGGTCCGCACGAGGTGCCCGTCCACCAGCCAGCCCGGGCGACGGGGCGCCTCGGTGGGCAGAGCTGTGGCACGGCCACGGAACAGCGGTTCCGGATCGACGGGGACACCTGCGGCGGCGAGTTCGGCGAGCGCGGTGACCAGTCGTGTCAGGCCGTGTTCGCCGCGGACGTCGAGAGGTACGGCGGTGTGCGGGCGGTCGCCCAGGATGCGGCCCACCAGTCCGCTGAGCACGCGGCCGGGTCCGGCTTCGACGAAGATCCGCACTCCGGACGCGTACATGGCCTCGATCTGGTCGACGAACCGGACGGGCTCGGCGACCTGACGGGCGAGCAGCTCCCGCACGGCGGCGGATTCGGCGCCGTAGGGGCGGGCGGTCGTGTTGGACCAGACCGGCAGGTCGGGGGCGGTCACGTCCGCGTCCGCGAGTTCGGCGGACAGCAGGTCCGCGGCACCGGCGACGACCTCGCTGTGGAAGGCGCAGGCGACCGGGATGCGCTCGGCTGCCACGCCGGCCGCACGCAACTCCGCCACCGCGGCCTCCACGGCCGCGGTCGGACCGGAAATGACGCTCTGCCGGGGCGCGTTGTGGTTGGCGACGACACAGCCGGCCAACGGGCCCGCGATGTCCTGCGGCGCGCAGGGTACGGCGGCCATGGCTCCCGGGTCGTCCCCCGCCGCGGCGAGTATGGCCGCGGCACGGCGGTCACTGAGCCGCAGCAGGGTCGCGGTGTCGTAGGCGCCCGCCGCCCACAGGGCGACCAGTTCTCCGTAGGAGTGGCCGGCCGTGCAGTCCGGGCGCACGCCGAGCGAGGTGAGGAGGCGGTGGGCCGCCGCCCCGGTGAGACCGAGCGCCGGCTGTGCCGTCCGGGTGTCGGTGACGGCGGCGCGCTGTGCTTCCCGCTCCTCGGCGGTGAACGCGGCGGGCGGGTACATGGCCGCCACGCAGCCGGGGTCCGCGTCGTGGAGCACCGAGCGCAGGCGCGGGAAGGCGATGAAGAGGTCGCCCATCATGCCCGGGCGCTGGCTGCCCTGGCCGGGGAAGAGGAAGGCCGTCCGGCCGCTCCCGTCTCCCTCCTGGCGCACGTGGACTCCGTCGCCGGCCGTGAACTCGCGGGCGTGGGACAGCTTTTCGGCCAGGTCGTCGAGGTCCGTCGCGACGACGGCCACCTGGACCGGACCGTCCTGGGTGGAGACTTCGGCCGCCAGGTCGCGCAGCGGCCAGGGCCGCCCGGCCGCGTCGTTCTGCTCCAGGCGGGCGGTGAGGCGGCCGACGGCACGCACCGCCGCCTGCCGGTCGGCTCCACGGAACAGGAAGAGCTCCGCCGGCCAGACGTCGAGGCCGTGCTCGGGCTCCTCGGCCTGCGCGTACCCGGTCAGCACGGCGTGGTAGTTGGTGCCTCCGAAGCCGAAGGCGCTGACGGCGGCCCGCCGACTGCCCGCGGGCGCGGCCCACGGTCTGGCCTCGGTGTCGAAGAAGAAGGGGCTGGTCCTTGCCGTCCAGTCCGCGTTGGGGCCGGTCAGGTGCAGCGTCGGCGGCCGTACACCGGAGTGCACGGCCCGCACCGCCTTGATGAGGCCGGCGAGGCCGGCCGCACACTTGGTGTGTCCGAGCTGTGACTTGACCGAACCCAGTGAGCAGAAGCCGGTCTCCTGTCCGCCGAAGACCTCGGTGAGGACGGACAGTTCCGCGCTGTCACCCACCACGGTGCCGGTGCCGTGCGCCTCCACCAGACCGATGTCGGCGGGCTCGATCCCGGCTCTCGCGTAGGCGCGGTCCAGGGCCCGGCGCTGTCCTTCGGGGCGTGGTGCGGTCAGACCGAGGGACCGGCCGTCGCTCGATGCTCCGACGGCCTGGACGACGGCGTAGATGCGGTCGCCGTCGCGTTCCGCGTCGGCGAGGCGTTTGAGGACGAGGCAGGCGACGCCTTCCCCGAGGGCGATGCCGTCTGCGCTCGCGTCGAAGGGACGGCAGCGGCCGGTGGGCGAGAGGGCCCGTACGGAGGCGAACATCAGGTAGTCGTTGAGGCTGTTGTGCACATCGGCCCCGCCGCACAGCACCATGTCGCTGTCCCCGTCGCCGAGTTGCTTGCACGCCAGGTCGAGGGCGGCGAGGGAGGAGGCGCAGGCGGCGTCGATGGTGCAGTTGGCGCCACCGAGGTCGAGACGGTTGGCGACGCGCCCTGCGATGACGTTCGCGAGCACTCCGGGGAAGGAGTCCTCGGTCAGCCTGGGCAGTTGGGCGTCCAGACCCGGCGGCAGGTCGCCGAGGTAGCCGCGGTGCAGGGCACGGAAACCGTAGGCGCCGGCGAGGTCGGTGCCCGCTTCGGCTCCGAAGACGACGGAGGTGCGGGACCGGTCGAAGTGCCGTCCGGGTGCGTATCCGGCGTCCGCGAGGGCGCGTGCCGCGGTGTCGAGGGCGAGCAGCTGGACCGGCTCGATGCTGCCGAGGGAGGCGGGGGCGATACCGTGCGCGAGGGCGTCGAAGGGCGCGGGGTCCAGGAAGCCGCCCCAGCGGGACGGGGTCCGCTCGCCCGCCCGCGCCGGGTCGGGGTCGTGATACGCGGCGGTGTCCCAGCGGTCCGCGGGGACCTCGGTGACCGAGTCGGTCCCGGCCACGATGTTGGCCCAGTACCCCGCGAGGTCGTCCGCGCCGGGATACCGGCAGGCCATCCCGACGACGGCGATCTCCAGCGGTGCCCGTTCCTCCGTCTCCGGGACGGCCTCGTCGGCACCGAGCAGCCGGGCGCGCTCGGCGAGAAGGGCCGTCGCGCCCTCGGTCACCTGGGCGTGGAGGGCCGCGACGCTGGTGACGGACGTGCGCGCCGTGGCGATCTGGCCGAGCATGTAGAGGCCTTCGGCGCGCTGTTCGTCCTCGTCGACCGGGGTGTGCTCCGATCCGGTCCGGCGCAGGCCCTTGCTGGCGATCCGCAGCCGGCCGAGGTTGAGTTTCTCCAGCTCCTCCCAGACCTCGTTCGGACTCGCGCCGTCCGCGCGCAGCCGCTCGGCCGTGGCGGTGAAGGTGTCGGCGTACGGGGTGACGGCGCACCGGGTGGCATGTCCCGGAGCCGTACGCAGGAGCGTGGTGGTGTCGCAGTCGAGCGCCGCCTGCTGGAATCCGGGCAGTACGGCACCGGCGGCGACGGCTTCCTCGGTGAAGAGGTAGGCCGTGCCCATCAGGACGCCGACGCGGGCTCCTCGTTCGGCCAGCGGCCCCGCGGCGGCCGCGACCATGGCGGCGGAGCGTTCGTCGTGGACGCCTCCGGCGAACAGGACGTCGAGTTCCTCCGCGTGCGGGAAGGCGAGCAGGCGCTCGATCTGCTCCTCCCAGAGCGGGAATGCGGCGCGCGGACCGATGTGTCCGCCGCATTCGAGCCCCTCGAAGACGAAGCGCCGGGCGCCCTCTTCGAGGAAGCGCTCCAACAGGCCCGGTGAGGGCACATGCAGATACGTCCGGGTGCCGGCCGCTTCGAGCGGAGCGGCCTGGGCGGGCCGGCCGCCCGCGATGATCGCGTACGGCGGGCGTACGGCGGCGACCGCTTCCAGTTGTGCCCGGCGCAGCTCGTCCGGGGCGAAGCCGAGCAGACCGACGCCCCAGGGCCGGGCGGCCAGCCGCCCGGCGGTCTCGGTCAGCAGGTCGTGCACCTCCTGGCCGTCCATGACGGCCAGGGCCAGAAAGGGCAGTCCGCCCGCATCGGCCACAGCGGAGGCGAAGGCCGACCGGTCGCTGACCCGGGTCATGGGGCCCTGGACGACGGGCAGCAGGTCGTCGCCGGGGCGCGGCAGCAGGGGCCGGGTCCGGGCGGCCGCACCGATGTGGCCGGTGATCGCCGCACGGACTGCCTGGACGACACTGCCGGTGGTGCGGTGACGCGCGGCGAGGCGGGCGGCCGTCGCCCCCTCCTGGCCGACGGGTAAGGGCACGCCGCGCAGGTCTCCCGCGCCGAGCAGCTCGGCCATGTCGCCCTCGGGAAGCGCGAGATCGGGCCGGGTGTAGACACGATGGCCTGCGACGACGGTGGTTTCGCTGCCGTCCATGGCACGCAGCGCGTCGGCCACCGCGCGGGGCAGTCCTTCCATTCCCTCGGTGGTCAGGGCGAGTTGGGTGTCGAGGACGACTCCCGCGGCCCCGCCGGCGACGGCGGCCGCCGCGGTGTGGAGGCCGATGCCCCCCGCGGCGTGCACGGGGACGGTCAACCGGGGGTCGGCGAGCAGGCGTTGGAGAAGGACGAAGGTGGTCGGTTCGCCGACACGGCCGCCGCCTTCGTGACCTCTGGCCACCATGCCGTCGGCTCCCGCGGCGACGGCGTCCGCGGCTTCCGCCGGGCTGACGATCTCGGCCCACACCCGGCGCCGTCCACCGTCCGACCAGGCGCCGGTGCCACCGCGCCAGTGGGATTCGGCCAGGAGCACGGTGTCCACGGCGGCGGGCAGGTCGCCGGGGGCAAGCAGACATCCGGCCGGTACCCGCACGCCGTATCGGCCACTCAGTGCGGCCATGGCGGCGAGCGCCCGGTCGCGGTCCCTGCCGAGATCGAGAATGCCCAGGGCTCCCGCTCGTTCCGCCGCCGCGACCATCCGGGGGCGGGGCTCCTCGAACGGACTGACCACGACGACAAGATCCCGGTGGGAACGCCGGGCAGGCTGAGAGATCACAGGCTCTCCTTGGGTTCCGTGCAGGGCCGGTCGAGGGAGCGGGGCACGACGGCGGTGAGGTGGGGGGTGCGCGGGTGCCTGAGGTGATTAACGGCCAGTAACTTCGCAAGCCGCGTTGCATCCTGCGGCGGCCCGACGGCAGTGTCAACGCCCATCCGCCCATCCATGCCGCAGAGGTATGGTTGGCAACAGACGGTGCGTCAGATTTCATATGCGGCCCGGGACTTGTTGACCTGAGTGCCTCTTTCAGGGCTCAGACCCGGAGGGCTAACGTCCGCACATGACCCCCACACTGCAACAGCTGCGATACCTCGTCGCCGTCGCTGACTGCCGCTCCATCACAGCCGCAGCGTGCTCCGTCTACATCGCCCAGCCCGCCCTCTCCCGGTCCATCCAGTCCCTGGAGCGGGATCTCGGCGTGACACTCCTGGACCGCCGCGGCCGGCGCGCGACCCTGACCGCCGAGGGCACCCGTGTCGTGCGTCTGGCGCGAACGGTCCTCGACGCGGTCGGAGCGATCGAGGACGTCGGCACAGCCCGCAGAAGTGCGCTGCGGGCCACCGTGAAGGTGGCTGCGACGCCGGCCCTCTGCGGTGCGGTGGCCGCCGACCTCGTGCCCTCGTTCGTGGAGCGCCACCCGGAGATCGACGTACGGCTCCTCCGGCACGACAGCCGCGAGGCACTCGAACGCGCCCTGGTCGACGGCGCCGCCGAGCTGGGGCTGGTCCATCTGCCGGTGGACCAGGAGCTGTCGGCGTACCGCCTCCAGGACCGCGAGATCGTGCTGATCTCGCCACCGGGCTCGGAGCTGCCCGACCCGGTGCCCCTGCGGATGCTGGGCGGCCTGAGGGTGGTCCTCCCTCCCCCGGGTACGGGCCGGCGTACCGAGCTCGAAGCGATGTTCGTCCGGCTCGGTGTGCGACCGGTGGCCGTGGCCGAAAACGACCAGGGACCGGACACACGGACGGGTGCGACGGAGGAACCCGGGTCGCTGATCGGATACCGGGACACGGTGTTCCGGGTGTTCCATCACCGGGTGGAGGTCCGCTCCTTCAGCCCGCCTCTCTTACGTCCGGTCGGTATCGCACACCCGCGAGGGCCGCTCAGTGCCGCCGCCCGCAGTTTCCTTCTCCACGCCCGGCACAGCGCACCGGCGGGAGCGCCCGCGCCGTAGGTCTGTCGTGCGGATCGCACAGGCACCGGAGTTCCGCCGTCCGGGGACAGCGCCGTTCCGGCGTGCGTGATCTGCCGGTATCACGGGCACGCGAACTCCTATGGGACATCTGAAGCGGTGGGAGCAGGCCCTTGAGCGCTGGCAGGACGGGCTGCTCGCCAAGGTCGTTCATCGGGACCCGGTGGAACTGGTCGACGCGCTGCGAGGGGAGTGCGACACCCATGCGGTGGTGTGCAGCCAGAGCCGCGTCGTCGTACCCAACGCGTACGAGATCGAACTGACCCGCAGTGTGCACAAGGAGCTGTTGCGGCGCGTCGGGGAGGTGGGACGGGCGCTGACGGACTCGCTCGCCCGGCATGGGGAGACGCGGGGATACGAGTGGGCCGGTCCGCTGACCGTACGCGTCACCACCTCGTCGGCCCAGCTTCCCAACGGCCGCTACCGGGTGGCCAGTCGGGCCATGCCCCATGTCCGCGCCGACGCGTTCCCCTCGACCAGGGACTGAACTGAACGGCCCGATCGGCGCGGGCGGCAGGAGTTCACGCCGACGGCCCGGCCTCCTGCCACACCGGCGGTTCCGGATCCGCGGGCCGCTTCGCGAGGCGTGGCGTGGACACGGGCTCGGGCAACGGCTGTTCGGCCCAGATCGCCTTGCCCGTGGCCGTCAGGCGTGTGCCCCAGCGTCGCGAGCACTGGGCAACCAGCAGCAGACCGCGCCCCCCTTCGTCGCTGTCGCGGGAACGGCGCAGGTGCGGCGCGGTGGTGCTGTTGTCGAAGACCTCGCACAGGAGCGAGTCGCCGTCGCGGATCAGACGCAGCACGACCGTGCCCGTGCTGTACCGGATGGCGTTGGTGACCAGTTCGCTCACCATCAGCTCGGTCGTGAAGGAGAGGTCGTCGAGGTCCCAGGACGCGAGCTGGCGGCCTGCCAGGGTGCGCGCCGTGGAGACGATCGCCGGGTCCAGCGGCAGGGTCCAGGTGGCGACGGAGTCGGACCTGAGGGAGCGGGTGCGCGCCAGCAGCAGAACGGCGTCGTCGTCCGCCCGCCGCGGCCGCACCGCGGACACGGCCTCGTCGCAGCTGTCCGCCAGGGACCGTCCCGGATGGCCGAGGACACGCTGGAGCCGGCCCAGCGCGTCGTCGGAGGCCCGGCGGCCTTCGATCAGCCCGTTGGTGTAGAGGGCCAGCAGACTTCCCTCGGGCAGTTCCATGTCCTCGGCCTCGAAGGGCAGCCCGCCGAGTCCGAGCGGGGGTCCCGCCCCGCCGTCCAGGACCTGCGTGTGCCCGTCCGGCCGGACGAGCACGGGCGGCGGGTGTCCCGCCCGGGCGAAGGTGCACAGCCGGGAGACGGGATCGTAGACGAGGTACACACAGCTCGCCCCGGGATTCTGGTCGCTCGTCGCGTCGGACGCGAGCCTGGTCCTCTCCTCGGCCATCCGGGACATCAGATCGTCCAGGCGGGACAGCACCTCGTCCGGCTGGAGGTCCATCGCGGCCAGTGTGGAGACGGCGGTCCGCAGCTGCCCCATGGTCGTGGCGGCCGCCAGGCCGTGGCCCTCGACGTCACCCACCACGAGTGCGACCCGGCCCCCGGACAGCGTGAGGAGATCGAACCAGTCCCCGCCGGCGTCGAGACCCGGCAGATAACGATGGGCGGTCTCCACGGCGGAGACCCGCGGCAAGGCGGGAGGCAGCAGCCCGCGCTGGAGCGTACGGGCCGTCGCGTGCTCGCGCTCGTACCGGCGGGCGTTGTCCAGACTCAGGGCCATCCGCCCCGCCACCTCGGCGGCGATCGTGAGATCGTCGTCGTCGAACGGGTCGGAGTGGTGGTTCCGCCGGACCACGGCCACGCCCAGCGCCACTCCGCGGGTGACGAGAGGCAGCACCAGGACGGAGCCGGGTTCCTCGCCGGCCGGATCGCGGCCGCCGGTGCCCGGGACGCCCGGGTCGACGCCGGGCTGCTGGATCAGCCGCGGCTGATGATCGACGACGCTCTGGGTGTAGGGGGTCGGCGGGTCGAGGCTGATCAGCGGGAGCGAGCCGTCCCGATCACCGTCCGCGCCCGTGCTCTCCACGTCGCGCCGGGCGACACGCCTCAGCGGCAGGTGCGCCTCCACCGGCCCGGCCGGGGGCTCGCCTCCACGCAGCACACAGTCGAACAGATCGACCGTGGCGGCATCGGCCAGCGCCGGGACCACGAACTCGACGAACTCCTCCGCCGTGCCGGTCATGTCGAGCGTCCTGCCGACCCGTTCGCTCGCCTCGTTGAGCAGCAGCACACGGTTGCGCGCACGGAACTGCGCCGTGACATCGGCGACCTCCGCCGCCACCCCGATCCCGTCGACGGTGTCGCCTCGGCCCTGGAGCCGGAAGGCCGAGATGGACGCCACGTACTCGCGGGTGGGATCGGTGGGCGGAAAGCCGCGCTGCTCGAAGTCGATCGTGGCCTTCCCGGTGTCGAGCACCCGCCGCAGCATGGCCTCGATCGCCTCGGTGTCGAAGCCGGGCACCACTTCCCCGAGGCGACGGCCCGCGTGATCCTCGACGGTCACCCCCCGCCACCCGCGCGCCGCGGTGTTCATACGGATCAGTCTGAGGTCCTTGTCGAACAGGTAGAGGCCCGTGGGGGACTCGGTGAACAGCGCCTCCAGGAGGGCGTCGCTCCACTCGCGTCCGGAAGGACGCGGCCCGGTGGGATCGCCCACTCCGCTCTCCTCCCTTCTCGGCCCCGGCCGGTCTGTCCCGCCAGGGCCACGCCCGGACAGACCGGCCCGCCGCCGGAAGCGTCCCGGTGGCGGGCCGGGGAAGCGGGTACTGATCGAGGCCCGCCTCGAGTTGTTCGCTCAGTGAGCCGAGGACTCCGAGTGGCGGGGTGCGCAGAGTGCCCAGATCACGAAGCCGTCGATGGCGATCAGCACGATGGCCCAGAACGGGGCGTACGGCAGCCACAGGAAGTTCGCCAGCATGGCCAGACCGGCGAGCGCGATACCGGCCACCCTGGCCCAGGTGGAGCCCTGGAAGAGGGCGAACCCTGCGATCACGATGACGATGCCCAGGATCATGTGGATCCAGCCCCACCCGGTGAGGTCGAACTGGAAGACGTAATTGCGCGTGGCGACGAAGACGTCGTCCTTGGCGATGGCGGCGATGCCCGCGAAGAGGGTCATGAGACCACCGAAGATCATCATGACGCCGGCGAACACCGTCCAGCCGGTGACGAACCCGCTGCTGGTGGAACTCCGCGACGTGGAGTGCGGTCGAGCCCCGCTCACATGGCTTGTCATGGTCTGCTCCTTCACCCCGTGCTGTGAGCCTCCCGGACGGGTTGCCGTAGGCCGATCGGGTTACTTCCACACTCCGCGTGTTCGCCACCGTTCGCACCTCGGGACACACGCCGCCACGGGCGCGCCACGCCCGGTGTCCGGGGCACCGGGGGAGATCACCCGCACGCTGCGGTCCGGCGCCCGCCCCGCATGCGACCGCGTTGCCCGGAAGCCGGTCCGGATCGCGACGAGAGCCCGGCCCGCGCGGGCGCAGTATCGCCGTATGTCCGCTCGTTCCGCAGTTCGGCCCTCCGGCGGGCGGACCCCGGTGGGGCGCGGCGGGCGGCGCCGCTGAGCGGCGATAACATCGGTGTCCGCTTGCTCCACGACGAAGGCGGTTCCGCACCATGGCTGACGAGGCCTGTCTCTTCCTGCTCCCCGACCGTTCTCCTCTGCTGGGGGCCGCACTCGGCGCGGTCGGCGGCCTGGAGTGCCTGGAGACCCCGGCGGTCCGCGGCTGGCTGGACGCCCATGGTGTCTCCGCCTCCTCCGAGCAGGTGCGGATCCTGCCGGGCGGTTCCGAGGTCTTCATTCCCGAGGACGTCGACCGGCTGCCCATCCCGCTGAGCGAGGAGGAGACCTTCCGCGTGCAGCAGCAGTGTGCTCCTCAGGGGGTGACGGACATGGAGAACGAGCTTCTCGGGTTCCGTGAGGTGACACAGGACTGGGAGGCCCTGGTGCACCGCGCCCTGGATGCCGGCGTTCCCGCCGCGCGCATCGCGCAGCTCACCGGTCTGGACCCGCGGGACATCGCCCGGCTCACCGGGGTCGCACGGGCCTGACACCGGCCGGGCGGCCCGGTCGTTGCCGTCGCTCCCGCACACGCGGGCCGCTCGGTCGGTGCCGTCGCTCCCGGACACCGGGCGGGACTCAGTCGTCCCTGCGCCGCGTCCCTTTTCACGGGGCCGTGGTGTGCCGGGTCCCCTTCACGGGGCCGTGGTGTGCCGGCGCTTCGCCCACAGGGGCAGCACGAACCAGCAGAGCACGTACCAGGCGAACACTCCGCTGACGATCCAGGGCACGATGTGGTCGTGCGTGGCCGCCCGCAGGATCAGCAGGAGCGCCGAGACCAGCGTGGCCAGCAGCAGAAGCAAGCCGGTGAAGGTGAGCCGTGAAGCCCACTGCACGGCATGCGGTTTGATACGCCGTCCGGAGACGATCCGGTGGAAGGCGACGGGTGCGATCAGGGCGCCCACGGCCGCCGCCCCGAGCACCACAGTGATCATGTAGATGGTCTTGTCGGTGCCGGAGAGCGTCACGAACCGGGGCGTGAAGACGACCGTGAGCAGAAAGCCGAACATGATCTGCACGCCGGTCTGGGCGACGCGTATCTCCTGGACCAGTTCGCTCCACTGCCGGTCGGCCCGCTCGTCCGGCGTCTCGTCGCGACCGTCCGATCTGACAGCGTCCTGCTGCGCTTCCGTCGCCATCGAGGTCCCCTCCCCATCGGTGAATGATCCACGTCCGCATCAGGTACCCGGGAATCCGCTGATCAGACCGCTGCGGTCGGCCCGGACCCGCGCACATGTGCGACACCGGCGCTCGGGCGCGCACGACGACGGCACCCGGACCGGTCAGCCGGAGGAGCGGCGGCCGGCCGAAGAGTGCACACCCGAACGGTACTTGGGGAACCGCATCGTGATCTTCATGCCCGCACCGACGCCGGTCTCGATGACGAGGCCGTAGTCGTCCCCGTACACCTGGCGCAGTCGCTCGTCGACGTTGGAGAGCCCGATGCCCGATGTCGCGGGCCGCTCCCCCGCGAGAATCGCGCGCAGCACGGCCGGGTCCATTCCCACGCCGTCGTCCTCGATGGTCACCATGGCCTCGGCACCGGCGTCCTGGGCGGCGATGGTGACCCGGCACTCGTTCCTGGAGTCCTCCAGGCCGTGTTTGACGGCGTTCTCGACGAGCGGCTGGAGGCACAGGAACGGCAGTGTCACCGGCAACACTTCGGGTGCGACCTGGAGCGTCACCTTCAGCCGGTCGCCGAACCGGGCTCCGGCCAGCGCCAGATACTGTTCGATGGACCGCAGTTCGTCAGCGAGGTTGGTGAAGTCGCCGTGCCGGCGGAAGGAGTAGCGGGTGAAGTCCGCGAACTCCAGCAGCAGTTCGCGGGCGCGCTCGGGGTCGGTCCGGACGAACGAGGCGATCGCCGCGAGGGAGTTGAAGATGAAGTGCGGTGAGATCTGGGCCCGCAGCGCGCGGATCTCCGCCTCGATCAACCGGGTCCGGGACCGGTCGAGTTCGGCCAGCTCCAGTTGTACGGACACCCAGCGGGCCACCTCGGTCGTCGCCCGTACCAGCACGGCCGACTCACGCGAGCCGTAGGCGACGAGCGCGCCGAGCACCCCTTCCTCACCGGTCAGCGGGGCGATCACGGCCCAGCGCAGCGGGCACTCCAGCTCGTCGCAGTCGGTGCGCACACTCATGCTGCGCCCCGACTCCAGCATCTCTGCGACGCGCTCCATCACCCGCTGTTCGTGATGGTCGGCGGCCGGCCCGTCCCAGGCGAGCACGGTCTCCCGGTCGGTGAGACACAGCGCCTCGGTGCCGAGCAGGGAGCGCAGCCGGCGGGCGGCCTTGCGGGCCGTGTCCTCGGTCAGTCCGGCACGCAGGGGCGGTGCGGCGAGCGAGGCGGTGTGCAGGGTGTGAAAGGTCGCCCGTTCGACGGGTGTGCCCAGGTCGAGGTCCCTCTCCCCGCCGCGGCGTGCGGTGAAGCGGCCGACGACGACACCGATCGCGAGGAGGACGACACCTGCCGCCGCGAGTGCGGCCAGTCCGGTCCCGGTCATCGCTCCGCTCCCTCCGGCTGGGGTCTGCCGACGAGGTCCTCCGGCAGATGGAGTCGCGCCAGCATGGCGGTGGCGCCCCGCGGTATGTGGCGTGCGGTGGCGAGCGACACCAGCACCATGGTGAGGAAGCCGAGCGGTACGGACCAGACGGCGGGCCACGCCATCAGGGTGTGCGGCCAGCCCTCGGGAGCGAGTCCGGCGCGGGTGGCCATCACCGCGGTGAGCGCCGTGCCGCCGCCGATGACGAGGCCCGCCGCGGCGCCCGGCGGCGTGAGTTTGCGCCACCAGATGCCGAGCACCAGCAGCGGACAGAACGAGGAAGCGGACACCGCGAACGCCAGCCCGACGGCGTCGGCGACCGGGACGTTCGTGGCGACGACGCTCACGGCCAGCGGAACCGCCATGGCGAGCAGGGTCGCGAGCCGGAAGTGGCGTACGCCGCGTGAGGGCAGCACGTCCTGGGTGATGACGCCCGCGACGGACATGGTCAGTCCGGAGGCGGTGGACAGGAAGGCGGCGAACGCGCCCCCCGCGAGCAGCGCTCCGAGCAGATCGCCCGCGATCCCGCCGACGACGCGCTCCGGCAGTACCAGCACGGCGGCGTCCGCGTCCCCGGTGAGGGCGAGTTCGGGTGCGTAGATACGGCCGAGTGCGCCGTACACGGGAGGCAGCAGATAGAACGCGCCGATCAGTCCCAGCACGACGAGCGTGGTGCGGCGCGCGGCGCGTCCGTTGGGGCTCGTGTAGAACCGGACGGCCACATGCGGGAGGCCCATCGTGCCGAGGAAGGTGGCGAGGATGAGCCCGTACGTCGCATACAGGTGGTAACCGTCGCGGCCGCCGGACAGCGGTTGCGACCAGCTCGCCGGATCGTCGCCGGTGAAGGCCCGTTCGGGCACCTCCGCGCCTTCCGGGAAGCCGAGGCGGGTACCGGCGTCGATCCTGTGCGTGCCTTCGTCGAGGGTGACGGTGCGGTTGTCGTGGGCGGTGCCGTCGATCTCCCCGCGGACCGTGAGGGTGAGCGGCTTCTCCAGCTCCACGCGTACGGTGTCGCCGACCCGGACGACGGTGTGCTCGCGCAGCAGCGCGGGCGCGTCGAAACGGGCTCTCGGGGCGTCGTCGTGGGCCCAGGCCGCCACGAGGAAGAGCGCGGGCACGAGCAGTGCGGTGAGTTTGAGCCAGTACTGGAAGGCCTGGACGAAGGTGATGCTGCGCATGCCGCCCGCCGCGACCGCCCCGGTGACGACGACGGCCACGACGAGTCCGCCGACCCAGTCGGGTGCGCCGGTGAGGATCTCCAGGGTGAGGCCCGCGCCCTGGAGTTGGGGCAGGAGATAGAGCCAGCCGATGCCGACGACGAAGAGGCTGGCGAGCCGGCGCACGGCGGCGGACTCCAGCCGGGCCTCGGCGAAGTCGGAGAGGGTGTAGGCCCCGGAGCGGCGGAGGGGCGCGGCCACCAGTACCAGCAGGACGAGGTAGCCGGCGGTGTATCCCACCGGGTACCAGAGCATGTCCGGTCCCTGGAGCAGTACCAGGCCCGCGATGCCGAGGAACGAGGCGGCGGAGAGGTACTCACCGCTGATGGCCGCCGCGTTGAGGCCAGGTTTCACCGTGCGTGAGGCGACGTAGAAGTCCGAGGTGGTGCGCGATATTCGCAGCCCGAGCGCGCCGATGAGCACCGTGGCGAGCACCACCACGGTGACGGCGGTGACCGCGTAGGTCTGGTTCATCTCCGCCCGCCCGGCCGCCGTGCGCCGGTCCGGTCACCGGGCCCTGCCGTCCGCGGCACGCCGTCAGCGTCCTTCGACGAGTCGGGTGAAGTCCTCTTCGTTGCGCTCGGCCCGGCGGACGTACCAGCGGGCCGTCAGCCACATCACGGGGTAGACGGCGAGGCCGAGCGCCGCCCAGACGAACGGTTCCGGCGAGGCCAGGGTGCCGTCGAACACGGCCGGGAGCGCGAACAGCAGGGGCAGCGAACCGACGAGCAGGGCAAGGGTGCCGAGCGCGTAGAGCGCGGCTCTCAGCTGGCTGCGCATGAGAGAGCGCACATAGGTGGCGCCGAGGGTTGTCTGCTCACTGATCTCCGAGCGGGCGGGCGCGTGGCCGGGGGCCCGCCGGGCGTTGCGCGGTACGCCGGTGACGACTTCACGTCGGGGGTGTTGCTCTGCAGACATCGTCGTCCGCTCCAGCGTCTCTCGTCGGACTCGGGGAGATGTGGAGTCTACGCAGGAGCGATTACCGACGGTAGACACAGAACGGACCGCGGTACGGAACCGGAGGCATCGCTACCGCCCAGGGTGCGGACGAGCGGTACACGCCCTGGAGGCGGCAGGTGCGGGAGGACCGCCCGGAGACGTCGCCGACTTCACGTCCCGGAGGCATGCGGGGGGTTTCAAGCCACATACAGGGCAGGGTTGTTCAACTATTGACTGCATCCGAGACCGCTGCCATGGTCTGGACCAGGCGACAGCCCGCTTCCCTGCGCGACAGCCCCGCACTCCTGGTCCCACCCCCTCCGCCGGCCCCCAGCCGTACGTCCGGTGTGCCCGCCGAGCCCGCGCGTCCCCCATGGCGCGGGACCGGTGGCCTCATGGTCCGCGGCTCGCGAAAAGGAGACAGACAACGATGTCCCTCACACCCCTCGCGCGCCTTCTCCCCAGACGCCGCTCCGTGGGACGGTCCGCCGCCGGCCTGGCGATCGCCGCACTGTTCGCCGCCTTGTTCGCCGCGCCAGCCCAGGCCGCGGACGGCCAGATCAGCGGGCTGGGCGGCAAGTGTGTCGACGTTGCCGGAGCGAGCAGCGCCAACGGGACGCCCGTGCAGCTCTACGACTGCAACGGCAGCAACGCGCAACGGTGGTCCCTCCCGGGTGACGGCACGATCCGGGCCCTCGGCAAGTGTCTCGACATCGTCGAACGCGGTACGGCGGACGGCTCACTCGTCCAGCTGTGGGACTGCGCCGGCACGCCGAACCAGCAGTGGGTCGTGTCCGGTGCCAACGACATCGTCAACCCCCAGGCGAACAAGTGCCTGGACGTCCGCGACCGCAGCACGGCCAACGGCACACGGCTCCAGATATGGACGTGTTCGGGACAGTCGAACCAGAAGTGGTCGGCGCCCGGCGGTGGGAACCCGCAGCCCGGTGGCTTCGTGGTCAGCGAGTCCCAGTTCAACCAGATGTTCCCGGGCCGCAATTCCTTCTACACCTACAGCGGTCTGACCGCG
>NZ_JBHXSL010000023.1:0-105163 GCF_042714725.1 Streptomyces sp. NPDC058685
GCTGCCGCGCCCCGGCCGCTTCCCGCCCGGCGCCGCCTCATCACCGCCGGGGGGGCCGGGGCGCCGGGGCCGGGGTTCCACCGCGGGCCCCGGCGCCGCCGCTCACTGCACGACCGGGCCGCTCACTGCACGACCGGGCCGCTCACTGCACGACCGGACTGAACTGCACCGGCAGGGACGTCAGCCCCCGCATCCAGATGGACGGCCGCCAGGTCAACTCCTCCGGCTCCACGGCCAGCACCACGTCCGGCAGCCGCTCCAGCAGCGTCTCGATCGCCGTACGCGCGATGACATCGGCCAGCAGGGGCGCCGGATAGGGGCAGCGGTGCTCCCCGTTGCTGAAGGACAGATGCGAGGAGTTCTCGGCACCGATGTGGCCCTCGGGCCAGATCTGCGGATCGGTGTTGGCCGCCGCCAGCCCGAGCACCACACAGTCGCCCGCCCGGATCTGCCGGCCACCGAGCTGCGTGTCGCGCACCGCCCAGCGTCCGATGAAGTTCTGGGTGGGGGTGTCCAGCCAGAGCACCTCGTTGAGGGCCTGGCCGACGCTGAGGCGGCCGCCGGAGACGTTCAGCGCGAACCGGTCGTCGGTCAGCAGCAGACGCAGCGTGTTGCAGATCCAGTTCGCCGTCGGCTGCTGTGCCGCGGCGATGATCGAGATCAGGTCCTGGACGATCTCCTCGTCCGCCAGCCCCGCCGGATGCCGGAGCATCCGCGAGGTGACATCCGGACCCGGTGCGCCGCGCTTGTCCTTGACCAGACGCTGGATGCGTTCCTGCACACGTACGTACGCGGCCACCGGGTCGTCGCCCTCGGCCGCGTCCAGCGAGATCTGCAGATCGCGTACGAGGTCGTCGGTGTCGGAACCCCGCGCGGGCATCCCGCACATCTGGACCGCGGCGCGCATGGGCAGGGCGTGGGCGTACGCGGACATCAGCTCGGCCTGCCCGCTGCCCGCGAAGCCGTCGATCAGCTGGTCGGCGATCCGCGTGCTCCAGTGGGCCAGTTCGAACTGGTCGACCGACTCGAGCGCCTCGGTGATGACGCCCGCCCGCCGCTGGTGCTCGGCTCCCTCGGCGAACAGGACCGAGGGCTGGTAGCCGACGAACGGCATCAGGGGCCAGTCGGCGGGGATGTTCTCCCACTGGTTCCAGCGCCGGGAGTCCCGGGCGAACAGGTCGTCGTGGCTGGTCACATAGGAGACCTCGGCGTAACCGAGCACCAGCCAGGCGGGGATGTCCCCGTCGAGCAGGATCGGAGCCACCGCACCCTGCTCACGGCGCATCGAGCGGTACAGCTCGGAGGGGCTCTGCTGGTACTCCAGGCCGCTGAGGCGGATCGCCCCCACATGAGCGGGGCAGCCCGGCGGCGGGGACGGCGCGGGTTCGGGTACGGCGGGGTCGGTCATGGTGTCATCTCCCGTGCCATGGCCAGTTCATGAAGGTGGTCGACAAGGCTGATCAGGACGTGCTTGCCGGACGAGCGGACCCGGGCGTCGCAGTCGATCAGCGGCACATGCGGGGCGAGCGACAGCGCCTGGCGTATCTCGTCCAGCGAGAAGGCGGCCATGTCGTCGTCGAAGCGGTTGACCGCCACCACGAACGGCGTCCGGTGGTGCTCGAGCCGGTCGATCGCGTACCAGGAGTCGCTCATGCGCCGGGTGTCCACCAGCACCACGGCACCCAGGGTGCCGGTGAAGAGGCGGTCCCACAGGAACCAGAAACGCTCCTGTCCGGGAGCGCCGAACAAGTACAGGACCATGCGGTCGTTGAGGCTGATCCGGCCGAAGTCGAAGGCGACGGTGGTGGTCGTCTTGGTGGCGAGACCGGCGGTCTCGTCGACGCCGACACCCGCCTGCGTCATGACTTCCTCGGTGTTCAGCGGCCGGATCTCGCTGACCGACTTCACCAGCGTGGTCTTGCCGACCCCGAAACCACCCACGATCACGATCTTCAACCCGGTCTCGGCCGAGTCGACGAGCGGGGTGCGGGCAGGCAGTTCAGAGGTTGCGGAGTCCATGGAGCACCTCCTTCAAGAGGGCCGAGTCCGGCAGATCGACGAGCGAGCGGGCGGCCCGCGGATGACGGGCCGTGATACGCCCCGTCGCCAGCAGGTCGCCCAGCAGGATCCGTACGACCGTCACCGGCAGCTTCAGCTCCGCCGACAACTCGACGACCGCGGTCGGATGACGGCACAGGTCGAGGATCCGCACGTGCTCCGACTGCATCCCGAGCGTCGGCTCGCACTCGCTGACGATCAGCGTCACCAGGTCGAACGCGTCGTCGTCGGCGCGGCTGCGGCCCCCCGTGACCGTGTAGAGCCGGTCCGGATCACCCGTGTCGACGGGTTTGCGGGTCATGAGAGCGGACTCTCCGGGGCCGGCACCCGCGGTTCCGCCCGCAGATGCTCGCCGATCTGCTCCACCAGGTCGGTCATCTGGTGGCCGACCACGCCGGGATCGGCGCCGTCCTCCGCGACGACCGCCAGATGGGCACCGTCGCCGGCCTCCACGATGAACAGCAGTCCGCCGTGGAACTCGGTCATCGAATGCCGTACGCCACCGCTGCCGTTGCCGAACTCGACCGACGCCCCCTGGGCCAGCGCCTGGATGCCCGAGCAGATCGCGGCCAGCTGATCGGCCTGGTCGAGCGTCAGATGCCGGGTCCAGCACAGCTTGAGCCCGTCGCGGGAGAGCACCAGGGCGTGCCGGGTGCCCGGAGTGCGTTCGAGAAGGCTTTCCAGTAGCCAGGTCAGGCTGTTGTCAGTGGTCTGCATCGTCTGCGTGGGGCGGATGCGTCCCGGTGATCCGGTCATCCGCCCGTGCCTCCTTCTCTCACGTCGTGTAACGGGGGTGGCGCCATGACCCGGGCGCCGGCGGGGCGGATCGCATCACTCCTCGGTGGGCCCTGCGGGCCGGTCCTCCTGCGCCTTGCGGGCGCGGTGGAAGGCGCCGAACTGCGCACCGGCGTCACGGCCCGGGTCGCGCGCTGTGCCGGTCTCGCGGTCGGGCGCGGTGTTTCCCCTGCCGGGGCCGGCCGGCTCGCGGCCGCGGTCGGCGGCGGCCATGGTGCGACCCGGCGGCCGTACGGGCAGGCCGTTCGGCGTCGCCACCCGAGGCCCGGACCGGGCCGGGAAGGGGGTGCCCCCGGCGGCCACGGAACCGGGTGCTGCCGCGCCCGAGCCGGAGGTGGTGGGGGCGTCGGGCGTCCGCTCCACCGTGTCGGGGGTGGCGCGGTGGATCGTCGTCTCCGGTGCCGCGCTGCGCTGCTGGGCCAGCAGCTGCGGCGGGAACAGCACCACGACGCCGGTGCCGCCGCGGGAGGAGGGCCGGAAGTTGACGCTCATCCGGTATTTGGCGGCGAGCCGGCCCACCACGGCGAGCCCGAGCCGGGTGCCCTGGAGGGCCGCGAGGTCGTTGACCCGGCCCGACACGGCCTCCTCAGCCCGCCGCATGGCGGCGTCGGCCATCTTCAGACCGCTGTCCTCGATCGTGACGACCAGGCCGGCGGTGCGCTCCTCGACATAGACGTGGACCTCGTCGATGGGCGGCGAGAAGTTCGCCGCGTTGTCCATCAGTTCGGCCAGCAGATGCATGACGCCCTCGGCGGCGAAGCCGGCGATCGCGGCGGTGCTGGAGGAGTGCAGGCGCACCCGCTGATAGGCCGCGATCCGGCCCACCGCACCGCGCAGGATGCTCTCCATGCCGATCGGCTTGTTCCACGAACGACTCGACCGACCGCCCATGAGAAGCGCGAGGCGGTCGGTCAGCAGACCGAGCTGCGAGGTGTTGTGGTCGAGCTTGAGCAGATCGCCGAACACCTCTTCGCCGTGACGATCCTGCATCTCCCGCAGGTCGGCGAGCATGCTCACGGCCTTGGCCTGAACCCGGCTCAGCGCCTTGGCGCTCGCGCCCTGGGCGGCCGCCGCACGCCGCTCACTGACGGCGAACTCCCGGACCACGGCGTCCAGGATCACCCGCAGCCGGGCGTCGGCGGGCCGCTCGAGCTCGCCGAGGACCGTGTCGGCCGAGGCTCCGCTGCGCAGATGTTCGAAGGCGCCGGGCAGCGTCACCGTGGTCAGCCGGTCCAGGTCGTCGGCCGCCTGAGCCAACTGGCGTACGGCGGAGGCGCTGTTGGCGGCCGAGGTCTCGGCCCGGCGCTCGCCGGCCCCGAGCTCGGTGGCGAACACCTGGAGCAGGCGCCGCAGTTGTGGATCGGTCGGCGGCGTGGTGCCGGCGAGGGTGTCCTCGGAGTTCTCCCCGTCACGCAACCGCTTCACGACCGAGGGGAGCGTGACGTTCACCAGATGGGCGGACTCGGCGGTGGTCTGGGCCGACTGGGCCTGCACCGCCCGCAGTTCACCGGCGGCGGCCATCGCCGTGGCGCGCAGCCGGCGCGAGCTCAGCGCCGTCACGACGACGGTGGCCGCCACCCACACCCAGGCGACGCCCACGGTCGCCGCGACCCAGTTCCTGGCCGCGTCGGGTGCCGTGGCGATCACCGCGCCGGCGGCCGCGCCGGCCACCACCACGGCGGCCAGCGGTACGACGAGGGGCAAGGGCCGTCGGGTTCGTATCCTGTGCGGTTTCCGGGCGACTGGCACTGACATTCCGCGATCCCTCGCTGCTTGAGTCCGGGGAAGAAGACGAGGCCGACTGGCGCGCATCGGCCGACCACATGCCGTACAGGCACCGTAAGTTGACGGTGATCTTCCGTACGCATGTGGCGCTCATGCTAGTCACGCGCCGATGCCCGGGAGCCCCGAGAAGCCGGACTGCCCACGGAACGGAGGACTTAGTCCCGAAGTCACTGTCGCGTCCCGGTGGACGTGGTAGACAGCGTTTTCCTCCCGGCGGCCCGTGTGCCGCCGGAAACGGTGCCGAAGACCTCGTGGCCGCTGTTGCTTCTGTGCCGAATGGGATGCGCGAGACCACGACACCGCCCGTCCGAGCGGCGCTTTCCGGCCATCCCGGTACGGGGTGCACGGGCAGAACGGCCCCCGCGGCGTCCCGTCGGCGGACTCCGTGGGGCGAACATCACAGCGCGGTGCTCCGATCGGCCGCGAGCGGGCCGACTACCGTGTGCGGGTGCCGAAGAACAGAAACACGTTCTCATCGCCCGCCGCCTGGTGGCGTGGCGTTCTCGCCCGTGCCCTCCACCGGGGCTGGCGCTGGGCACAGGACGCCGGTGCCGTCACCGCCGACCACCCCGGCAGGCTGCGCTTCCGCAGCATCGGCCACGGCACGCGTCTCGCCTTCCCGCAGGGCACCGTGTTCGGAGAGGCGTGGATCGAACTCGGGGACCACTGCATCATCGGCGAGCAGGTCACCCTGACCGCGGGGATGATGCCCGACCTCGATCTCGGCACGGAGCCGATCCTGACCCTGGGCGACGGTGTGGTGCTCGGCCGCGGCAGCCATGTCATCGCCGACACGAGGGTGTCCATCGGCTCCGACACCTACTGCGGTCCGTACGTCTACATCACCTCGACCAACCACAGTTACGACGATCCGCACGAGCCGGTCGGCAAGCAGTGGCCCCGGACCGAGCCGGTGACGATCGGACCGGGGTGCTGGCTGGGCACCGGCGCGGTGGTGCTGCCCGGCGCACGCCTCGGCCGCAATGTCGTGGTCGCCGCCGGCGCCGTCGTCCGGGGCGAGGTCCCCGACCACTCCGTGGTCGCCGGGGCGCCGGCCCGCGTGGTCAGGAGCTGGGACCCGGTCCTCGGCTGGCAGCCGCCGCTGCGAACTCCCGCGCCGGTGCCGATCCCGGACGGCGTCACGCCCGAGCAGCTGCTGGCGCTGGCGGAGCTGGAGGAGAGCTGAGCCCGGCGAGGCGCAAGCGGTACGAGGGCCGAGCCCGGCGGGCGTCCGGCAGGCCGGATGCGAGCCGCGTTCAGCCGGAGGCCAGCAGGACCGTGCCCACGAGCGCGAGCCCGGCCCCCGCCGCCTGGATCATCCGCAGCCGTTCCCGCAGCAGCAGCAGCGCGGCCAGCACCGTGACCACCGGGTAGAGGTTGGCGAGCACGGCCGCCACGGTCACCGGGCCCGTCTGGGCGGCGATGGAGTACGTACCGTTGGCCGCGACGTCTGCGAGGCCGACGAAGGCGAGGGCGGGGAGCGAGGACAGGACGACCTTCATCCCGCCGTCCTCCGGCAGGGCCCGCCCGCCGCGCTTCACCGACACGTACAGCGCCGTGCCGCCCACGGTCACATTGGTGACGCGCTGCACGAACAGAGCCAGGAACAGGCCGGTGAGGGTGGTCGACGCCTCGGCGATGAGGGCCATGACGGCGCCGAACCCGAAGGCGGCCGTCAGGGTCAGCAGGATCGCCTGCCGCTGCACGGCCGCACCCCGCAGCTCCGGACCGCCGGCCAGCACGATGCCGACCACGGCCACGCCGATCCCGGCGAACTGGATCAGGCCGGGCCGCTCGCCCAGTACGAGGCCGACGCCCACGGGAACGGCCACACCCAGCGAGCCGAGGGGCGAGACCACACCCATGGGGCCGAGGGCGAGCGCCTTGTAGAAGGAGAGCATCGCGACGGGCCCGACGACGCCGGCGCCCACCGCGTACCAGAGCTGGTGACCCGCCTCGTGCAGGCCGCCCGTGGCGACGACGATCACGCCGAGGACCACGACCGCGATCGACTGCGAGACCACCACGACGGTGAGGGCGGGAGTCCGCCGGGTCAGCAGTCCGCCGCCGAAGTCCGCGAGGCCCCACAGCACGCTGGTGGCCAGGGCGAACAGTGCGGTCATGGGGGCCTCGCAGTACAGTGCGGTGAACGTTTGGGTGCACCACACCGTAGTGCAAGATATTGAACTATGTCATCCAGAATAATGGACGGAACGTGTCGGATCTCGACCAGCTCACGCAGTCGCTCGCCCGTAACCTCAAACGCTGGCGCGGCGAGCGGGGGCTCACGCTCGACGCTCTCGCCGCCCGCGCGGGGGTCAGCCGCGGCATGATCATCCAGATCGAGCAGGCGCGCACCAACCCGAGCGTCGGGACCACGGTGAAGCTCGCCGACGCGCTCGGCGTCAGCATCACCACGCTCCTCGACTACGAGCAGGGGCCGCAGGTCCGCGTCGTCCCGCCGGACCAGGCCGTACGGATGTGGTCGACCTCCACCGGCAGCTTCACCACGCTGCTGGTCGGCACCGAGAAGCGAGGACCTCTGGAGCTGTGGGCCTGGGAGCTGATGCCCGGCGACCGCAGCGAGTCCGACGCGCACCCGGACGGGACGATCGAACTCCTCCACGTCACCGCGGGGGACCTCACCCTGCTGGTCGACGGCGCCCCGCACGCGGTGCCCGCCGGTTCCTCCGCCACGTTCGAGGCGAACGTCCCCCACGGATACCGGAACGACGGGACCGAGAAGGTCGTGATGACCATGGCCGTCTCCATCCCGCCCGTCCGCTGAGACGCCCGTCCGCCCCGCCGCGGGCCGCTGCTATTTTTCCGCCCATGCGCGCCCCCATCGGAAACTTCCCCGACGCCCGCCCCGCACCGGACTGCCTCGACATCCTGGCCGCCCCGGTCGCCGACGCCGTCCGCGGCTGGCAGGGCGAGGTCCCGGCGGACCAGCTGATCTACGTGGACACGGACCCGGAGATCGCGGACACGGCCGTGTTCGTGGAGCACTACGGCCAGGAACTGCTCGAACAGTCGGCGAACTGCGTGGTCGTCGCGGGCAGACGAGGCGGCGAGTCCACCCTCGCGGCGTGCGTCGTGCTGTCGAGCACGCGGGTCGACGTGAACGGGGTCGTCCGCAAGCAACTGGGCGCGCGCAAGGCGTCGTTCGCGTCGATGGACACCGCGACGGGCGAGACGGGCATGGAGTACGGCGGCATCACCCCGATCGGACTCCCGGAGAGCTGGCCCGTGCTGGTGGACGCGGCGGTCGTCGACATCCCGTGGGTGCTGATCGGCAGCGGACGCAGGCGGGGGAAGCTGATCGTGCCGGGGAAGGTGTTCGCGGGGCCGGCGGGGACGACCGTTCTTGCCGGGTTGGGGATCTGACCCTCGGACACCGGCAAGCCGCCATCGGCGACGAGCCCCACCCGCCCCCCCCTCGTTCACCCCAGTCGCGGGATCTCGATCGCCGGGCAGCGGTCCATCACCATGTCCAGCCCCGCCGCGCGCGTGCGGTCGTACGCCGCGGGGTCGATCACGCCCAGCTGGAACCAGACCGCCTTCGCGCCCGCCGCCACCGCCTCGTCCGCCACCGCGCCCGCGAGGTCCGCGTTGACGAAGACGTCGACCACGTCGACCTCGAAGGGGATGTCGGCGAGTGAGGCGTAGCCCTGCTCGCCGTGGACCGTCTCGGCCTTGGGGTGGACCGGCACGATGCGCTTGCCGAAGCGCTGGAGGACGTCGGCGACGCCGTACGCCGCCCGCGACGTGTTGTTGGACAGGCCCACCACGGCCCATGTGTCACCCGTCGAGGTCAGAATCCTGCGGATCGTCTCTGTGTCTGCGTCCATGACACCGACAACCGGGGAGTCTCGCGGAGCATTCCCCTCCGGGCGCCGCATAGGGTGGCCGGATGCAGGAGCAGTACCGGACGGTCGCCCGTGAGGGTGTGCACGAGACAGAGATCAACCGATCGCGCTTCATCTGCGCGCTCGCGCCCGCGGCGACCGAGGAGGAGGCACAGGCCTTCGTCGCCCGGGTCCGCAAGGAGCACCCGGCCGCTTCGCACAACTGCTTCGCCTATGTCATCGGGGCCGACGCCGCCGCCCAGAAGGCGAGTGACGACGGCGAGCCCGGCGGTACGGCCGGTGTTCCCATGCTCCAGATGCTGATGCGGCGTGATGTCCGCTATGTCGTCGCTGTCGTCACGCGGTACTACGGCGGTGTCAAGCTCGGCGCCGGCGGGCTGATCCGGGCCTACGGGGGAGCGGTCGGCGAAGCACTCGACGCGCTCGGGACGCTCACCCGGCAGCGCTTCCGGCTCGCCACCGTCACCGTCGACCACCAGCGCGCGGGCAAGCTCGAGAACGATCTGCGGGCCACCGGACGCGATGTGCGCGAGGTGCGGTACGCGGAGGCCGTCACCTTCGAGATCGGTCTGCCCGACGCAGACGTCGAGGCGTTCCGCGGCTGGCTCGCGGACGCCACCGCGGGTACCGCGGGGCTGGAGTTGGGCGGTGAGGCGTATGGGGACGCCTGATTCCGCACGTGATGTCCGACCCCACCGTTACTCTCGGGGATCATGAGATTCCTGCACACGTCGGACTGGCACCTGGGGCGCTCGCTCCACCGGGTGAGCATGCTCGACGCCCAGGCCGCGTTCCTCGACCACCTGGTGGCGACGGTTCGCGAACGCGACGTGGACGCGGTGCTGGTGGCGGGAGACGTGTACGACCGGGCGGTGCCGCCGCTCACCGCCGTCGAGTTGTTCGACGACGCACTGCACCGGCTGGCGGCTGTCGGCGTGCCGACCGTCATGATCTCCGGGAACCACGACTCCGCGCGCCGCCTCGGGGTGGCAGCGGGACTCATCGAGCGGGCCGGGATACATCTGCGTACCGACCCGGCAGGGTGCGACACCCCCGTGGTCCTCGCGGACGACCACGGAGAGGTCGCCTGCTACGGGCTGCCGTATCTGGAACCGGCCCTGGTGAAGGACGAGTTCAAAACCGACAGAACACACCACGAAGCCGTCATCGGTGCGGCGATGGACCGGGTCAGGGCCGACCTCGCGACCCGTCCGGCCGGTGCGCGCTCACTCGTGCTGGCGCACGCGTTCGTCGCCGGCGGCCAGGAGAGCGACAGCGAACGGGACATCACCGTCGGCGGCGTGGCGGCGGTGCCGGCCGGAGTGTTCGACGGCGTCGACTATGTCGCGCTCGGGCATCTGCACGGCGCCCAGACCATCACCGAGCGCGTGCGCTACTCCGGTTCGCCGCTCGCCTACTCCTTCTCCGAGGCGGCCCACCGCAAGTCCATGTGGCTCGTCGACCTCGGCGCCGCCGGTGAGGTCGACGCCGAGCGCATCGACTGCCCCGTCCCGCGGCCCCTCGCGCGGCTGCGCGGACACCTCGAAGACCTGCTCGACGACCCGGCGCTCGCCGCACACGAGCAGTCGTTCGTCGAGGCCACGCTCACCGACCCGGTGCGGCCGGCCGACCCGATGGCGCGCCTCACCGAGCGCTTCCCGTACGCGTTGAGCCTCGTCTTCGAACCCGAGCGCGCCGAGGAGGACGCCGTCGCCTCGTACGCCGAGAGGCTGAAGGGCCGCAGCGACCAGCAGATCGCGGAGGACTTCGTGGCCCATGTGCGGGGCAGCGGGCCCGACGAGCGCGAGCGCACGGTGCTGCGCGGAGCGTTCGACGACGTCCGTGTGGACGACACCGTGCGCGAGGTGGCCGGGTGAGGCTGCACCGGCTGACCGTCGCCGCCTTCGGCCCCTTCGGCGCCGACCAGGAGGTCGACTTCGACACGCTGTCCGCCGCAGGGATCTTCCTGCTCCACGGGCCGACCGGCGCCGGCAAGACCTCGGTGCTCGACGCCGTGTGCTTCGCGCTGTACGGCGCGGTGCCCGGGGCCCGGCAGAGCCCGGGGGCCTCGCTGCGCAGCGACCACGCCGTGGCCGGCACCTTCACCGAGGTGCTGCTCGAACTGACCGTCGGCGGACGGCGGTTGGAGATCCGCCGCCGCCCGGCACAGCTCCGGCCGAAGAAGAACGGCAAGGGGTTCACCACCGAGCGCGCACAGAGCTGGCTGCGCGAGTACGACGCACCGAGCGGCGAGTGGCAGGCGCTGAGCCGCTCCCACCAGGAGATCGGCGAGGAGCTCACCCAGCTCGTCGGCATGAGCCGCGACCAGTTCTGCCAGGTGGTGCTGCTGCCGCAGGGCGACTTCGCCCGCTTCCTGCGCGCCGACGCCGAGGCCCGCGGCAAGCTGCTGGGCCGGCTCTTCGACACCCGCCGTTTCGCCGCCGTCGAGGACCGGCTCGCCGACCAGCGGCGCGCCGCGGAGCAACAGGTGAAAGCCGGGGACGAACGACTCCTCGCGATCGCCCACAAGATGGAGCAGGAGGCAGGCGCCGTGGCCGGCGACTGGCCGCTGCCGCAACAGCAGCCCGGTGACCCGGGCCTGGCCGGCGCCGTGCTGGACTGGGCGGCGGTCGCCCGCGCGGGGGCCGGGGAGCGCCAGGACATCGCCGACTGCGCGCTGTCCGCCGCGGAGAGCCGGCAGGCGGCCGCGCGCCACGCGCTGGACGCCGAGCGTGAACTGCACCGGCTGCAGCAGCGGTACGGCGACGCGAAGCGCCGCCAGGAGGCCCTGGAGGCGCGCCGACCGGAGCGCGAGGCGCTGCACACCCGTATGGAACGGGGCCGCAAGGCCGAACGTGTGGCACCGGCGCTGCGGCTGCGGGACGACGCCGAGCGCGAGCACGGCAGCGCGAGCGAGGCGTGCGACCTCGCCCTGGCGGGGCTCCCGCCGGAGCTGCGGGAGGCCGGCGCGGAGCAACTGTCCGAGCTGGAAAGGAAACTGCGCCAGGACCTCGGCGGTCTCGACGCCGCCCGCAGGGCCGAGCGGCGCAGCGAGGAGATCGGACGCCAGCGAGCGGACCTCGACCGCCAGGCCCGGGCCGACGACGACATCCTCCAGGACGCGGCGGCGTGGCTGGCCGGCTGGGATTCGCTGCGTCGTCGTCACCAGGAGCACATCACGGCCGCCCAGGAGGCCGCCACGGCCGCCGAGCACCTGGCCGGCCGGCTCGACCCCGCCCGCCGCAGTCTGAAGGCCGCTGTGGAACGGGACCGGCTGGCCGTCCGTGCCGAAGGCGCAGCGGCGCGGCTGCGGACCGCACATGAGAGGGCCAACAGCGCCCGGGAGCGCTGGCTCGACCTCAAGGAACGCCGGCTGCGCGGCATCGCCGCCGAGCTGGCCGCGGGACTGCTGCCCGGCGAGCCCTGCGCCGTCTGCGGATCGCCGGACCATCCCGATCCGGCCCGCGCCGGGGAGGGGCACGTGGACCACTCGGCGGAGGAGTCCGCGTACGAGGGCTACACCCGGGCGGATGCCGCGAAAGCGGACGCGGAACGCGAACTGGCGGTGGTGCGCGAGTCGTTGGCCGCGGCGCGGGGAGCGGCCCGGGAGGGGACGAGCGAGGAGGCGGACCCGGCGTCCGGCGGAGAGGCGGACACGGTGTCCGCCGGTGCGGCGACGGATGGCGGTGCGCACGCCGTCGATCCCGACGTGTCCGAACTGCGGACCCTGGTCGAGCAGTTGGAACACGACTCTCAGCAGGCCCGCCGTCTGGCCTCCGGGATGCACGCCGCCCGGGAGGCGCTCGACCACGCCGAGCGGGAACACCAGGAGCGTCTCGCGGCACAGCAGGAGGCCGGCCGGCGCGCCGCGGCCCGGACCTCTGGCCGGGAAGCACTGGACCGCGAACAGGCGTCGCTGGCGGATGAGTTGGAGCGAGCGAGAGGCGGCGAGGCGACTGTCGCCGCGCACGCGGAGCTGCTGGAGCGTCGGGTCCGCCTGCTCACCGCGGCCGCCGAAGCCGTCCGTGCCGTCGATCTCACGGCCCAGCGGCTGAAGGACGCCGACGACCGGCTCGCCGACGCCGCGTTCCGCGCCGGGTTCGACACGCCCCGGGCCGCCGCCGAGGCGATGCTGAGCGACGCGGAGCACCGCGACCTCCAGCACCGTATCGACGGCTGGCAGACGGAGGCCGCCGCGGTCGCCGACCGGCTCGCCGAGGCGGACACCCAGGATGCGGCAGGACGTCCGCCGTCCGACCCCGAGTCCGCCCGTGCCGCGCACGACACAGCCGAACGCGCCCTGCGCGACGCCACATCCGTGCTCACGGCGGCCCGCGGCCGGACCGCCGAGCTCGGACGGCTCTCGCGCCAGGCCGTCGCCGAGGTGCTCCGCCTCGGCCCGCTGCGCGAGGAGTACGACCGGGTGGCACGGCTCGCCGGACTCACCGCGGGCACCTCCGCGGACAACGAGCGCAAGATGCGCCTGGAGTCGTACGTCCTCGCCGCCCGGCTCGAACAGGTCGCGGCGGCGGCCACCGCGCGGCTCCAGCGGATGTCGGCCGGCCGTTACACCCTGGTGCACTCCGACGCCCGCGCCGGAGGCAAGCGTTCGGGACTCGGACTGCATGTCGTCGACGCCTGGACGGGGAGCGAACGCGACACGGCGACGCTCTCCGGCGGCGAGACGTTCTTCGCCTCGCTCGCCCTCGCTCTCGGCCTCGCCGACGTGGTCACCGACGAGGCGGGCGGCGTACAGCTGGACACCCTCTTCATCGACGAGGGCTTCGGCAGCCTGGACGAGCAGACCCTCGACGAGGTCATCGACGTGCTCGACTCGCTGCGCGAGCGGGACCGCAGCGTCGGCATCGTCAGCCACGTCCCCGATCTGCGCCGCCGCATCCCCACCCAGCTCGAAGTGGTCAAGGAGCGGAACGGATCCGTGGTGCGGCTGCGGACGGCCCCGCTCAGCGGCTGATCGCCCGGCGCGGCAGCGGGGAGGAGTAGACGATGCTCGTCGTCACCGAGCCCAGCGCGCCGATCTTGCCCGAGACGGATTCGAGATGGCTCATGGACCGGGCGGCGACCTTCAGCACGAAGCAGTCGTCGCCGGTCACATGGTGCGCTTCGAGGATCTCGGGCGTCGTCTCCAGCAGGTCGTGGAAGGGCTTGTAGTTGCCGTTCGGATACCGCAGCCGTACGAAGGCGAGAATCGGCAGTCCGAGCCGCTCCTGGTCGACCACAGCGGTGTAGCCCGCGATGACGCCTGCCTCCTCCAGCCGCCGCACCCGCTCCGTCACGGCGCTCGCGGACATAGAGACCGTGCGGGCGAGCTCGGCGAAGCTGGCCCTGCCCTCGCTCTGCAGAGCCCGCAGAATGCGCCAGTCCGTGGCGTCCGGTGAATACGCGGTCATCCCTGAGAGATAACAGGGGAATCCCCGGCCGATCAAGAGCAGCGCCGGGAGATCTCCCTTCAGGCGCGCGTCGGCCGCTCGTAGATTCTCGGTCATGACAACGACGCAGCTCACCGCGCATTCCGTCCCGTCGAGCCCCACTCACTCCAACCCCGTACTTCGCGTCCCGCCGACGTCGCCCGCCGCTGCCGCCGCGTACTTCGGTGCCTCTCTCGCCTTCCACGCCGATGTCTCCGACGTGGACGCGGCGCTCGCGGCCGGCGGTGACCCGGGTTTCGTCGTCCTCGACTCACGGTCCACACGGTCCTGGGACCAGGGGCACGTCCCCGGAGCGGTCCATCTGCCGACCGCGCTGATCGCCGAGCAGGCAGGACAACTGCTCGACCCGGTGGTGCCGGTGGTCACCTACTGCTGGGGCCCCGGCTGCAACGGGGGAGCCCGTGCCGCGCTCGCCCTGGCCGAACTCGGCTACCAGGTCAAGGAGATGCTCGGCGGCTTCGAGTACTGGGTGAGGGAGGGATTCGCGTACGAGACATGGGAGGGCGCGGCGCAGCGCGAGGCCGACCCCCTGACCGCACCGGTCGGCGCGGACGACTGCGGTTGCTGAACCGGCGGCGGGCGACGCGGGTTGCGGAGGACCGTGGACGGTGGCCGCGCGCCGGTCGCAATCGGTGTGACACGGGCGGTGCGATCGAGCAGGATGACCTGCCATGCCCCGGATCCCGAACCCCGATGCCGCGTCGCTGCGGCGTGATCCACTGCCGCTGCGCGGCCGTACCGCCCTCGTCACCGGTGCCAGCCGGCGCGGCGGCATCGGCTACGCGGTCGCCCGCCGGCTCGCCGCGTACGGTGCGAGCGTCTATCTCCACCATCATGTTCCGCACGACGCGGCCCAGCCGTGGGGTGCGGACCCGGACGGGCCCCGCGCCGTGGCCGACGGGGTGCGCGAGGCACTCGGCGACCCGTCGGCGGTCGTCCTCCACGGCCCCGGCGATCTGTCGGACGCGGCCGCCCCGGCCGACCTCGTCGCCACCGCCACCGAAGCGCTCGGCGGCCGGCTCGACATTCTTGTCGCCAATCACGCTCTCAGCGGGGGCGACGGGCCTCTCGACGCGATCGACGCCGCCATGCTCGACGCCCACTGGGCGGTCGACGCGCGCTCGGTGATCCTCCTGGTCCAGGCGTACGCACGCCGGCGGGCCGCGCTGCCGGAGCGCACCCCGGGCGGCCGCGTGGTGATGATGACATCGGGCCAGGACATCGCCGGCGGGATGCCGCACGAGATGGCCTACGCCCTGGCCAAGGGCGCGCTCGCATCGGCGACCAGGTCGCTCGCCACGTCCCTCGGGGATCTGCTGGTGACCGTGAACACCGTCAACCCGGGGCCGGTGGACACGGACTACCTGGACGGCGAGGTGTACGAGGAGATCGCGGGGATGTTCCCGGCGGGCCGCTGGGGCATGCCCGACGACCCGGCACGGCTCATCGCGTGGCTGGCGACGGACGAGGCGGAGTGGATCACCGGCGAAGTGATCAACTCGGAGGGCGGGTTCCGGCGTTGAAGGCGGTGCCGCGTCCCGCCGCGGGAGGTGAGCCACTGGGGAGGCGGTCGGCTGTGAGCCCCGCGCGGGAGCGACGGGGCAGGCGGCGGAGGCACGCCGCGGTGCCGCGTCCCGGCCCGGCCGGCCGGCTTTCACCGGCCGCTCAGCGGGTGAGGCCTCCGCGGGCGGCCGGTCTCCTCGGGGAGCCCGGTCGCTCGGCAACGCGGTCACCCGGTCCGAACCGGCGGACCTCCTCCACCGGCCGAGCGGCCTGGTCTCTTGGAGGCCCCGCCGATCGGCCTGCTGCCACCGGACCCCACGCCCGCGGGCCCCAGGCCGCTCAGCGGGTGAGGCCTCCGCGGGCGGCCGGTCTCCTCGGGGAGCCCGGCGCTCGGCAACGCCGTCACCCGGTCCGAACCGGCGGACCTCCTCCGCCGTCCGAGCGGCCTGGTCTCTTGGAGGCCCCGCCGATCGGCCTGCTGCCACCGGACCCCACGCCTGCGGGCCCCAGGCCGCTCAGCGGGTGAGGCCCCTTCCACGGGCCGAGCGGCCGGCCCCCACAGCGGAGCCCGGCCGATCGGGCGGCTCTCGCAGGCCCGATCACCCGGCGGGCCCGCCCCAGCCGGGGCCGCCCGCTCGTAGCGCTGCGCCCCCGCCGAACCCGGCGGGCCCTCCTGCACCGACCGGGGCGCCGCGGCGCACCGTGCCGCCCGCCGGGCCCGCCTGCTCACAACTTCGAGAGCTCGTCCACCAGATCGTCCAGCCCCAGCGACCCCTGCGACAGCGCCGCCATGTGCCAGGCCTTCGCGTCGAACGACGCGCCGTGGTTCCGGCGCGCGTTCTCGCGGCCCAGCAGCCAGGCTCGTTCGCCGAGCTTGTAGCCGATCGCCTGCGCGGGCATCGAGAGGTACCGCGTCAGCTCGCTCTCCACGAAGTCCGCCGGCCGGCCACTGTGGTTGCCGAAGAACTCCTGTGCCAGTTCCGGCGTCCAGCGCTCTCCGGGGTGGAACGGCGAGTCGGCCGGGATCTCCAGCTCCAGGTGCATACCGATGTCCACGATCACCCGGCACGCGCGCATCATCTGGGCGTCCAGATAGCCGAGCCGGCGCTCGGGGTCGGGCAGGAAGCCCAGTTCGTCCATCAGCCGCTCCGCGTACAGGGCCCAGCCCTCGGCGTTCGCGCTGACCATGCCGACCGTGGCCTGATAGCGGGAGAGCTGGTCGGCGACGTGCACCCACTGCGCGATCTGCAGATGATGGCCCGGGACACCCTCGTGGTACCAGGTGGACACCAGGTCGTACACCGGGAAGCGCGTGGCGCCCATCGTCGGCAGCCACGTCTGGCCGATCCGGGTGAAGTCCTCCGAGGGACCCGTGTAGTACGGCGCCGCCGCTCCGCCCGGAGGCGCGATCCGGGACTCCACCTTGCGTACCCGCTCGGCGAGTTCGAAGTGGGTGCCGTCCAGCGCCTCGATCGCTTCGTCCATCAGGTTCTGGAGCCAGACCCGGACCTCTTCGACGCCCTCGATGTGCTCGCCGTGCACGTCGAGATGGGCCAGCGCCTCCCAAGGGCCCGCGCCGGGCAGGATCTTGGCGGCTTCCTTCTGCATCTCGGCCAGCAGGCGGTGGTATTCGGACCAGCCGTACGCGTACGCCTCGTCGAGGTCGAGATCGGTGCCGTTGAAGTAGCGGGACCAGCGGGCGTATCGCTCGCGACCCACGGTGTCCGGCGCGTCCGCGACAGCCGGGGCGTAGACGTCGCGCATCCAGTCGCGCAGCTCACCGAGGGCGGCGGTCGCCGTGCGGGCGGCGGCGTCGAGTTCGGCGCGCAGCGCGTCCGGGCCGTCCGCGACGATGTCCTCGAACCAGCTGCGGTCCGTGCCCAGCCACTCCGTCAGTTGCCCGATATGGGTCGTGGTAGCCCGCGGACCGCCGAACAGCTTGCGTTCCAGGCCCAGTTCGAGGGATTCCCGGTAGCCGCCGAGGGCGTGCGGGACGGCCCGCAGGCGCTGAGCCACCGCTGCCCAGTCCTCGTCGGTCTGCGTCGGCGTCACCGTGAAGACTTCGCGCACCGCGTGCACCGGGGAGCGCATGTTGCTGACGGTTCGCAGCCCTTCCTCCGCATCATGCACGGCCAGTTCGGCCGTCAGACGCTCTCGCAGCAGCCGTCCGCATCGCCGTTCCGCGTCCACGGCGGCACCCGGCAGTTTCTCGGCCTCGTCGAGCCGGGCGAGGGTCTCCCTGGCGAGTTCGGCGAATCGCTCCTGACCTGCGGGTGAGTAGTCGGGGAGCAGTCCGGCGCTCTCCTTGACTCCCAGATAACTTCCGACGGTCGGATCGAGTTCGATGAGCGCGTCGACGTAGGCGTCGGCGACCTGGCGGGGCAGCGGATGGCTGAGGGTGACAGACATGCGCACATCCTCATACGAGTGTGGCCTCCGCGTCACCATCGTCCCGGCTCAGCGGCATGTCATCGGCCGGATCGCTCACTGTCCGGCCGGCGGCAGCAGGGGCCCGCAGTCCCACTGCTGGAATATCAACCGGGTCTCCACACGGGCGACTTCCCGCTGAGACGTGAACTCGTCGATGACCAGGCGCTGGAGGTCGGCCGTGTCGGTCACCGCCACATGCACCAGATAGTCGTCCGGTCCGGTGAGATGGAACAGGGACAGCGATTCCGGCAGCGCGCGGATGCGCTCCACGAACGGCCCGATCAGCTCGCGCCGGTGCGGACGCACCTGCACCGACAGCAGGGCCTGGAGACCGCGGCCCAGCCGGGCCGGGTCGAGGGCCAGGCGGTGACCGAGGATCACGCCGGAGCGGCGCAGCCGCGTCACCCGGTCCAGGCAGGTGGACGGCGCGACTCCGACCTCCGCCGCCAGATCGCGGTACGTGGTCCGGGCGTCGTTCTGCAGAAGGCGGAGGATCTGCAGGTCGACCGGGTCCAGAGCGACAGATTCGGTCATTCATCGAACGTAGCACGGTCATCTGACGCTACCTTCCGGTAGGTGTTCAGTCTGCGGTCATGGACAACGCAGCCTTCGCCGCCCCCGTACCCCGGGCGCTGGCCACCGAAGCAGTGCACGCCGGACGCGAGGACCTCGCGGAGCTGGGTGTGCACGCACCGCCGCTGGACCTGTCGACCACGTATCCCTCCTACGACGCCGCGGGCGAGGCCGAGCGGATCGACGCCTTCGCCCTCACCGGCGGCCGGCCCGAGGGCCCGCCCGTCTACGGCCGGCTCGACAACCCGACCACGGCCCGCTTCGAGACCGCTCTGGCACGGCTCGAGGGCGCCGAGGCCGCGGTGGCCTTCGCCAGCGGGATGGCCGCGCTCACCGCCGTACTGCTGGTGCGGGCGAGCATGGGCCTGCGCCATGTGATCGCCGTCCGCCCCCTGTACGGATGCAGCGACCACCTGCTGGAGACCGGTCTGCTGGGCACCGAGGTGACCTGGACGGATCCGGCGGGGATCGCCGACGCGATACGTCCCGACACCGGTCTGGTCATGGTCGAGACGCCGGCCAACCCGACGCTCGCCGAGGTCGACATCGAGGCGGTACGCCATGCCTGCGGGTCGGTGCCGCTGCTCGTCGACAACACCTTCGCCACTCCTGTGCTCCAGCGCCCGATCGAGCAGGGCGCGCGGATCGTGCTGCACAGTGCCACCAAGTACCTGGGCGGTCACGGCGACGTGATGGGCGGGGTCGTGGCCTGCGACGAGGAGTTCGCCGGACGCCTGCGGCAGGTGCGCTTCGCGACCGGTGGTGTGCTGCATCCGATGGCGGGATACCTGCTGCTGCGCGGTCTGTCGACCCTGCCGGTACGGGTCAGGGCAGCCTCCGCCTCGGCCGCCGACCTGGCGTGCCGGCTGGCCGCCGATCCGCGCATCGCGCGTGTGCACTACCCGCGGATCGGCGGGGCCATGGTCTCGTTCGAGGTCTACGGCGACCCGCACCGGGTGATCGCCGGCGTACGGCTGATCACCCCCGCCGTCAGTCTCGGCAGTGTCGACAGCCTGATCCAGCACCCGGCGTCCATCAGTCACCGCATCGTCGCGGAGGGCGACCGGCGCTCGGCCGGTGTCAGCGACCGGCTGCTGCGGCTGTCCGTCGGGCTCGAGGACGTCGAGGACCTCTGGCGGGATCTCGCCGAAGCGCTCAGCGCTCAGCCTGTTCGAACCAGGACCGGTGCTGTTCGGCAGACCCGCCCAGTCGGGCTGTGATCACCAGCGTGCCCTCCTCGATCTGGTAGTCGAGGGGCAGACCCAGGCCGCGCATCGCCGCCACCATGGCGGTGTTGGACGACTGGGTCACGGCGTACACGCTGCTGCAGCGGGCCTCCCGGGCGAGGGCGACCAGCCGGCCGAGCAGCTCCGAGCCGATGCCGCGGCGCTGCCAGTCGTCCTCCACCAGCAGAGCGATCTCGGTCTCGTCCCCGTCCCACAGGAGATGACCGAGGGCGACGAGCCGCCCGGAGGCGGTCTGGACGGCGAGTGTGCGGCCGAATCGCGGGCTGAGCAGATGGTTCAGATAGCGGTCGGCGTCGCCGACCGGGCCGTGGTACCGGTGGCCGAGCGTGCGCTGCGAGCACCGGTCGTGCATCGCCTTCGCCGCTTCGACATCGCTCTGGTCGGCGCGGCGCACGGTGATCTCGTTGCCCTCGGGGAGGGTGAGGACGTCCTGGCTGCGGGGGACACGGGGGCCGAGCCGGGCGTCCAGCTCGACGAGGGCACGTGCTCGGGCGAACTCGGTGGGGGTGAAGGGGAGATAGGGCCGCTCGACGGTGATCGCGCCTCCGTTCGGGTCGCGCAGACGCATCACCGTGTCCTCCAGGACGCCTTCCACCGGCGGGAGATCGCCGGTGGGGCGGCCGGTGAGGGATACGGCGGGCAGCGAGTGGATGGTGCACCGGCCGAGCAACTGACGGAGCGCCAGCGGGAGTTCGGCCGCGTCCAGGGCGGTGCGGGTGGCGAGGCCGAGCACCCGCGTCGGGGTGTCGACGAGGTCGTGGGCGTCCGCCCGCTCGATCCAGGTGCCGCTGCCGCCGGCCGCCGAGACGGCATGGGTCAGCTGCTGGGCCTGGAGCGGCCCGGGGGCCCTGAGCAGGAACTCGTCCACGGTGCCCGCGGCGAGCGGATGCGTCTGGAGGGTGAGGATGTCCACGCGTAGCGAGGCGAGGGCGGTGCACAGCGCGGCGAGACTGCCGGGCGCGTCCTGGACGGTGGTGCGCATGCGCCACAGCGTCGTCTCGTGCGGTGTGCCGTCGTCGGCGCGCCGGGCCCCCGCCGTGCCCGTGCCGCCGGTGGTATCGCTCGTGCCGGCCGGAGGAGCATGGCCGTGGAGTCGTGCCCACCATGTGTGGAACGTGGCCGTGGCGACGAGGGCGACGGCGGAGGCGACGAGCAGAAACGGACCGTCGGGGCTGTGGCCGACCAGGTTCGCGATGCCGTCGGCGACCGCCACCGCCGTGAAGACGGCGGCCAGTTCGACGAGATCCCGGCGCCAGTGGTGAGGGCGGCGGGCACTTTTCGCAGAAGTCACATCAGTCATGCCCCCACTGTGAACGTTCTGTGTTGCGTGATCACGAACGTATTGTGACTGATGGGTTAAGCGCGGATCTGAACCGCTATAGAGCATTTTTGGCCGATTTTGGCGAGGAGCGATCGGTCGCTCGATCCATCGCGATCATCGGCCGCCAGGTCCCACCCCGCGAGCTGCGACGACAACCCCGCGCGGGGATCCCCAGCCCTCGCGAGTATCCCCCGGGGAGAACTCCACACATCCTCGCATGTGACGGTTCGCGCCGGCTCGGCGTGTGAGGCCGGGCGCACAACGGAGCCCGGCCGCCCGCACCCCCTCGCGGGGGTGGACGACCGGGCTCGAAGTCCGGGCGTATGCCGGGGCCTTCTACTGCCCTACCCGGCCCGGCTGGAGCACCGTGCTGAACAGCACCGTCCCGCCCTCGGCCCGCAGCCGTACGGTCAACTCACCGCTGCCGCCGTCGATGTCGACCTCGCCGAAGTACTGCGAGGACTCCATCGGCGAGACGTTCGCCCGCTCGGGCGCGCGGACGAAGACCCGCTCGGGACCGAACGTGCCGTCCAGGGCATTGGCCGGAAAACCGCCCGCGGCCAGCGGCCCCGAGACGAACTCCCAGAACGGGGCGAAGTCCTTGAAGGCGCCCCGCTCCGGCGCGTAGTGCTGGGCCGAGGTGTAGTGCACATCCGCCGTGAGCCACAGGGTTCCGGTGATCCGGCGGTGCTTGATGTGACGCAGCAACTCCGCGATCTGGAGCTCGCGTCCGAGGGGCACGCCAGGGTCGCCCTGCGCCACCGCCTCGATGTTCGCCGCGCCGTCGGGCACCACCAGGCCGAGCGGCATGTCCGAGGCGATGACCTTCCACACCGCGCGCGACCGCGACAACTCCCGCTTCAGCCAGGCGAGCTGCTCGGCGCCGAGGATGCCCTGTGTGTCGTCGGCCTGCCGGCCCGGCGAGTTGGCGTTCCGGTACGAGCGCATGTCGAGGACGAACACGTCGAGCAGCGGACCGTACCGCACCACCCGGTGCATCCGGCCCTCGCGACCGCCCGACGGCAGGGTCGAGACCGGGAAGTACTCGCTGAACGCACGGGACGCGCGCGCGGCCAGGACGTCCACGTTCTTCTCGGAGTAGCGGACGTCGTCGAGGATCTGGCCCGGGTACCAGTTGTTGCGCACCTCGTGGTCGTCCCACTGGACCACGGTCGGCACCTGCGCGTTGAAGCGGCGGACGTTCTCGTCGAGGAGGTTGTAGCGGAAGTTGCCGCGGTACTCCGCGAGCGTCTCGGCGACCTTCGCCTTCTCCTCGGTCATCAGGTTGCGCCACACTCGGCCGTCCGGCAGCGTCACGCTCGGGACCAGCGGGCCGTCCGCGTACACCGTGTCACCGCTGCACAGGAAGAAGTCCGGGTTGCGCCGGCGCATCTCCTCGTAGGCGCGGTAACCACCGATGTCCGGGTTGATGCCCCAGCCCTGGCCCGCGATGTCGCCCGACCACAGAAAGCGCACGTCCTGACGGCGCCGGGCGGGTGCGGTCCGAAACGTTCCGTACACCGGCTCCCCGGTACGGCGGGGGTCGTCCGGGTCCGCGAGCGTGACCCGGTAGTGGATCTGCTCGCCCGCCGGCAGCCCGCGCAGCGACGACGTACCGGTGAAGTCCGTGCCGGGCCCGAGCAGCGGGCCGTGCCACCGGTGCGTACGCCGGAAGGAGTCCGTCGCCGACGTCTCGACGATCATGCGGGCGGGCCGGTCCGAACGCGCCCACACCAGCCCCGACGACGTGGTGACGTCACCGGTCTGCACACCCCAGGCGGCACGAGGACGGCCGGAACGGGCCAGCGCGGGTGCCGCGCCCACCGCCGGAAGAGCGAGGGCCGCCGAGGCGGCGACCGTGCCCCGCAGAACGGTACGGCGGTCGGGGGATGTTCTTCGCGGGCTGTGCGACATCGCTGGGCCTCCAGAACGGTTGGGGGAGGGGTGCGCCGGGTGTGCCGACCATGCCTAGCGCCCGGCTGCGGCGCGCACACGAACCGAAGGTGAACAACCGGCCTTCCGCGCCGGGGCCCTTCGGCACGCGGGCCTCCATGTGCCGACTACCGCGCCCGGCCTCTCCGGACATCGGCCTCTCCGGACATCGGCCTTCCGCGCATGCCCTTCCGGGCCCGTGCCCTGTGGACACCGGTCCTTCAGCGGCCCTTCCGCGTCCGGAGCCCCGGAGCCCCGCCGCGCCGTCGGCTCACCCGCTCACCCGCTCTCCGTGCGCGGACCTCCGCCCTGCGGCGCACGATCCCTCGGCATCAACCTCCGTACACCGCATACCCCGTGGCCCGATGTCCGGCGGCCGGGCTCGTCAGGGCCCCGCCGGGCCGCCGGGCCGCGTCTCCCGCGCCAGCAGCCCGATCCCGCGCGCGATGTCGGACGGCGTCAGATGCGCGTACCCGAGCACTAGCCGGACCGCCGTGTCCGCGTACCGTGCCGTCCCGTGTTCGGTGAGCGGTCGCAGAGCGATACCCGCACGCTGCGCCGCCTCCAGGAAACGCGGCTCCGGGCCGAACCGCTCCGGCAGCCGCGCGATGGCATGCAGTCCCGCGGCGATACCGCTCACCTCCGTACCCGGGAAGTGCTCGTCGAGCGCGCAGACGAGCGCGTCGCGTCGCTCGCGGTAGGCACGCTGGCAGCGGCGCAGTTGCCGGTCGTAGCCGCCGCCGTCGATGAACTCGGCGAGCAGCGCCTGGTCGAGAGACGGGTTGCCCAGGTCCATCGTGCGCTTGCGTTCCACCACCTCCCCGGCGAGACGCTCGGGCACCAGCAGCCAGCCGAGGCGCAGCCCCGGGGCGAGCGATTTGCTCACCGAGCCGCTGTAGGCGACGCGTTCGGGGTCCAGGCCCTGGAGCGCGCCCACCGGCGCGCGGTCGTAGCGGAAGTCGCCGTCGTAGTCGTCCTCGACGACCAGTCCGTCCACCGACCGTGCCCAGTCCAGGAGTTCGGTGCGGCGCCGCGCGGAGTAGGCGATCCCGGAGGGGAACTGATGCGCCGGTGTCGTCACCACGGCCCGTACACCGGACCGGTGGAGCGGTTCCATGGCCAGTCCGTCCTCGTCCAGCGGGAGCGGGGTCTCGCCGAGGCCGGCCGCGGCCAACAGCGGGCCGTGCTGCGGGCTCCCCGGGTCCTCGACGCCGATCGTGCGCAGCCCGTGCCCGTGGAGCGCGAATCCCAGCAGGGTCATGGCCTGGGCGACGCCCGAGCACACCACCAGCCGTTCGGGGTCGGCGACGACACCGCGGCGCCGGACGAGCAGTGACGCGAGCGCGGCACGCAGCTCGGGCAGCCCGCGCGGATCCGGGTAGCCGAGCGCCCGATGGGGCAGCCGCGCCAGTACGGACTTGTGCGCGGCGGCCCACGCGGCGCGCGGGAAGAGCGAGAGGTCGGGAGTGCCGGGACGGAAGTCCACCCCGGCGCCGGACGCCCGCGGCGCGAGGTCCCGCGCGGCCCGGGAACCGGCCCGGGCCGCGTCCCCCACCCAGGTGCCGGCGCCCCGGTCACTGCGCAGATAGCCCTCGGCGGTCAGCTGTTCGTACGCCTCGGTGACCAGACCGCGTGACACTCCGAGGTCTACGGCGAGCTCCCGGCTGGAGGGCAGCCGCGTACCTGCCGCCAGCCGGCCCGATCTGACCGACTCGCGCAGGGCCGACTGGAGCGCCCTGCCGCGCCGGCGGGCCGGCGCTCCGGCGGCCGGCAGCAGCAGTTCCCAGGCAGTCGTCCAGGACGGCCCGTCCGGCGGATTGGTCCCCGATGACGTCATGGAAGTGGACCTTAAAGGGGACCGCATACGTCCATAGCGTCGAACCCATGAACCGTATGAACACCCGCACGCTGCACGGCGTGGGGCTCGTCTCCTTCGCCTACTGCCTGGTCGGCGCCTCCTTCACCGCCAACAGCGTCCTCGGCGACTACCCGTACGCCGGCGGTCAGGCCGTGCGCTACGCCCTGGCCGGTCTGCTTCTGCTGCCCCTGCTCGGCGGACGGGCCGCACTCGCGCCACTGAAGCTGCTCGGCCCCGCCCAGTGGGGCCGCATCGCCCTGCTCGCCGGCGTCGGCATGGTCGGGTTCAACCTGGCGATCCTGGCGGCGGAACGCACGTCCGAGCCCGCGGTCCCGGGCGTGTTCGTCGGCTGCGCGCCCGTCATCGTCGCCGTGCTCGTACCGCTCGCGGACGGGCGGCGGCCCACCCGGCCGGTCCTGTCCGGAGCACTGCTCGTGGCGGCGGGGGCGTTCACGGTCCAGGGCTGGGGCCGCGCCGACGCCGCGGGCATCGGCTGGTCGGTGGCCGCGCTGGCGGGCGAGGTCGGGTTCGCCGTACTGGCGGCGCCCGTGCTCCGGCCGCTCGGACCGAAGCTGCTCACGGCGACCGTGTGCGGTGTCGCGGCCGTCGAGTCGACAATCGTCGGCCTCGTCGTGGACGGCGCCGGATTCGTGCGGACCCCTGACCAGGGCGAGGCACTGGCACTGCTGTGGCAGGCGGCCGTGGTGACCGTGATCGGCTTTGTGACCTGGTACATGGGGCTGCAGCGGATCGGCACCGAGCGGGCGACGCTCTTCACCGGCCTCATCCCCGTCGCCGCCGCCCTCACCGCGCCGCTCGTGGGCACCGGCACGTTCGGTCCCGCTCAGGCGGCGGGCGGAGTGCTGGTGGGAGCGGGCGCGGCGCTCGGCTCGGGCGTCTTCGGAGGCGGGTCAGCGGCTGCCGTCCAGCAGGACGCGGGCGACGAGAGCGGGGTCGTCGTTCATCGGCACATGGCCGCAGCCGGGCAGCCGGACGAGCCGGGCGCCGGGGATGGCCTGCTTGGCGCGGACTCCCTGACGGCGGAACAGCAGCCGGTCGCGGGTGCCCCAGGCGATGGTGACGGGCACATCGGGGATGTCGTCGGTGAACAGGACGTCGCGGCCGGCCATGAGGGTCTCGTGGAAGCCGGTGGCCCCGCGCAGCGCGAGGGTCTCCGCGACGACGGCCTCGGGTGAACGCCTGCCCGGCTTGGCGTAGATGGTGCTGGTGAGCGCCGCGCGCCCGGCGGCGCTGCGCGCCAGCCACTCGATCATCGGCAGGGACAACGACTGGGCGCCGAGCCGCATGGCCCGCAGCGTTCCGAAGGCGAAGAGCCGTTCCCCTTCCGTCCAGAAGCCGGCGGGGGAGAGGGCCGTGACGGAACGGACGAGCTTCTCACGGCCCAACTCGAGGGCCAGCAGCCCGCCGAGGGAGTTGCCGGCCACATGGGGCCGCTCGATCTCCAGCGCCTCGCAGAGCGCGGCGAGCGCGCCCCCGACGGCCGCCAGGTCGTACCGCACCCCGTCGGGCAGCGCCGGAGAGACACCGAAGCCGGGCAGGTCGACCGCGATGACCTCGCGCTCGGCGGCGAGAATCCCGATCACCGGGTCCCAGGCCTGGCGGTGATGCCCTATGCCGTGGAGCAGCAGCAGTGGTTCGCCCGAGCTCGCCCTCTCGTAGGAGACGGACAGCTCCCGGCTGCCCCGGGGTGACTCGACGGAGAACGAGATCTTCGCGACCATGCCCTGCTGCTCCTTGGTCTCGCCACGGCACCGATGTGTCGGACGGCGTACGCCCGTGGGACGGGCGGCCCGGCCGCTTGTCCGTAAGAATTACCGCTCAGTAGCTTCCAGTTCAAGAGGAACCGCCGGGCGGACGTCGATGTGCGGCGCGGCGCGCCCCCGCCGCCTGGACACCGGATGCGCCGTCGGGTGGGATGGAAGGGTGGCGACCGACACCGCGACCGACGTCTTCGAAGAGCACCGGCCCGTGCTGACCGGCGTGGCCTACCGCATGCTCGGCCGCGCGGCCGACGCCGAGGACGTGGTGCAGGACGCGTGGCTGCGGTGGACCGCACAGGAGCGAAGCGATGTGGCGGAGCCGCGTGGCTACCTCGTACGGATCACCACCCGGCTCGCGATCGACCGGCTGCGGCAGATCAGGGCGCGGGGCGAGGCGTACATCGGTCCCTGGCTCCCCGAGCCGATCGCAACGGACTTCGGCAGCACGGTCCCCGACGCGGCAGAGCAGGCGGTTCTCGCCGAATCCGTCTCCCTCGCCGTGCTCGTGGTGCTGGAATCGCTCTCGCCGCTGGAGCGGGCGGTGTTCGTGCTCCGCGAGGCCTTCGGCTTTCCCTATGGCGAGATCGCGACCACGCTGGAGCGCTCCGAGGCGGCCGTGCGACAGCTCGCGGGCCGTGCGCGGCGGCATGTGGAGGAGCGCAAACCCCGCTACGACGTGGATCCCGGCGAACGGCGCGATCTCACCGAGCGCTTCCTCACCGCCGCGGCCGGCGGCGATCTGGACGCCCTGCTGGACCTCCTCGCCCCAGACGTCCGCATGATCAGCGACAGTGGAGGCAAGGCGAAGGCACCGGTACGGATCCTGGAGAGCGCGGACAAGGTCGGACGGTTCCTGTTCGCGGTGGCGAAGCAGCCGATGCCGGAGGCGGACTTCACGTTCCCCGAGATCAACGGCGCACCGGGGCTGGTGGTGTTCAGTGCCGGAAAGCCGGACACGGTCTTCCAGTTGGAGATCCGGGACGGCCGCATCCAGTGCATCTACCTGGTGCGCAACCCCGACAAACTCGGCGCGCTCCCCGCGCTCTGACCTGGGAACGGCACGCCCCGAGACCCCCTGTCCGAAAAGGGCGGGGGGTCTTTGCCGCGCGCGTTTCACTGGGATACGAACGCCCTGTGAACGCGCTGCGAATCCACTCGACCCCACAGCGTGACGAACGCAGGATTGGTCTTGACCAAGGTGGCGGGCCGTCCTATGGTCGCAGAGTTAGTGCAGGAACCTTTAATAAACAAGGGCGCGGAAAAGCCGCCGCTGACACGGCGATTGCGGAGGATCAGGGTGGGGACCACGCAGCTCGAATCAGTGCCGGAGCCGAAGTACTGGCACCTCAAGACCGTGATCGGTGAAGCGCTCGACTCGGACTTCGCGGTGGGCGAGATCCTGCCCAACGAACGAGATCTCGCGGCCCGCTTCGGAGTTGCCCGCGCGACACTGCGTCAGGCACTCGAACAGCTCGAACTCGAAGGACGCCTCCAGCGGCGCCGCGGCGTCGGCACGACCGTCGCTCCTCCGCGCGTCGGCGTGGACGTCTCGACCACCGAGCACGCATGGCCCGGATCGGCGCAGGACTCCTGGCAGTCCGTCGACTGCACGCAGGCAGTGCCGCCGACCGCGGTCGCACGCTTCCTGGACACCGGCGCCGACGAGGAGACGTACGTCGTGCGCAGGCTGCGCGTCAGCCACGGGCACCCGGTCGCGGCCGAGCTGCTCTATGTGCCGGCCGCGTCCGTCGCCGAGCTCTCCGCCATCGACACCCCCTCCGGACCGGCCCGAGCGCGTGCCGTCCTGCGGGAACTCCAGCGCCGTGAACTCGACGGCCAGGACCGCGCCGTGGAGCTCGGATCCGCCCGCGCCGACGACGCCAAGGAGCTCGACCGGTTGCCGGGCGCGCCCGTGCTGATGGTCACCACCCGCTACTTCTCCGAGGGCAGGACGGCGGCGCTGTCCGTCGCGACGTACCGGGCCGACACCTGCCGGCTCACCTTCGGCGACTCGGGCGATGTCGAGATCAGACACCACGACGAGGAACGCCGCGCCTCCTAGGGCACGGTGCAGGACGGCCGCGCTGCCTGGTCCACGATCGGGAACGCGGCGCTGCCTGGGCCCTTTTGGAGTGCCGCGCCGCCAAGGCCACGATCGGGAGCGCCGCGCTTCCCGGAGTCCGGCCCGTCACGCGCATCCCCGTCCCGCACGGCCCGTCGCACGAGCTGAGGCTCAGCGGCGGGCCGTCACCGTTCCCTCCACGGCGAAGAGTTCCTCCTCGACGTGGTCGAGCGCCAGCCGCAGCGCGCCCGTCGCCACCGCCGCCTCGCCGAGCAGGGACAGGGCGACCCGCGGCGGCCGCAGGCAGTAGCGCGACAACTCGTCCCGCAGCGGGTCCAGTACACCGTCCAGACCGGCCGCCCAGCCGCCGATCACCACCAGTTCGGGGTCCAGCGCCAGCACCAGGGCCGCCACATCGTGGACCAGACGCTGGATGAAACGCTCGACGGCCTCCTGCGCCCGGGTGTCGCCGCCCTTGGCGAGTGTGAAGACATCGGCCACGGCCTGCTCGTCCAGCGGATGCAGCGGCTCGTCCGTCGTCGACAGCAGCCGCTCCGGGGTGACGTCACGCCCGAGCAGATGCAGCGCGCCGATCTCTCCCGCCGCTCCGCCGAAGCCCCGGTGCAGCCGCCCGCCGATCAACGATCCGGCACCCGGGCTCAGCCCCGCCAGTACGAAGACGAGGTCGTCGGAGTCCCGTCCCGAGCCCTTCCAGTGCTCCGCCACGGCGGCGGCGTTGGCGTCGTTCTCCACCAGCACCGGGCAGCGGAACGAGCGCTGGAGCCGCTGCCCGAGCGCGAGTCCTGTCCAGCCCGGCAGCGCGGTCCCGAGCCGTACGGTCCCGTCCGCCTCCACGATCCCCGGTGAGCCCACCCCCACGGCCCGCAGGCTGTTACGGGCGATCCCGGCCCGGCGCAGGACGTCGGCGACCACCAGCCGCACCCGCTCCAGCCGGTCGTCCGCGCAGGCGGTCTCCGACACCTCCCGGGACCCGGCCCCGATGATGCGGCCGTCCAGGCCGGACAACAGGGCCGCGACGCGGTGCGGGCCGATCTCCACGCCCAGCAGATGGCCGGCCTCGGCGCGGAAGCGGAATCGCCTCGCGGGACGTCCCTGGCGGCGGGCCGCACCCTCCTCGGGAACGGACTCGACGACCAGACCGGCCTCGATGAGACCCTCGACCACGCCTTCGACGGTCGGCCGGGACAGCCCGGTGATCCGCGTCAGGTCCGTGAGCGTGGGGGAGCCGGCGCCTCGTAGCGCATGCAGTACCACCGCGGAGTTGATCCGCCGCAGCAGCGACGGGTCCCCGCCGGTCAGCCGCCCCACTGTGTGTCCTCCCAGCTCGAGCGCGTGTTCTGCCGGATCGTACTCGCTGGCCGTACGACGTGCACGGTCGGTGCAAGGGGTGCAACGGTGGGTCGTCGCGCGCCCGCCCGCTTTCGTTGTCTGACGGACAGCCATATGTCAGTGCGGGCGGCTTTACTGGGGGCATGACCACGGCACGGCACCTCGAGACGATCGACCTGCTGCGCGCCCGCACGTTCGCCACGGAGCCCGGACCGTCGGACGTCGGCTCCGAGGGTCCGGGCTTTCACATAGCGGTACTTGTCGGATATGTCGACCCGGGTGATCCCTTTGCTGTCGCGGGACCCGACGCGGACCTCCCCGCCGAAGCGGAACAGCGCCGGGCCGAGCACGGCGCCCTGCTGGACGCGCTGGACCACCGCTGGGGCGACTCCTCGCTCTTCGACCTGACCGGCACACAGCTGCGCGCCGCCCGGACCGCGCCCGAAGAGGAGGACATACCGGAGCCGTGGCTGCGCCTGAGCGCCACCGTCCTCTGGCTTCATCTCTGGCGCGTCGACGGCCGGTGGATAGGCGTCGGCCTCTCCGAGTTCCAGCTCCTGGCGGTCGTCACCGCGAACGACCCGCCCTGAACGGCCTCCGGAAAGGCCCCGGGTCAGGACGACTCCGCCGCCGCGCGCAGCCGGGCGTACTCCTCCGCCATCGTCTGCGCCGTCCAATGGGCGTTCAGCCCGCTCGGATTGGGCAGCGCCCAGATCCGCGTCCCGCCGATGGTGCGCTCCTGCGGACCGATCCTGGCTTTTCGGTCGCCGAAAGCCGTGCGGTAGGCCGTGACCCCGACCACCGCCAGCCAACCGGGCCGCAGCCGCTCCACCTTCTCGGCCAGCAACCGCCCGCCCTCGCGGAACTCCTCGTCGCTCAGCTCGTCGGCCCGCGCGGTCGCCCGCGCCACCACATTCGTGATGCCGAGCCCGTAGGTGAGCAGCTCCCGCTGCTCGGCGGGCTTCAACTGCCGCGGTGTGAAGCCCGACCGGTGCAGTACGGGCCAGAACCGGTTGCCGGGGCGGGCGAAGTGATGCCCCGTCGCCGCCGACATCAGACCCGGGTTGATCCCGCAGAACAGCACATGCAGACCGCCCGCGACCACATCGTCGATGACACGGTCGCGGGCGGCCTCCAACTCGTCGGGCGTCAGAGGATCGACCCGGGGGTGTAGCCCGCGGCCTCGGGGTGCTCCTTCACGACGGCCTCGATCCGGCCGACCACGGCGGCGACCTGGTCGGCGGCGGCACCCGTGAAGGAGAGCTTGTCGGCCATCAGGGCGTCCAGCTGCGCGCGGTCCAGCGGGATGCGCTCGTCGGCGGCCAGCGTGTCGAGCAACTCGTTGCGCTCGGCGCCCTGCTCGCGCATCGCGAGCGCGGCGGCCACGGCGTTCTCCTTGATGGCCTCGTGCGCCACCTCGCGGCCGACCCCCGCCCGAACGGCGCCCATCAGCACCTTCGTGGTGGCGAGGAAGGGGAGGTAGCGGTCGAGCTCCCGGGCGACGACGGCAGGGAAGGCGCCGAACTCGTCGAGCACCGTCAGGAACGTCTCCAGCAGACCGTCGAACGCGAAGAACGCGTCCGGCAGGGCCACCCGGCGCACCACGGAGCACGAGACGTCGCCCTCGTTCCACTGGTCGCCCGCCAGCTCACCCGTCATCGAGGCGTAGCCCCGCAGGATCACCATGAGGCCGTTCACGCGCTCGCAGGAGCGGGTGTTCATCTTGTGCGGCATCGCGGAGGAGCCGACCTGGCCCGGCTTGAAGCCCTCGGTGACCAGTTCGTGCCCGGCCATCAGCCGGATCGTCTTGGCGACGGACGACGGCGCCGCGGCCAGCTGGACCAGGGCGGAGACGACGTCGTAGTCGAGGGAACGGGGGTAGACCTGGCCGACCGAGGTGAAGGCGTGGGCGAAGCCCAGGTGCCCGGCGATGCGCCCCTCCAGGTCCGCGAGCTTCGCCGCGTCCCCGCCGAGCAGGTCGAGCATGTCCTGAGCGGTGCCGACCGGGCCCTTGATCCCGCGCAGCGGGTAGCGGGCCAGCAGGTCCTCCAGCCGTCCATAGGCCACCAGCAACTCGTCGGCGGCGGTGGCGAACCGCTTCCCGAGCGTCGTGGCCTGGGCGGCGACATTGTGCGAGCGCCCGGCCATCACGAGCTCGGCGTATTCGGCGGAGAGCTTGCCGAGGCGGGCCAGTACCGCGACGGTACGGTCGCGCATCAGCTCCAGGGAGAGGCGGATCTGGAGCTGCTCGACGTTCTCGGTCAGATCGCGGGACGTCATGCCCTTGTGCACGTGCTCATGACCGGCGAGCGCGTTGAACTCCTCGATCCGGGCCTTCACATCGTGGCGCGTGATCTTCTCGCGTTCGGCGATGGAGGCCAGGTCGACCTGGTCGACGACCCGCTCGTAGTCGGTGAGGGCGCTGTCCGGCACCTCGATCCCGAGGTCCTTCTGCGCGCGCAGCACGGCCAGCCAGAGCTGCCGCTCCAGCTTCACCTTCTGCTCGGGGGACCACAGGACGGCGAGCTCCGCGGAGGCGTAGCGGCCGGCCAGGACGTTGGGGATACGAGGCTTTGCAGTCACGTGTACGGATTCTACTGGCGGTTTGTGCAGGCCAGCGTCCCGCCCCGGTTTGTGGCTTGCTACGAGGGATCGTCCGTGCGGGGGAGCTCGTACGGCAGCAGCTCCGGGCGCTTGGGCGGGAGACCGTCGCCCGAGGACCGGCCGGTGAGCCGGCGTCCGATCCACGGGCCCAGATACTGGCGGGCGAACTGCACGTCGGCGACCCGGCGGGCGGTCCACCGCGCCTGCACGGCGGGCGGCAGCGGCGAGCGCCAGTCGTCCTCGGCGTCGAGGCCGAGGGTCTGCCAGACGGCCTCCGCCACCCTCCGGTGTCCTTCGGCCGTCAGATGCAGCCGGTCCACGTCCCACAGCCGCTGGTCTCCGAGGGCTCCGGAGCCGTAGAGATCCACCACGAGAGCGCCGTGCCGGGCGCCCAGCTCGTCGATGAAGTCGAAGAGCTCCTCCATGCGGGGGCGGAAGCGCTCCATCACCGGGCCGTTGCGGCCGGGGCTGCGCATCAGCACCAGCTGACCGCAGGACGGGGTCAGCTTCTCCACGGCCTCCTCCAGCAGACCGCGGACGTTGCCCATGTCGCACTTGGGGCGCAGGGTGTCGTTCAGCCCGCCCACGAGCGTGACCAGATCGGGGCGCATGGCAGCGGCGACATCGACCTGCTCGTCGACGATCTGCTTGATGAGCTTTCCGCGGACCGCCAGGTTCGCGTAGCGGAACCCCTCGGTGCGGACGGCCAGCCGCCCGGCGAGCAGATCCGCCCAGCCCCGGTAGGTCCCGTCGGGCATCAGGTCGGACATGCCCTCGGTGAAGGAGTCGCCGAGGGCGACAAAGCTGGTGTAGTTGGCATGCATCTCCATGGCGGAAGGATCCTACCGCGCGGTAAGGTCCGTCGGTTCCGTACCGGGAGGGAGCCCTGTGAGCGACGCGCTGCTGAACGCGCTGACCGAAGCGCTGGCCGATCTGGTGACCTCGGTCGCCACCTGTGACGACGACGTGCTCGACCCCGACACCGCGGTCAAGTGGCTGGAGAACACCGGGTATCTCCTGGGCCGGCTCTCACCCGCCGACCGCGGCGCACTGTCGGCCCTGCTCCGGCAGACCGCCGCCCGTCGCCCGGACGGAGGGCTGCGCGACGACGTGCTGCGCATCTGCGAGGACTTCGGTATCGACGACGACCAGCACGAGCTCTACTGCGACGCGGTGGAGGACCTGGGGCGGCGCTTCGTTCAGACCGTACGGGACGTGGACCCGGCGACGCCGGTGCCGACCTGCCCCGGCTGGACCTTCGCGGACCTCGTACGGCACCACGGCACCACCCACCGCTGGATGGAGCATCTGGTGCGCACCCGCGCCGCCGAACGCGTCTGGTCGAAGGACGTGCCGCTGGACCTCCCGGACGACCCGGCTGCGTACCCCCAGTGGCTGGCCCGCAGCGCGGAGGGCTCGGTCCGTACGATGCGCGGCGTCGACCCGGACACCCCGATGTGGTCGCACGGCGCCGACCAGCGGGTGCGGTTCTTCCCCCGCCGGTTGCTCTTCGAGGCCCTCGTCCACCTCGCGGACGCCGAACTCGCACTGGGCCAGGAGCCGCGGATCGTTCCGGGCACGGCGGCCGACGGGATCGAGGAGTTCCTGGAGAACCTGCCCTGCTACCCGTGGCTCGCGGAACCCGTCGGCGTCCTGCCCGGGGGTTCGCTGCGGCTGGTGGCCACGGACACGGGGGCGGGCTGGACCGTCTCGTTCGGCGGCAGCGGGTACCGCTGGACGGCCTCGGGCTCCGGCCCCCGCCCTGCGGTCCCGGCCCGCGCCGACGGGCCCGAGGCGTCGGCCCGTGTCCAAGGAGCGGCGGGCGATCTGCTGCTCCTGCTGTACGGCCGGTACCGGTCCGACGACCCGCGCTTCGATGTCTCCGGCGAACGCGCGACGCTCGACGCGTGGCTCCGGGCGACGGCGTTCTGAGGGCTGTCCCGCCATCCCCGGTGGATCAGCGCGCGGCGTCGGATGCGGTGCGCCGCAGGCGACGGGCCCCGGTCGTGCGAGGACCGGACCGGCCGCCGTCAGCGGCTCGATCCGGTCCTGCGCCGACCGTCAGGAGACGGGGACTAGTCGCGCCGGCCCACCAGCTCCCGCAGCACGTCCTCCATCGTCACCAGGCCCACCGGGGAGTCGTCCTCGTCCAGCACCGCCGCCAGGTGTGTGCGGCTGCGGCGCATCGCGGTCAGTACGTCGTCCAGCGGGGTCGCCGCACGGACCCGGGCGATCGGCCGCAGCGCCGTGACCGGGAAGGGCTCGTCGCGCGGAGCCGCGTCCAGGGCGTCCTTCACATGGAGATAGCCGAGGATGCGGCGGGCGTCGACCACCGGGAAACGTGAGTACCCGGACTCGGCGGCCAGACGCTCCAGCTGCTCCGGAGTGGTCCCCGCCTGCGCGTACACCACCTGCTCGACCGGCCTGACCACGTCCCGCACGGGACGGCGGCCCAGCTCCAGAGCGTCGCGCAGACGTCCCGCCGAACGGTCGTCGAGCAGGCCCGCCTCGCCGGCGTCCCGCACCATCCGGGCGAGTTCGTCGTCCGAGTAGGTGGCGGCCACCTCGTCCTTGGCCTCGACCCTCAGCAGCTTCAGCAGGGCGTTGGCGCAGGCGTTGATCGAGAAGATCACCGGGCGCAGCGCCCGCGCGAGCGCCACCAGCGGCGGGCCGAGGAGCAGAGCGCTGCGGGTCGGCTCCGCGAGAGCGATGTTCTTCGGCACCATCTCGCCGAGGAGCATGTGCAGATACGTGGCCACGGCCAGCGCGATCACGAACGAGATCGGGTGCACCGCACCGTGCGGCACGCCCACCGCGTCGAACAGCGGCTCCAGCAGATGCGCGATCGCGGGCTCGGCGACGATGCCGAGCACCAGGGTGCACAGTGTGATCCCGAGCTGGGCCGCCGCCAGCAGCGCCGACACGTGCTCCAGGCCCCATATGACACTGCGGGCCCGCCGGTCGCCGGCCTCCGCGTGGGGCTCGATCTGGCTGCGACGCACGGAGATCAGAGCGAATTCGGCGCCGACGAAGAAGGCGTTGACCACCAGGGTCAGCAGGCCGATGAGAAGTTGGATCGCGGTCATCGTCCGGCCTCCACGGGCTCGTCGGCCGAGGGGAGCGGAGCGTGCATCAGCACCCTCGCGGCGCGCCGCCCGGAGGCGTCCACGACATCGAGGCGCCAGCCTTCGAGGTCGATGCGGTCGCCCTCGACGGGGATGCGTCCCAGTTCGGTGGCGATCAGACCCGCGAGCGTCTCGTACGGGCCTTCCGGCACCCGCAGGCCGATGCGCTCCAGCTGGTCGGTGCGGGCCGCGCCGTCGGCCGACCACAGCGTGCGGCCGTCGGCGTCCTGGCCGGCGGGTGCGAGGTCCGGCGTCTCGTGGGGATCGTGTTCGTCGCGTACCTCGCCGACGACCTCTTCGACGATGTCCTCCATCGTCACGACACCGGCCGTGCCGCCGTACTCGTCGATGACGACGGCCATCGTCGACTTGCCGGCCAGCCGGTCGAGGAGCCGGTCGACCGTGAGGGTCTCCGGCACCAGCAACGGCTCGCGCAGCAGCTCGGTGATGCCGCGGCGGGGCCGGTCGTCGGCCGGTACCGCCAGGACGTCCTTGATGTGGGCGATGCCGACGACGGTGTCGAGGCTGCCGCGGTAGACGGGGAAGCGGGAGAGGCCGGTCGCGCGGGTCGCGTTGGCGACGTCCTCGGCCGTGGCCTGCACCTCCAGCGCGGTGACCTGCACGCGCGGGGTCATCACGTTCTCCGCGGTCAGCTCGGCGAGCTTCAGGGTCCGGACGAACAGCTCGGCGGTGTCCGCCTCCAGCGCGCCCTCCTTCGCGGAGTGACGGGCCAGGGCGACCAGTTCCTGCGGGCTGCGGGCCGAGGCCAGCTCCTCGGTCGGCTCCATGCCGAGCCGGCGCAGGATGCGGTTGGCCGTGTTGTTGAGATGGCTGATCAGCGGCTTGAAGGCGGCGGTGAAGACCCGCTGCGCGGGGGCGACCACCTTGGCCACGGCCAGCGGGGAGGAGATGGCCCAGTTCTTCGGCACCAGTTCGCCGACGACCATCAGCACGAGGGTGGACAGCGCCGTACCGAGGACGAGGGCCACCGAGGAGGCCATGGAGGGCGAGAGCCCGGCCGCCTCGACCGGACCGCGGATCAGCTTGGCGACCGAGGGCTCGGCCAGCATGCCGACGATCAGGTTGGTGACGGTGATCCCGAGCTGGGCGCCCGAGAGCTGGAAGGTGAGGCCGCGCACGGCCTTGAGGGCGCTCGCCGCGCCTCGTTCACCCCGCTCGACGGCCTTCTCGAGGTCGGCGCGCTCGACCGTGGTGAGCGAGAACTCCGCCGCGACGAAGGCACCGCAGGCCAGTGAGAGCAGCACGGCCACGAGGAGCAGGAGCACTTCCGTCATCGGGTCACCTCCGTCCCATGATCGGACAGCGGGAGGAGGAACGCGCGATGTCTGCTACTGGGAGGCTCGCCCATGGACGGACGCTCACACCTTTCATGCGGAGAGTGATGATTCACCCATGGTAAAGGACCGGCAAAGTCATTCGGGACGGGAGGGGCCCGCGAACGGTTTCACCCAGCGCCGCCAGTGGTCCTCCCTCCGGTACCCGGCGGCCGCCCATGCTCCGTGTGCCTGTTCGTTGGCTTCCAAAACCATGGCATCGCCACGGCGTCCGCCGACGGCGGCGAACCGGCGCTCCGCCGCCTCCAGCAGGGCGCGCGAGACACCGCGTCTGCGGTGGGAGGGGAGGACGGCGAGGCGGTAGAGGGAACACCGCCATCCGTCGTAGCCCGCGATCACGGACCCGACGAGCAGGCCGTCGGACTCGGCGAGGATCAGAGCCTCGGGGTCACGGGAGACCAGCCGGGTGACGCCGTCCACGTCGTCCGTGACGCTGGTCCCCTCGGCCGCCTCCTTCCAGAAGGCCAGAACTCTCGTCGCCTCGTCCGGCCGGGCGGTCCGTATGCGCAGATCGATCACGGGCCGAGCCAAGCACGCGGGGGAGCGTGCCTGCCACCGGCTTTCAGGGTTCGGGACACCGCGTCGCACCCTCGCCTTCCGCGCCGCTCAGCCGTTGCGCAGTTCGTCCATCACCGGCGCGAACGTCTCCAGGTAGGGGTCGAGGACGGTGAAGTAGCTGAAGCCGTAGCGCTCACGTTGCAAGCGCAGCCGGCCGGCGATCGCCTCTACCGTCCCGACGGCCGGCAGGGGCACGTCCAGCACCTGCTCGACACTCAGATGCGGGACCCGGGGCAGCAGCTCCTTGACCGGGGCCTCGCGGTCGTCGGTGACCGCGACGAACTGGAGCAGCAGATTGAGCTCCTGCTCCGCGGACCGGCCGCCGGCCATCCTGCGGTACGCCGCTACCCGCCCGTCGACCTCCTCGGCGGTGAGCACCCGGAGCCCGTCCCTGCTGTCCCGGGCGCCTGTGAACGCGATGATGTCGGCGTGCTCCGTGGCGAGTTGCAGGACCTTGTCCCCGTTGCCGCCGATCAGCAGCGGAGGGCGGGGCCGTTGGGCCGTCTTCGGCAGGTGTCCGTCGTCATGGAGCAGTCGCTCCCCTACTCGTGGGCGATCGCCGCCAGCACGTTCATCCGCGACGCGCGGAGCGCCGGCAGCACCGCCGCCGCGAGGCCGACGACCACCGATCCCACCACCACCGCGATCACCGTTCCCCACGGCACGGCGAACGCGGTCAGGCCCTCCAGCGCCAGCACCTGCTGGACGGCCACGCCCCACACCACGCCCAGCGCCAGCCCCAGCAACGCCCCGAAGACCGCGATCACCACGGACTCCAGCCGGATCATCCGCCGCAGCTGCACCCGGGAGAGGCCGATCGCGCGCAGCAGTCCGATCTCCCGCGTCCGTTCCACCACCGACAGGGCGAGGGTGTTGACGACCCCGAGCACCGCGATGACGATGGCCAGCCCGAGCAGGGCGTAGACGAGGTAGAGCATCACGGCGATCTGCTGGCGGACCAGGTCCTTGTAGTCGGCCTGGTCGCGCACCTGCACCTGGGGATACGGGTCGAGCGCGGCTTCGAGACCGGTCCGCAGATCATCCGTGGCGCCGCTGTCGGCCGCGTTGACGAAGACCGCGGCGTCCTGACCGCCCGGCAGATACTTCTCGACGGTCGCCAGACCCATGAACAGAGCGCCCTCCATGCCCGGCCCGCCCGTCTGGTCCATGTCCGTGAGCGCCCCGACGGTCAGCCGGGCCTTCCGCCCGCCCGGGAACTCGACCGGCAGCACCGACCCGACGCGCACCCGGTGTTCGTCCGCGTACGCGACGTCCATGGCGATGCTGTCGGCGGCCAGTGCGGTCGCGGTGGTTCCGCTCGCGTACGTGATGTTGGCGGCCTCGTCCAGCTTCGGGTCGTAGCCGGAGGCCGTCGACTCCACCCGCTTGCCGTCCGGCAGTGTCAGCGCGAGAGGCGCGAAGCGCTGACGTACGACCGTTCCCGCGCCCTCGACGGCCCGCACCTTCTCGGTGATCTCCTGCGGGAAGGGCATGAAGTTGCTGTTCTGGACGACGAAGTCGGCGCCGAGCGTCTTGTCGATCTGGTTGTCGAACGACTTGGTCATCGACGCGCTCGCGATCGACAGCCCGCCGACCAGGGCCAGCCCGACCATCAGCGCGGCGGCCGTGGCGCCCGTACGCCGGGGATTGCGCAGGGCGTTGCGCTGGCTCATCCTGCCCACCGACCCGAAGACCTTGGGGAACGCCCCGCCCAGCACCCGGATCACGGGCCGTACGAGGAGCGGACCCGCGACGATCGTGGCGACCAGCGTGAGCACCACGCCGAGTCCGAGCAGCAGGGACGCCGTTGCCGTCCGGTCGCTCACCGCACAGCCCGCGAGCGCGCCCGCGCCCGCGGCGGCCATGAGGGATCCGGCGACGGCGCGGACCTTCAACGGCCGTCCCACGCCCTGGACTTCGGCGTCGACGAGGGCCGCCATCGGGGAGACCCGGGCGGCCCGGCGGGCGGGCAGATACGCGGCCAGGAAGGTGACGCCGAGACCCACGGCGTACGCGGAGACGGGAGTCGCCGGTCCCACGACCATCTCGGCGGCACTGAGGTTCATGCCGAACGCGCTCATCAGCCCGATGAGCCCGGCCGCCAGTCCGACTCCGGCGGCGAGACCGAGCGTCGAGCCGACCAGCCCCAGGAGCACCGCCTCGGTCAGCACCGAACGGCGCACCTGGCGGCGGTCGGCCCCGAGCGCGCGGAGCAGCCCCAGTTCGCGGGTGCGCTGTGCGATCAGCATCGAGAAGGTGTTGACGATCAGGAAGACGCCCACCAGGACGGCCACGCCCGCGAAGCCCAGCATCACCCACTTGATCACGTCGAGGAATCCGCCGAGCTGCGCCGCGTCGGACTCCGCCTGTTCGTCGGCGGTCTTGAGGTCGTAGGCGTCACCGAGTTCGGCGGCGACCCGCCGCTTGAGCGTGTCGTCGCTGACGCCCTCGGCGGCGTCGACCGAGATCGAGGTGGCTTCGCCGGGCCTGCCCAGCACCTTGGCCTGCGCGGTCGGTGTGTCCAGGAAGACCAGCGCCGCACCGGGGTTGGTGGTCCGGAACGTCGCGATGCCGACGATCTCGACCCGGAAGGAACCGGGCTGGGCGAGGAGCGTGAGCGGGTCGCCGATGCCCAGCTTCGCCTTGTCGGCGGTGTCCCGGTCCAGCAGCGCCTCGCCGGGGCCGCGCGGCGCGCGGCCGTTGGTGAGTTTCACGGGACTGCGGTCGGTGACGTACCAGTTGGTGGCGATGGTGGGCGCGCCACTGGTGGGCCCGACGGGCTCGTTGCGGTCGTCGACGACCGTGATGTTCTCGACGGCCGCGTCGACGTGGGTGCCGGCGACCCCGTCGATGGCACCCACCCGGTCCGCGAGCGAGGCCGGCACCGTCCGTACGACGCCGGTCGGCAGACTCTCGCCGACCCCTTCCTTCGGCGCGATCGTGACATCGGCGGAGGTGGAGGCGAAGAGCCGGTCGAAGGTACGGGAGACGGTGTCCGAGAAGATCAGCGATCCGCTGACGAAGGCGACGGACAGCAGGATCGCGAGCATCGACAGCAGCAGCCGGCCCTTGTGCGCGAAGAAGCTCCGCAGAGTCGCTCTGAGCACGGCGCGCCCTCAGTCCTTGGCCAGGGTGTCGGCCCCGGCGGGCGGTGGTTGCGTCCGGCCGCCGGAGAACAGGCGCATCCGCTCCAGCACGGCCTCGGCCGTCGGCTCCGGCATCGCGTCCACGATCCGCCCGTCCGCGAGGTAGAGCACCAGATCGGAGTGGCCCGCGGCGCCCGGATCGTGCGTGACCATCACGACCGTCTGGTCCAGGTGGTCCACCGCCTCGCGGAGGAATCCGAGGACTTCGGCGCCGGCGCGGGAGTCGAGATTGCCGGTCGGTTCGTCGGCGAAGATCAACTCCGGGCGGGACGCCAGGGCGCGCGCACAGGCCACTCGCTGCTGCTGTCCGCCGGACAGCTGTGCGGGCCGGTGCCGGAGGCGGTCGCGGAGCCCCAGGGTGTCGATGACCCGCTCCAGCCACTCCTGGTCGGGCTTGCGTCCGGCGATGTCCATGGGGAGGGTGATGTTCTCGGCCGCCGTGAGTGTGGGCAGCAGATTGAACGCCTGGAACATGAAGCCGATCCGGTCCCGTCGAAGCCTGGTCAGCTCGCGGTCGTTGAGCCCCGTGATCTCCGTGTCCCCGAGCCACACCTGGCCCGCCGAGACGGTGTCGAGTCCTGCGAGGCAGTGCATCAGCGTGGACTTGCCCGAACCGGACGGGCCCATCACCGCCGTGAACCGCCCGCGGGCGATGTCGACGTCGACGGCGTCCAGTGCGCGGACGCTCGTCTCCCCGCTCCCGTACGCCTTGGTCAGCGCCCGGGCCCGCGCGGCGAGCGGAACGCCCGTGGCCCGGCCGTGGGTGGGTGCAGTGGCAGGTGTGGACATGGCCGCCTCCTGGGTCGTGCCGCTCCGACTCGCTCCGGTGCCCTACAACGTGCTGAGACTCAGGCTTCCAGAGACTAGAGAACGGCCGGAGGTGCCCGGTATCCGTCGCAGGGCCCGGTTCTCGGGGTTGATGTAAGGGGCAGGCACGTGGTGTTCGAGGCGGTGTTCGCCGGAGGGGACGACGGGACGGACCGCAGGCGTGGTCACAGCCGGCCGAAAAGAGCCGCCACGGCCGTGATGCGCCGTCCTGTGCCGCCATGTGCCGTTCTGGGGGCGGCAGTCGGTGACGAAGGGAGCCGTCGCTGCCCGCGATCAGCTCTCGGCGGCGGTACGGTACGCCCTGCCGAGGACACACGGAGAGCTCGGCACCTGCATGCCCTGCTCCGGCACCCGCAGCCGCCGGTGTTCGCCCAGTTCGAACCCGGCCGCCTCGATGGCCGTGAGCGTGTCCCGCGACGTGTGACAGCCGCCGAACAGCAGCGGCCACACCGTACGGTCCACCAGCCGCTGGGCCCGCGCCATTCCCGCGGTCTCGGCGCGGCCGTGCTCGAAGAACCGCAGCTCGCCCCCGGGCCGCAACACCCGCCTGATCTCCGCCAGCGCCCGCGGCAGATCCCGTACGGAGCACAGCACCAGCGACACGACGGCCGCGTCGAACGCCTCGCTCTTCACCGGCAGCGCCTCGGCCGCTCCCGGGACCACGTCGACCGGGACATCGGCGCGGCGCGCGGCCTCGACCGCGAGTGCGCGCAGGCGGCGTTCGGGTTCCAGGGCGACGACCTCGGAGACGGCGGACGGGTAGTGCGGGAAGTTCAGACCGTTGCCCGCACCGACCTCGATCACCCGGCCGGAGAGCCCGGTCAGCAGTTCCCTGCGGTGCTGCGCGATGCTCTTGTCCGCGGCCACACTGAACCGGGCGTAGAAACGGGCGAACAGCGGATGGTGGACGGCGTCCCGCGGCACTGTGCTGCTCCGCAAGGGCATGACGGCCTCCTCAGTGCGTGTCCGGGACGGCGGACGTTCACCGTCATTCTCCCCCCGGGGCGACGAAGCAGAACTCATTGCCCTCCGGATCCGTCAGCACCTGGAACCGGCCGTGGTCGTCGGTCGTGAGCGGGCCCAGCCGTACGGCGCCGAGAGTCACCGCCCGTTCCGCCGCCTCGTCCACGTCGCCGGCGTCGAGATCCAGATGGACACGGTTCTTCGCGGCCTTGCCCTCGGGCACACGCTGGAACGCGATCCGCACCGAGCCCGGCGGATCGATGTACGACCACCCGGCGCTGCGGTCGACGGGCTCCCCGCCGACGAGCGCGGCCCAGAAGCGGACCAGCAGGGCCGGATCGTGGCAGTCGAAGACGATCTCGTCGATACGCGCGCGCATCCGGTCAGCGTACGACCGAGCCGAACGCCTCCGCATCCCACGACCCGCCGAGCACCGGAGCGAGCCAACCTCCGGCGCGGGCACGGAAATCCGCGGGCGTGAGGGTTCCGGACCCCTCCGGTACGGCCCCGAGCAGCGGGGCCCCCGCGGCCTCGGGGAGGTCGGTCAGATTGCACCGCTCGGCCAGCCCCGGGTCCGCGGGCCAGCTCCCGACGACCACGCCGAGCTGCGCCAGCCCCCGCGCGCGGAGAGCCTCACCGGTCAGCGTGGTGGCGTTGAGCGTGCCGAGTCCCGCCGTGGTGACGACCAGGACGGGAGCCGACAGCAGCCGGGCGGCGTCGGCCAGCGTCCCGCCGTCGTCGTCGAACCGGACGAGCAGTCCGCCCGCGCCCTCGACGAGGACGAGGTCGTACTCGGCGGCCAGTTTCTCCACGGCGTCGGCCACCTCCTGCGGCAGGACGGGCGCGGCCCCGGCCCGCCGGGCGGCGGTGGCGGGGGCGAGCGGCTCGGGGTACCGGGCCAGTTCCACCCCGAACACGCCTCCGGCGAGCCGCGCGACTTCGGCGAGGTCGCCGGGCTCGTCGCGCCCGACGCCGGTCTGCGCGGGCTTGACCACGGCGACGGTCCGCCCCTGCGCGAGCGCGAGCGCGGCGACGGCGCCGGTGACGACGGTCTTCCCGATCTCCGTCCCGGTTCCCGAGACGACGACGACTGCCATGGTGCCCTACCGCCCATCTGTTCACCGGCGCCGAAGCGCCGCTCGTTCCTCGGCGCGATGTCGCCGCGCCTCGTGCCCGCCCCGTGTCCCGGACGGTGCGTCATCCGCGTGCCCGCGCCGTGCGAGTCCGCTGCCCCGCCCGGGGTCGGCTTGCGACCAGGGTCCCGGTCACCCTGCGACCACGGCCCTGGTCACCCCGCGGCCGCGGCCGCGCACACCGCCTCGCACACCCGGGACAGATCCTCGTCCCCGGTCACATACGGCGGCATCGTGTAGATCAGGTCCCGGAACGGCCGGAGCCACACCCCGGCGCGCACCGCGGCCTCCGTCGCCGCGGCCATGTCCACGTCGTGGTCCAGCTGGACGACGCCGATCGCTCCCCGCACCCGGACGTCCTTCACCCCGGGCAGGTTCCGCGCCTCCGCCAGGCCGTCCCGCAGGCCCGTCTCCAGGCGCTTGACCTCCTGGGGCCAGTCCTGCGCCAGCAGGAGATCGATGGAGGCGTTCGCCACCGACGCGGCCAGCGGGTTGGCCATGAAGGTCGGGCCGTGGGCCAGTACCGGCACCTCGCCGCGCGAGATCCCGTCTGCCACCCGTGCGGTGCACAGCGTCGCCGCCATCGTCAGATAGCCACCGGTCAGCGCCTTGCCCAGACACATCACGTCCGGCGACACCCCGCCCTGCTCCGCGGCGAACAGCGTGCCCGTGCGCCCGAAGCCCGTGGCGATCTCGTCGAAGATCAGCAGCACACCGTGGGCGTCGCACGCCTCCCGCAGCACCCGCAGATACGCGGGCGAGTGGAAGCGCATACCGCCCGCGCCCTGCACCACGGGCTCCACGATCACGGCCGCGAGCTCGTCGGCGTGCCGCGCGACCGCATCCCGGAGGCGGTCGGCGTACGCCTCGTCGAACTCGGCCGGCGGCGCGTCCGCGAAGACCTGCCGCGGCAGCACCCCCGACCACAACTCGTGCATCCCGCCCTCGGGATCGCACACCGCCATGGGCTGCCAGGTGTCGCCGTGGTACCCGCCGCGCCAGGTGAGCAGCCGGCGCTTCTCCGGGCGGCCCGTGGAACGCCAGTACTGCAGGCACATCTTGACGGCGACCTCGACCGACACCGACCCGGAGTCGCACAGGAACACATGCCGCAGCGGCTCGGGAGTGATCTCGACGAGCCGCGTCGCGAGCCGCACGGCGGGCTCGTGGGTGAGCCCGCCGAACATCACATGGCTCATGCGGTCCAGCTGATCGCGTGCCGCGTCGTTGAGGACGGGGTGGTTGTAGCCGTGGATGGCCGACCACCACGACGACATCCCGTCGATCAACTCATGCTGCCCGTGGGCGGGTTCGGCGAGCCGCAGCCGTACCCCGGACGCGGAGTCCACGACCAGCGGGTCGCTGCGCCCCGGCATCGGACCGTACGGATGCCAGACATGGGCCCGGTCCAGGGCGACCAGCTCGTCAGGGGGCACTCGTTCAGGCATGGGGCGCCTCAGGCATTGGGAGCAAGGTCGGTGCCGGCGCCGCGGCGGCGCACGGAGACCAGGTCCGTACGGGCGGCGTTGGCCTCCGCACGGACCTCGGCGGGCGCTTCGGCCGGAGCGTCGGACGACTCGCCGCCGCACACGGAACCGCAGCCGCCCTGTCGGTGCTTCGGCAGCGTCGTCGTCTCCGCGCCCTCCACCTCGAACCCGGCGTCCGCGATCATGTCGAGGTCCGCCTTGCCCGCCTGGCCCTCGCTGGTCAGATAGTCACCGAGGAAGATCGAGTTCACCAGGTTCAGGGCGAGCGGCTGCATCGACCGCAGATGGACCTCACGGCCGCCCGCGAGCCGCACCTCGACGTCCGGGCAGACGAACCGCACCATGGCGAGAATCCGCAGACAGCGCTGCGGGGTGAGGTTCCACTCCTTGGCCAGCGGCGTGCCCTCGAAGGGGATCAGGAAGTTCACCGGCACGGAGTCCGGGTCGAGCTCACGCAGCGAGAAGACGACGTCGACGAGGTCGGTGTCGCTCTCGCCCATGCCCGCGATCAGACCGGAGCAGGCCGACAGGCCCGCGGCCTGCGCCTGGTGCACGGTGTCCACGCGGTCCGCGTAGGTGTGGGTGGTCGTGATGTCCCCGTACGTCCCCTCGGACGTGTTGAGGTTGTGGTTGTACGCGTCGGCGCCGGCGTCCCGCAGCCGCTCGGCCTGTCCCTCGGAGAGCAGCCCGAGGCACGCGCAGACCTCGACGTCCTCGTTCTGCTCCTTGATGGCCTCGATGGTCTTGGAGACGCGGTCCACGTCCCGGTCCGTCGGGCCGCGGCCGCTCGCGACCAGGCAGACGCGCTTCGCGCCGCCCGCCACACCCGCGGCGGCAGCCTCGGATGCCTCGTCGGGCTTCAGCCAGGTGTACTTGAGAATCTCGGCCTTGGACCCCAGCCGCTGCGAGCAGTAGGAGCAGTCCTCGGGACACAGCCCCGATTTGAGGTTCACCAGATAGTTGAGCTTCACCCGGCGCCCGAACCACTGACGGCGTACCTTGCCGGCCGCGGCCACCACTTCGAGCAGGTCGTCGTCTGAGGTCGCCAGTACGGCGAGCGCCTCTTCACGGGTCGGCAGCTCGCGCCGCAGCCCCTTCTCCACCAGCGTGTTCAGCAGGTCCATGCGCCAGATCCTGACGTACGGCACACGTCCCGGCCAAGGCGGAACCCGACAACAGAGCCCGAATGAGGTGTGTGTATGGCCACATCGGTTCCGCGAGCCGGCCCGGTTAGGGTCTGTGCGCTGCCTACAAAAAGGACCGGACCACCATGACCCAGGATCCTTTCGACTGGATCGACGACGAGTCCCGCCGCCGTGCGAGCGCGGGTCTCGTCCGGACGCTCCGGCCCCGCGACGCCGACTCCGAGCTGCTGGATCTTGCGGGCAACGACTACCTGGGACTGACCCGCCGGCCGGAGATCACGGCCGCGGCCGCCGAGGCGGCGCAGCGCTGGGGCGCCGGCGCGACCGGCTCCCGGCTCGTCACGGGCAGCACCGCGCTGCACGCCGAACTGGAACGGGAACTGGCCGCGTTCTGCGGATTCGAGGCCGCCCTCGTCCTGTCCTCCGGCTATGCGGCCAATCTCGCCGCGGTCACCGCGCTGAGCGATCGCGGGTCGCTGATCGTCTCCGACGCCGGCAACCACGCCTCGATCGTGGACGGCTGCCGGCTCTCCCGCGCGGAGACCGCGATCTCCCCGCACGCCGATGCCGAGGCCGTCCGCAAGACGCTCGACGCGCACCCAGGCCGGCGTGCTCTCGTCGTCACCGACTCCGTCTTCTCCGTCGACGGCGACGCCGCACCGCTGCCCGCTCTCGCGCAGGCGTGCCGGGAGCACGGCGCCGCGCTGCTCGTGGACGACGCCCACGGCCTGGGCGTCCTCGGCGAGGGCGGCCGGGGAGCCGCGGCGGCCGCAGGGCTCGCGGGCGACGAGGGGGTCGTCGCGATGCTGACCCTCTCCAAGTCGCTGGGCAGCCAGGGCGGCGCGGTCCTCGGCCCCGCGCGGGTCATCGACCACCTGGTCAACACCGCACGGACGTTCATCTTCGACACGGGACTCGCGCCGGCCGCCGCGGGCGCCGCCCTGGCCGCCCTGCGGCTGCTGGGGCGCGAGCCGGAGCTCGCCGGGCGGGCGCGCGCGGTCGCGGGGACCCTGCACCAGCGGCTGACGGCCCAGGGTCTGACCGCCGTACGGCCGGACGCTGCCGTGGTGTCGGTACGGGCGCCCTCGCCGGAGGCGGCGCTGCAGTGGGCCGCGGACTGCCGGGCGGCGGGTCTGGGCGTCGGCTGCTTCCGCCCGCCGTCGGTCCCGGACGGCATCTCGCGGCTGCGGCTGACGGCCCGCGCGGATCTCACCGAGGAGCAGATCGCCCGGGCCGTCGCCACGATCGTGGAGACGGCGCCGGCCGGCTGACATCACCGAACGCGGCCCGTCAGGGGGCCGGTCGCGGACGGCGCACTCCCGTTCGCGCCCGCCGCGGCCCGCGGACGCCGTTCGGCGGTTTCGCCGCGCCCGTGACCAGGGACGGGACGGCGCGGACCAAATCCGGTCTCGCGTAGCAGAGTTCACCGCTTCGAGCGACAGATATCTACATATCTTGGTGGATCGCCACCTCCGGCGGGGCGAGGAGTGGCACTCTGGCGCGAAGCGCAATCCGCGGCCGCCCGCGCATCATCCGCCACGAGTTGGAGCCCGGCCGCGGTGGGAAAGGGACAGCGTCGCCATGGCCGACCTTCAGGAAGCCTCCGTCACTCTGCCGAGCGATCCCGCCTCGGTTTCCGCGGCCCGGAAATTCGTTACGGACATCCTCTCCGAGTGGGGTCTTCCGGCGGACGACGAGGCAGGCGACACGGTCCGGCTGATCGTCTCCGAACTGACCACGAACGCGGTCCAGCACACCTTCGGCCAGTCACCGACCTTCACGGTCGATCTGCGGCTGGAGCGGGACGAGGAACTGGTCATCGGTGTCACGGACAGCCACCCGCGCTGGCCACAGCGACTGCCCGCCGCCGTACGGCAGGACAACGGCAGGGGCATGATCATCATCCGCAGCCTCACGGCGGAGTGCGGTGGCCGCCTGTCGGTGACCCCCACCGCGGAGGGCGGCAAGACGGTCTGGATCGCGCTGCCGTGGACGGCGCCGGTCCCGGGGTGAACGACGGCGCGTCCGAGGGGTCTCCGTGACGGGCCGAACGACGGCGCGTTCGATGGGTCGCCGGTGACGGGCCGAACGACGGCGCGTTCGATGGGTCGCCGGTGACGGGCGCTTCGGCGGCTTCAGCCCGTCGCGCGGCCGAACGCCCCGCGCAGCAGGGCCCGCAGGGAAGCGGCCGCCGGACCCGACTCGTCCCCGCGGTGGGCCACCGAGATGGTCCGCCGGAACGCAGCCGGCTCCAACTGCCGTACGCCCAGCGGGGTGACGGACATGGAGGCCACCATCTCCGGTACCACCGCCACTCCGAGCCCCGAGCTGACCAGGGCGCACACCAGGGCGTAGCCCGGTGTCTCGCACACCACGGAGGGTGTGGCACCGGCTCGGGCCAGCGCTCCCTCCACGCCCTTGCGCGGCGGGTGGGCGGGGGCGCTGCTGATCAACGGCTGGCCCGCCAGCTCCTCGACGGGCAGCCGGCCCGAACCACCCGCCAGCGCATGGCCGGGCGAGGTCACCAGGACCAACTCCTCGACCAGCAGCGGTTCGAGAACCGCTCCCGCCGGCGCCGCGGCCGGTTCATTGGGCTCGTAGGTGTGGGTCAGCGCGAGGTCCACATCGCCCGCCGCCACCGCGAGGACCCCCTGCGGGGGTTCGTACTCCGCGACCGTGAGATCGACATCAGGGTGGGCACGGCGGAACGCGCTCAGCACCGGAGGCAGCAGATGGATGCCGACAGTGGTGAAGGTGCCGACCCGCAGCCGTCCGCCGGACAGCCCCGACAGCCGCGCCAGTTCGTGACGCGCCTGGTCCATCTCGTCCAGCACCCGCCGGGCGCGGGTCGCGAGCACCTCGCCCGCGGCGGTGAGCCGGGTACCGCGGTGGTGCCGGATCAGCAGGGCCGCGCCCGCCTCGCGCTCCAGCTTGGCCAGCTGCTGGGAGAGCGCGGGCGGCGTGTAGCCGAGGCGCACGGCGGCCTGGGTGATCGAACCGGCCTCGGCGACCGCCACCAGCGCGGCAAGCCGTGTCGGGTCGTACATGGCACCCCTTAAGCATTGCTTTGGGCAGACCCAGAAGATTGCCTATACACACTAAAGCCTCCGCAGGTCCAGGATGGCTGGCATGGACGCACAACTGGTTGCCTTCACCGGGATCGCTGCGGGCATGGTCGCCATGCCGGGCGCGGACTTCACCGTCGTCGTACGCAACGCGCTGGCCTCACGGCGCGCCGGCGTGGCCTCGGCCATCGGGGTGGCGGGAGGTCTGCTGGTGCACACCGCGCTGGCCGTGGCCGGGCTCGCGGCGGTGCTCGTCGCCGTGCCGGTCCTCTTCCGCACGCTCCAGATCGCCGGCGGAGTGTATGTGCTCTACCTGGGAGTACGGGCGGTGCGCTCGGCGCTGCGGCCCCGGCCCGTCGTGGCGGACGAGGGCGGAACGGCGGCCGACGGGACCCGCCGCGGTCTGAGGCAGGGGTTCCTCACCAATGTGCTGAACCCGAAGGCCCCGGTGCTCTTCCTCAGTCTGCTGCCGCAGTTCGTGCCGGCGGGCGCCCCCGTGCTGCCGCGCACGCTGCAGCTGGCGACGATCGTCGTCGCGCTCGCCCTGGTCTGGTTCCCGCTGGTGGCGCTGCTGGTGGACCGGCTCGGCCCGTGGCTGCGCAGGCCGCGGGCCACCCGTGCCGTGGAGGGCGTCACCGGCGGCGCGCTCACGGCGCTGGGCGCGACACTGCTCGTCCAGCCGCTGGCGCACTGACGCCGGGCGTCATGGACACCGGGCGTTGCCCGGGCGCACCGGCGGGCCGGGACAACCGTCCGCCGGTACACCCTCGGTGGCGTGCCGTCAGCCGACGCGCCCGTACCAGACGCTCTTGGTCCAGATCTTGTCGAGCTTCACCCAGGAACCGGTCTTGGGGGAGTGCCAGATCTTCCCGCTGCCGGCGTAGATACCCACGTGATAGACGCTCCTGCCGGAATGGAAGAAGACGAGGTCACCCACCTGCCGTGAAGAGGCCTTGATATGACGCGTCTTGTTGTATTGCTGCTGGGCCGTACGGGGGAGCTTCTTGCCCGCCTTCTTGTACGAATACAGCGTCAGGCCCGAGCAGTCGAAGCGGGAGGGACCCATGGCGCCGTACTTGTACGGCGCGCCCTTCTTCGACGCGGCCACCTTCAACGCCTTGCCGGCGTGGGTGGTTGCTGCGTACGCCTCCGACGAGGCACCCGGCACGAGCATGGAGCCGCCGACGGCGGCCAGGGTCAGGGCCGATACGGCACCCGCCCGTGTCATCAAGAACGGGACATGCTTCTGCGCACTCATGCGCAACCCTTCGTCAGCCGCCTGTGAAGGATGACCTGTCGGGTTCGGGCGGACGAAGGTGCCCGGCTGCATAACGCGGCTTCACCCCGAGGGACGGCCGGACTTTCCGGCTGCCCCGTGTTGCTCGGGTCCTCCACTCCTGCCGAAGCACTTCTGTCGACCAGACGTCCGGATCGGCGGCAGGACTCGGCGTCCGCCCGGACCGCCCCGCCGAGGTGACGGGGGCTTGTCGTCCCAGGGATCTTGACCCATGGCGCGCCGGATTTCCGAGCTGAAACGGCGATATGTGAGTTTCGACACCACTCACCTGTTCGGGTGGACAGGGGTGTTCGGCCGCTCGCCGCGCGACACCCGAGGACGCTCGCACCAGCACCGGAATGAGTTATTCCGCCAGATCGGTGGTCGTGGTGCGCAAGTTGACCGTAGGCATATAGGGTGCAACGGCTCCACCGAATGGGGTAGGAAATCTCGTACCCATTCGGCGGTTGACACGATCCGAGGCGCCGTCAGTTCTCCGTCGGAGGCGGCAGGGTCACCCGCCGCGTCCTCCGATCACCGTCAAGAACCCGCAGCGCATGGCCGAGGGTTGCCGGGTGCATCTCGCTCTCGCCGCGCAGGTGCATGAGTGTCAGGGCGTCCCGCAGGGCGCTCGCCCGGCCGACGAGCGCCTGGGCCGCGCGCAGTGCGCCGTAGGTGTGGGTCGCGCGGGCCGGATTGATCCGCCCCAGCAGATCGACGACCTCGAGAAAGGCATCGATCAGGTCGCCCTCGGCGCGTGTCAGCGCGGGCAGCGGTGGCGGTTCGGGAAGCGGCATGGCTCGGCCTCACCGTGAACCGGGGGCGGAGAGTGACGTCTTGCGGTTCCGGATGACGTGGTCGAGCAGCCCGTACTCCTTGGCCGCCTCGGCGTCGAAGATCTTGACGCGCTCCAGGTCGGCCGCGATCCGCTCGGACGTCTGGCCGGTGTGCGTCACGAGCATCGCGACCAGTTGGGCCCGCAGTCGCAGCAACTCCTGTGCCGCGATGTCCAGATCGGACGGCTGACCCCGCAACGGCTCGTCGGTCTCGGGCTGTTGCAGGACGATCCGCGCACCCGGCAGTGCCATCCGCTTCCCGGGTGCGCCGGCGGCGAGCAGCAGGGCGGCCGTCGATGCGGCCTGGCCCAGACAGGTCGTCTCCACGTCGCAGGTGACCACCTGCATCGTGTCGTGGATCGCGGCCATGGCGCTGAGCGAGCCGCCGGGGGAGTTGATGTAGAGCGAGATGTCCCGGTCCGGGGCCGCGTACTCGAGGTGCAGGAGCTGGGCGATCACATCGTTGGCCGCGGTGTCGTCCACCTCCGTCCCGAGGAAGACGATCCGCTCCTCCAGCAACCTGGAGTACGGGTCGAGGGTGCGGGTCCCCGAGCTCGTGCGCTCGGTGAACTGCGGCAGGACATAGCGGGCGACCGGACGGTGCATGGCGGGCCTCTTCTCCATGAGTGCGTCTCCTCCGTGCGCGCCTGGCACGGTTCTGTAAAAAATGTACAGGACGTACAGGCGGTTATGATGGGGAGCATGGCCTACGAGATTCCGGTGACGCAAGCCCGCGCAGAGCTCGCCGATCTGATCAACCGCGTCGTCTACGGGGGCGAACGAGTCGTCGTCACCCGGCACGGAAAGCCCCTCGTGGCGCTCGTCTCGGCCGCTGACCTGGAACGACTGGAGCAGGCTCAGGACGGCGCGGAGGAGCAGGTGGTCAGTTCGGTCTCGTCCGTCGGCTCCCTCTCGTCCGCTTCCGGCGAACGGGGGCGCTTCGGACTCACGGCGGAGCACCGCCGGCCCGACACACACGGCTGACGCGCGCCGCGCGCCCGGGCGCGCGGCGGAGGTCTGGGCCTCACGGGGCCGCGCGCCCTGGTGAAGTCCGGCGTCCCCGGCGGGCAGCGGGCGGCTGAGCTTCACGGCTCGCGGCCCGGTGCCCGGGGGTGTGCCGTCCGGGCTCGACGGTTCACAGCGTTGCCGGGGCGCGGTGTCCCGGGCATATGGGGAGGCCCTTCCGTCGTGGCCGTTTCGCCGCCTCGATCGGCCGGTACGACCTGCCGCCCGGCTCGGCATCGTGCGGCCCCCCGAGTGACACAAGCCCGGGTGCCCAGCCCGGCCCAGCACGCGCCCGAGTGGCACAAGCCCCTCGTGCCCAGCCCGGTCCAGCACGCGCCCGAGTGGCACAAGCCGGGTGTTCGGCCGGTCCAGCACGCATCGGTGGCGCGGGCCCGGCGCCGGCCCGCACCGCACAAGCCCGCCCGGCGCCCGCCCGCGCAGCAGAAAGCCGCGCGTCCCCGTCCGCTACAGCGGGGACGCGCGGCTGGTCGTGGGGGCTCAGCCGACCGGTGCCGGCACGGGTCGCAGCGACTCCTTCGACGCATCGGCCGGCTGCGCGCTCCGCCCGCCCGCAAGCACCGCGGCGAGTCCGAGCGCTGCCCACAGCGAGAGCGTGAGGACCGCTGCGCCCGCACCGCTGCCGTCGAAGTACGAGACCGATCGCAGCAGTTGGGCACCCGCACCCGGCGGGAGCCACTGGCCGATCACTCCCGCGGGGTCCGGCAGCAGTTCCGGCGCACTCGCGGCTCCCGAGAACGGATTGCCGATCAGGACCATCAGCAGACTGCCGAGGGCGATGCCACGGGTGCCGAGCAGTGCGGCGAAGCCCGCGACGCCGCCCGCGATGGCGAGGACGGTCAGCCCGAGGACTCCCGCTTCGGCCCACCAGTTGCCGTTCAGCAGGCCGAGCCAGCTGTGAGCGAGAGCGGCGGCCGTGAGTCCGACCAGTGCTGCCGCGCCGGTCAGGGCGAGCGCCGCGCGGCTCCCGCGCAATCCGAGCACCGTCACCATGACTCCTGCCGCCACACCCGCCAGGGCCAGCGGCAGGATGCTCGACGCCAGCCCGCCGCCGCGCGGATCGCCGGCGGGGGCGGCCACCACATCGGTCACCTTCACCGGCTCGCCGGCAGGGGCGTGCGCGGTGACGGCTTCCTTCAGCAGTCCGGCGACCACGGCGCTCCCCGCGGAGGCGGTCAGCAGCTGCGGCCCTTCCGGGGTGACGACGACCGCTCCGTATACAACGCGGTCCTCGATCGCCTCACGGGCGGCGGTCTCATCGGTGTAGCGGTGCACCTCGAAGGCGTCCGGCCGTTGTTCCAGGCGCTGTTCGACCTGGGCGACCGCGGACGCCGGGCCGGCGACGCCGATGGGGAGATCCCGGGGAGCGGTACGGGCGGCGGGCCAGGCGAAGGCCCACAGGGCCAGCGCGACCAGGGCGGGGACGAGAGCCATCACCGCGATCGTGCGGTGAGTGGGCGTGGCGGACATCGTGCGCCTCGATTCAAAGAGAAGGATCGTTCGTTTTTCTGGTCCTCACTGTCCCGCCGCGTGTCGCGCTTGTCAAGAATGAATGTTCGTTTTAGATTGTTGGCATGGCCCGCGTATCCCAGGAACATCTCGACGCACGACGACGCCAGATCCTCGACGGCGCCGCCCGCTGCTTCGCCCGTAACGGCTTCCACGCCACGTCGATGCAGGACATCCTCAGTGAGGCGGAGCTGTCGGCCGGCGCCGTGTACCGCTACTTCCGTGGCAAGGACGAGCTGATCGCGGCCATCGCGAACGAGGCGTTCGCCGGGATCCGGGGCGCCTTCGAGGATGCCGCCCGGACGACGCCGCCTCCCATGCCCGACGTGCTGCTCGGCCGCGTCCTGCGCAAACTGCTGCGGGAGCAGGTACCGGGGGAGGACCGACAGGCCTTCGCCCGGCTCGTGGTCCAGGTGTGGACCGAGACGCTGCGCAACGAGCGGCTCGCCACCACGCTCGGCGAGGGGTACGGCGGCATGCGGCTCGCCTGGGCGAAGCTCGTGGACGCCTACCGGGACAACGGCCTGATGGTCGCCGACGTACCCGCCGACCATGTGGCGCGCACGCTCATCGCCACCGCCCAGGGATTCGTCCTTCAGCAGGCGCTCTTCGGCGACGTGGACGTCGACGTCCTGGAGGACGGGCTCCGGGGGCTCATGTCGATGAGCGCCCCCGACGTCAGTTAACGCGCCGGAAAAACTTGCGCCCTAACGTTCACCTCCCGGCAGTGGGACGGCACCGTGCAGGTCGGCGGAGCGTTGGCGGCGACGGGTCTCGCTGTGCCCGAACGGGCCCGGCACGGACGACAGTGAGGTGGACGCGTGCAACTCTCCCCGCACGAGCAGGAACGACTGCTGATCCATGTGGCGGCCGACGTGGCGGAGAAGCGCCGCGCCCGCGGGGTGCGGCTCAACCACCCCGAAGCCGTCGCCCTGATCACCTCGCACATTCTCGAAGGCGCGCGGGACGGACGCACCGTCGCCGAGCTGATGGCGTCCGGCCGTCAGGTCCTCGGCCGCGCCGACGTCATGGAGGGCATCCCGGAGATGATCCACGACGTCCAGGTCGAGGCGACCTTCCCGGACGGCACCAAGCTCGTCACCGTCCACGACCCGATCGTCTGAAGGGGAGGAGCCGATGATTCCCGGTGAGATCCTGTTCGCCGACGACCCCGTCCCCCTCAACGAGGGCCGCGAGGTCACACGTCTGGCGGTGGTGAACGCCGCCGACCGGCCCGTCCAGGTCGGCTCCCACTACCACTTCGCCGAATCCAACCCCGGCCTGCACTTCGACCGCGCCGCGGCCCACGGCAAGCGGCTGCACATCGCTGCCGGCACCGCCGTGCGATTCGAGCCCGGCATCCCGGTGGACGTGGAACTGGTGCCCTTCACCGGACTCCGTGTCATCACGGGGCTGCGCGGGGAGACGGGAGGCGCGCTCGATGCCTGAACTGCACCGTGCCCTCTACGCGGACCTCTTCGGGCCCACCACCGGTGACCGCATCCGGCTCGCCGACACCGATCTGCTCGTCGAGATCGAGGAGGACCGCTCCGGCGGCCCCGGACTCGCCGGTGACGAGGCCGTGTTCGGCGGCGGGAAGGTGATCCGGGAGTCGATGGGCCAGTCCCGTACGACACGTGCCGACGGCGCACCCGACACCGTTGTCACCGGCGCCGTGATCATCGACCACTGGGGGATCGTCAAGGCCGACATCGGCATCCGGGACGGCCGGATCACCGGCATCGGCAAGGCCGGCAACCCGGACACCATGGACGGCGTCCATCCTGCGATCGTGATCGGCCCCGAGACCGAAGTCATCGCGGGCAACGGGAAGATCATCACCGCCGGCGCCATCGACGCCCACGTCCACTTCATCTCGCCGACGCTCGTCGACCAGGCCCTCGCGACCGGGGTCACCACGCTCGTCGGAGGCGGCACGGGGCCCGCCGAGGGCACGAAGGCCACCACCATCACGCCCGGCCCCTGGCACCTCGCCCGGATGTTCGAAGCCCTGGACGGTCTCCCCGTCAACATCGGCCTCCTCGGCAAGGGCAACACCATGTCCGGCGAGGCCATGCACTCCCAACTGCGCGGCGGGGCGCTGGGCTTCAAGATCCACGAGGACTGGGGCGCCACGCCCGCGGTCATCGACGCCTGTCTGCGGGTCTGCGAGGAGAGCGGCGCACAGCTCGCCATCCACACCGACACCCTGAACGAGGCCGGGTTCGTCGCAGACACCCTCGCCGCCATCGCGGGCCGGACCATTCACGCGTACCACACGGAAGGTGCCGGCGGCGGGCACGCACCGGACATCATCACCGTGGTCGGTGAGCCCTACGTCCTGCCCAGCTCCACCAACCCGACCCGGCCGCACACCGTCAACACCATCGAGGAACATCTCGACATGCTGATGGTCTGTCACCACCTCAACCCGTCGGTGCCCGAGGACCTCGCTTTCGCGGAGTCGCGGATCAGGCCCTCGACCATCGCGGCCGAGGACATCCTGCACGATCTCGGCGCCGTATCGATCATCTCCTCCGACTCCCAGGCCATGGGCCGGATCGGGGAGGTCGTCCTGCGTACCTGGCAGACCGCGCATGTGATGAAGAAGCGCCGGGGCCCCCTGCCCGGGGACGGCCGGGCCGACAACCACCGAGTGCGTCGCTATGTCGCCAAATACACGATCAACCCGGCGGTCGCCCAGGGCATGGACCGGGAGATCGGCTCGGTCGAGACCGGGAAACTCGCCGACCTGGTGTTGTGGGACCCGGCCTTCTTCGGCGTCAAACCCCAACTGGTGATCAAGGGTGGCCAGATCGCCTACGCGCAGATGGGCGACGCCAACGCTTCCATCCCGACCCCGCAGCCGGTGCTGCCGCGACCGATGTTCGGTGCGCTCGGCCGGGCCGCCTCGACGGGCTCGCTCACCTTCGTGGCCCCGGCCGCGATCGATGACGGCCTGCCCGAACGCCTGGGCCTGCACAAGGAGTTCGTACCCATCACCAGCACCCGAGGTGTCACCAAGGCGGACATGCGCGAGAACGACGCTCTGCCCCGGGTCGAGGTCGACTCCGACACCTTCACGGTGACGATCGACGGGGAGCCGGTCGAGCCCGCGCCCGCCGTCGAACTGCCCATGGCCCAGCGCTACTTCCTCTTCTGACCGCCGATGACGACAGACGAGGCCGCGCCGACGACCGCCGCCGGACCGAGAGAGGCGCAACCACCGGCACAGAGACGCACACCACCTCCGACGAGGATCCGGTCATGAGCCGTGCCGCACTCCTCGTCCTCGCCGACGGACGGTTCCCCGCCGGCGGGCACGCCCACTCCGGCGGCGCCGAAGCGGCCGTCAAGGCGGGCCGTATCCGTGATGCCCGGGATCTGGCGGAGTTCTGCCACGGCCGGCTCCGTACGACCGGTCTCACCTCGGCAGCCCTCGCGGCCGCGGCCGCCCTCGGCCTCGACCCCCTCGCACTCGACGAGGCCGCCGACGCCCGCACGCCGTCCCCCGCCCTGCGGGCGACGGCCCGCAGGCTCGGCCGGCAGATGATGCGCGCGGCCCGTGCCACCTGGCCCGGTCCGGAACTCGACGCGCTCGCCGCCGCTCTCCCGCGCGGTGCGCATCAGCCCGTCGTCATCGGGCTCACCGCCCGGGCCGCCGGGCTCGGCCCGGAGGACGCCGCACACTGCGTCGCCTACGAGACCGTGAGCGGCCCCGCCACCGCGGTCGTACGCCTCCTGAGCCTGAACCCCTTCGACGCCACCGCCGTGCTCGCCCGCCTCGCACCCGCGATGGACGAGGTGGCCGAGCGGGCGGCCGCGGCCGCCTGCCAGGGCATCGACGCCCTGCCGGCGGCCTCGGCGCCGCTGCTCGACATCACCGCCGAACAGCACGCGGCCTGGCCCGTACGCCTCTTCGCGTCCTGACACACCCTGGAGCCGCACCATGCACCTCGACCACGCCCCCAACGGTCCCGCCGCCGTCAGCGCCGACTCCGTACGTCCTGACGGCACCCGGCGTGCCCTGCGCATCGGGCTCGGCGGACCCGTCGGCTCGGGCAAGACCGCGACCGTCGCCGCCCTGTGCCGTGCGCTGCGCGACCGGCTGTCCATCGCCGTCGTCACCAACGACATCTACACCCGCGAGGACGCCGAATTCCTCCTCCGCAACGCCGTGCTGCCGCCGGAGCGCATCCAGGCGGTCGAGACCGGGGCGTGCCCGCACACCGCGATCCGCGACGACATCTCGGCGAATCTGGAAGCCGTGGAGGACCTGGAGGAGAGCGTCGGTCCTCTCGATCTGATCCTGGTCGAGTCCGGTGGCGACAACCTCACGGCCACCTTCTCCAAGGGTCTCGTGGACGCCCAGATCTTCGTCATCGACGTCGCGGGCGGTGACGACATCCCGCGCAAGGGCGGGCCGGGCGTCACCACCGCCGATCTGCTCGTGGTCAACAAGACGGACCTCGCGCCGTACGTCGGCTCCGACCTCGGCCGGATGGCCACGGACGCCAAGGAGCAGCGTGGTGAACTGCCGGTGGTCTTCACCTCGTTGAGGAGCGAGGAGGGCGTCGGCCCGGTCGCCGACTGGGTGCGCGAGCAGCTCGCCGCCTGGACCGCATGAGCGTCCACGCCACCGCCCGGATCGTCGCGACCCGGGACGGACTGCCGGTCCTGACCGGCGACGGTCCCCTCGCGCTGCGCCGTACGCGGCCTGCTCAGTCGCAGTCCCGGGCGCACTCCCGCGTCACGGTCGTCGGCGCCATGAGCGCACCTCTCGGAGGCGACCGGCTCGCCGTCGAGGCCGACGTCGGTGACGGAGCCCGGCTCGACGTCGACTCGGCGGCCGCGACCATCGCCCTGCCCGGCCGGGGGAGTGAACAGGCCCACTACGACGTGCGGTTGACGGTCGGCGAGGACGCCGAGCTGCGCTGGCTCCCCGAACAGCTCGTCTCGGCCCGTGGCAGCGACCTGCGGATGCACACACGCGTCGACCTCGCCGCCACCGCACGTCTGGTCCTCCGCGAGGAGCAGATCCTCGGCCGGCACGGGGAGGATCCGGGAACCCTGACCACCCGGCTGACCGTCCGCCGGTCCGGCCGCCCTCTGTTCGACCAGGAGCTCTCCTACGGCTCCGGCGCACCCGCCGGCTGGGACGGGGGAGCGGTTCTCGCCGGACACCGGGCCGTGGGCCAACTCCTCGTGGTACATCCGGAATGGGCCGACAAACCGTACGAAACCCGCCTCTGTGGTGAGTCGGCCGTGCTCGTCCCGCTCGCCGGTCCGGCCTTCCTCGTCACCGCTGTCGCCCCCGACGCCCGTCGGTTGCGCCATGTCCTCGACGAGGTGCTGCGCTCGGAACTGCCGTCCTGAGGAGGGCTGTTCGGCCGCCCCTTCGCCGGCGTACCGCTCAGCGGGACCGCGCATACCGGTTATTGGTTCGGTAAAGAAACACCAGTACGGCCTGTTCCCCGCAGCCTCACAGACGAAAGGATCCCCCGGAGAACTTCGACGACAGAAGGGGGAGTTCTACGTGAGACGCACAGCAGTGCTCGGCTCGGCCGGCACTCTGATGGCGGGCACCCTCATAATGGGCGCCGTCGTGGCTCCGGCGGCCAACGCCGACGGCCGCGGCGGTTCCGAGGCGCGTGGCGTTCAGCTTGCTGCCGAACGTGCCGCCAAGAAGGGCATCGACTGGGCGGACTGCCCCGCGGACTGGGCGATAGCCAAGCCGATCCAGTGCGGTTGGGTGACCGTCCCGCTCGACTACGCACGACCGAACGGCAAGCAGATCAAGCTCGCCGTCGACCGGATCGGCAACACCGGTTCGAAGGCGGACCGCCAGGGCGCGCTGATCTACAACCCCGGCGGCCCCGGTGGCTCCGGTCTGCGCTTCCCGACCCGGGTCACGGGCAAGAACCCGCTCTGGGCCAACACGGCCAAGGCGTACGACTTCGTGGGCTTCGACCCCCGTGGTGTGGGCCACTCGGCGCCGATCTCCTGCATCGACCCGCAGGAGTTCGTGAAGGCTCCGAAGGCCGACCCGGTGCCGGACAGCGAGGCGGACAAGCGTGCGCAGCGCAAGCTCGCCGCTGAGTACGCCGACGGTTGTGCCGAGCGCAGCGGCTGGATGCTGCCGCACATGACCACGCCGAACACCGCTCGCGACCTGGACGTGATCCGGGCCGCGCTCGGTGAGAAGAAGCTCAACTTCCTGGGTGTCTCCTACGGCACCTACATCGGCGCGGTCTACGCGACGCTCTTCCCGGGCCATGTGCGCCGGATGATCGTCGACAGCGTGGTCAACCCGTCCCGGGAGAAGATCTGGTACCAGGCCAACCTGGACCAGGACGTCGCCTTCCAGACGCGCTGGAACGACTGGAAGGCATGGGTCGCCAAGAACGACGCCGTCTTCCACATCGGGAACACCCCCGAGAAGGTCGAGCAGCAGTGGGTGAAGCTGCGGGCCACCGCGAAGAAGGCGCCGCTCGGCGGGGTCGTCGGACCGGCGGAGCTGATCAGCTTCTTCCAGGGCGCGCCGTACTACGACTCCGCCTGGGTGCCCACCGCCCAGACCTGGAGCAAGTACATCGCCGGTGACACCCAGGCACTCGTCGACGCCGCGGCGCCGGACCTGTCCGACACCGCGGGCAACATCTCCGCGGAGAACGGCAACGCCGTCTACACGGCCGTCGAGTGCGCGGACGCCAAGTGGCCCACCAGCTGGCGCACGTGGGACCGGGACAACACCCGGCTCCACCGGGATCACCCCTTCATGACCTGGGCCAATGCCTGGATGAACCTTCCCTGCGCCACCTGGTCGTCCAAGCAGCAGACCCCGCTGAACGTGAAGTCCGGCAAGGGCCTGCCGCCGGTGCTGATCGTCCAGTCGACCCGTGACGCCGCCACTCCCTTCGAGGGCGCCGTCGAGCTGCACAAGCGGCTCAAGGGCTCGCGTCTGATCATCGAGAAGGACGCCGGCTCGCACGGTGTGACCGGTCTGGTCAACCCCTGCATCAACCAGCGGGTGGACTCCTACCTGCTCAGCGGCAAGGTCGACAGCCGCGATGTGACGTGCACCCCGCACGCCACGCCGAAGCCGTAAGTCCCGGTTTCACGGAGGAGGGGCGGCCGTTCCCGGCCGCCCCTCCTTCATGTCCCGGGCCCTCGCGCGACCTTCATGCCCCCGGCCGTACGTCAGCCCGCGATGTCCGCGGTGCGCGGCTCGGCGACCGCGGTGTAGTCGGCGGTGCGCAGCGCCAGCGAACGGTCCAGCCGCGCCGCGTTGAAGAAGATCTCCTCGTGCACCAGCAGAGCGGGGTCCACGACCAGTTCGAGTTCGGGGTCGAAGGAGAACGGCAGGATCGTGCCGCTCACGCTGCCCGCGAGCCGCTCCGCCACCTCGGGTGTCGCGAATCCGGCGTAGGTGCCGCCCAGCAGGCCCTTCACCGCACCAAGGTCGACCCGGCGGTCGCCCGGCACCACCGCGAGGACGTACCGCTTCTCCTTCTTGCCGATCTTCACCATCACCACGATGCACTTGGCGGCCTGCGCCAGAGTGTTCCCGCGCAGCGCGCTGACCGCCTCGGTCGCGCCCTGCTCCTCGTGCTCGATGATCCGGTACACCGCGCCGCGCTCGTCCAGCAGCCCGATCAACTTGGCGTACATGCCGTGCTCTTCGCTCACTTCGAATCCCGTCCGCGCTCGGCCAGCCATGCGTCTTCCTCCGCGTAGGGGAAGAGGTCGACCTGCGGAGCGTACAGCTCGGCCATCCTCGGGAAGGCCTCGGTCCAGTCCCGGCCGTGCAGTTGCCGGGCCAGCCACTCGACCGTCCCGGGCAGCGAGTCCTCGTACGTGGTCACCGCCCGGTAGCCGAGCTCGCGTTCGGCCGCGGTCATGTCGTAGACGATCGGGTGCTCCACGCTCCACGGTGTCACCCCGACATCGCCGCGCGGGCTCGCCCCCTCCACCAGTACGGTCTCGCTGCTCCGGCCGAGGACCGCGTCGACGGCCGCACCGATCTCGGCGACCGTCGGCGCCACGGGATCACCGGCGTTCAGCACTCGCGACCCCGGCCGGAGGGCAGCCAGCCGGATCAGTTCGGCGAGGTTGGAGACATGCACCGGATGAAAGCGGTCGCGGCCGCCGTGGGCCAGGATCCGCACCGGCCGGCCGTCCACCGCACGCTTCACGAAGTACAGCTCGCGCGGCGTACGGCAGTGCGGACCGTGGATCGCCCCCGCACGCAGCAGCGTCGTCGCGAGACGGCCGCCGGCCGTCGGCAACTCCTGTTCCAGCGCCACCTTTCGGGTGCCGTACGTGGCCTCGCCCGGCGCCACGGTCCGCTGGGTCTCCGGGATCGGCACGGGATAGCGCGGGAAGCCGTCCGGCTCGTGCTGGGTGTCGAAACTCCGGCCCCGATCGTCCTCGTACACCGCGCCGCTGGAGATGACGACCGCCGAGCCGATCCGGCCGGCGAGAGAGGTCAACTGCCGTGCGTGGTCCGACCCGTAGGCCACCATGTCGACGAGCACGTCACAGCCGTCGCCGAGGGCCGCCGCCAGCGCCGCGTCGTCCTCCCGGTCGCAGACGACCGCCTGTACCTCCTCCGGCCAGCTCTCGTCCCTGCCGCCGCGGCGGGAGAGCGCCCGCACCTCCCATCCGTCCGAGGCGAGCGCGCGCACCGCGGCCCGGCCCACCTGTCCCGTTGCTCCGACGACGACTGCGTTTCCCCTGGTCATGTCCAAACGCTAAGGGCCCGGCCGAGGCCGGGCCCAGAAACTTAGCGGAGCGCAGATTCGCCCTCAGCGCCGCCGGCGCGGGAACTTCTTCGCCGGTTCCAGCTCCGCCTTCACATCGGCCGCGTACCGGTCGACGTACTCCTGGCCGGACAGTTCGAGGATCGCGTACATGATCTCGTCGGTGATCGCGCGGATCGCGGCCTTCTCGTTCTCCATCCCCTCGTAGCGGGAGAACTCCATCGGCTCGCCGAACCGCACGGTGACCTGCTTGATCTTGGGCAGCTTCTGCCCGGGAGGCTGGATCTCGAAGGTGCCCACCATCGCGCAGGGAACCACCGGCACGCCTGCCCGGAGAGCCATCACGGCGACGCCGACCTTGCCCTTGTAGAGCCTCCCGTCGTGCGAACGGGTGCCCTCCGGGTAGATCCCGAGCAGCTCGCCCTTGCTGAGCACCCCCAGCCCCTCACGGATCGCGGCCTGCCCGGCCTCCTTGCCGGAGCGGTCGACCGGGATCTGTCCCGCGCTGCGGAAGAACGCGGCGGTCAGCCGGCCCTTGAGGCCCGGACCGGTGAAGTACTCCGCCTTCGCCAGGAACGTGATGCGCCGCTTGATGATCGCCGGCATGAGGAAGTGGTCCGAGAACGACAGATGGTTTCCGGCGACGATCGCCGCGCCGTCCTCGGGGATGTGCTCAAGCCCCTCGATCCGGGGCCGGAACAGCAACCGCAGAAGCGGCCCCAGAATGACGTATTTGAGCACGTAATAGAACACTTCAGGGTGCTCCTCACTCGGTCCGGAATCAGGATCAGGGCCGCGTCGTCCCTGGTCAGTCGGTGTCTTGGGGACGGTCAGTTTATGTGCACGGCACGCTCCGCGTAACCGTGCCCGACGGGATGAGCCACTGCTCCGGTCGGGCGATGTGTTGCGGTTGTGACGACGTGAGGTCACTCTGGTCAGTGACCCAGAAGCGTCAGGTGCTCACTCTTCGCACTCGGGGGCCCGCATCCGAAGAGACAGCCCTGTTGCGGTGAGGAGCCACGGTCATGCACGTTCAGGCCGCCTGCCGATACACCTTGGAAGTGCAGGCAACCACAGAGCGGATCCCTCAGATCCGGCGCATTCTCGCGGCACATCTTCGGCACTGGAAGCTCGAAGCGCACATCACCCCCGTCTGTCGCGCGGTCGACGAACTGGTCGGCAACGTCGTCCAGCACGTCACCGGCGACAAGACCTGCACGGTGGAACTGCGCTGGACCGGGCGGCATCTGATCGCGTCCGTGGCGGACAACGACAGCCATATGCCACGGCTGACCAGTTCCTGCCCGTCGAGGGGCGGTCTCGCGACCGTCGCCGTCCTCAGTGACAGCTGGGGCACCTGCGGTACGCCGACCGGCAAGGTGATCTGGTTCAGCAGGCGGGTGACGCAGGCCGAGCGCATGCTGCGGGCCACCCCCGCCCCCTCGGCCCCGATGCCCGAGTTCAAGCCCCTCCCCGTGGACCCCGTCGTCCGTCGGGACGTCGAGCCCGCAGCGCGGCGCCGGGCCGAGGACACCGAACGCGTCCCGGTGGGTGTCGGCTGACACACCGGCCGGTTCGAGGCGGCGGCCCCGGGGCCGTACGGGCGATTTCTGTCGCCCGTACGCGCGACCGGGGCCGCGCGGCCGCTTGCCACCGCGCCCGTCCAGGAGTGCTCTTGCCTCCGTCGGTCCGACCCTGCGTCGTTCCCCGAGCCCCAGGAGCCTTCGATGTACCGCAGTGTCACTCTTGCCGCAGCTGCCCTGATGACCCTTGCCGCCGTGGTGCCCGCGCAGGCCGCGGACGAAGAGCCCGTCGCCGGCGAAGGGCTGTTCCTGACCGTGTCCGGCAGCGAGAACACCTGGATGCGCGGGGTGATGCTGAAGTGCGCACCCGAGCCCGGTGGCCCGCACCCCGCCGCGGCGGACGCGTGCGCGGCGCTCACGAAGGCCGGCGGCGACCTCGACAAACTGCCCGCCGACCCGCACCCGTGCACCAAGAAGTTCGACCCGGTGACGGTCGAGGCCACGGGCAGCTGGCAGCAGCGCTCGATGAGCTGGCAGAAGACCTACGCCAACGCGTGCGCGCTCGATGCGGCCACCGGAGCGGTCTTCCGCTTCTGAGCGCCGCCGGGCGGCCGTACCTGCGGTCACTGCCCGACGTCCCTGACTGCTGCCGGCCACTGTCCGGGGCCCTGACTGCTGCCGGGTGCCCGCCCGGTCCGCGTACCGGCCGAGCACCCGCCGCCTGCCGGCGCCGCCGAGCGCTCGCGGCGCCCGTGCCGTCAGCTGTTGCCGCGCGAGGCGATCACCCCGATCGTCAGCAGGCCGAGCACGACCCAGCCGAACCAGAGCCAGCCGTTGCTGCCGAGTGCTGCCGTATAGGCGGTCACGACCACCAGGGTCGAGACGGTGAGCACTCCCATCGCCTTCGTGGATCCGGACATGCGCGCCCTCCTCCGTGCGGCCACGGCCGCCCAGGACCATGGTCACCCGCGAGGAGGGCTTCGCGCTACTGCCCGTCCGCCGTGCTCACTACCGGCTGCGTGCCCGGAGCGAGGCGAGATAGGCGTTGTACGCCTCGAGCTCCTTGTCGCCGTCCCGGTCCGCGGCCCGGTCGAGGCGCCTGGCCTGCCGCTGCTCGGAGCGGTACCACTGGAAGACCAGGGCGATCAGCACGAGCACGGACGGGATCTCGCTGAACGCCCAGGCGATGCCGCCCGCGGCGTTCTGGTCGGTGAGTGCGTCGATGCCGAGCGAGGCGGGCGGGTTGCGGTAGGCGCCGATCATGGGCTCGGTCGCCATCATCAGGGCGATACCGAAGAACGCGTGGAACGGCATCCCGGCGAAGAGCTCCAGCATCCGCATCACATAGCCCGGCCGGTGCGGCCCGGGGTCCACGCCCATGATCGGCCAGAAGAAGACGAGGCCGACGGCGAGGAAGTGCACCATCATCGCGGCATGCCCCACGGTCGACCCCATCAGGAAGTCGAACAGCGGCGTGAAGTAGAGGCCGTAGAGGCTCGCGATGAACAGCGGGATGGTGAACGCCGGATGGGTCACGATCTTCATGTACCGGCTGTGCAGCAGCGCGAGCAGCACCTCGCGGGGACCCTTGCGGCCCCGGCCGGCGACCGGCAGCGCGCGCAGTGCCAGGGTGACCGGCGCCCCCAGCAGCAGCACGATGGGCGACAGCATGCTGATCACCATGTGCTGGACCATGTGCACGCTGAACATGACCATGCCGTAGTCGTTCAGCTTGGTGCACATGACCAGGGCCACGCTCAGCACGCCCACGGTGAACAGCACTGTGCGGCTGACCGGCCAGCTGTCGCCGCGCCGGCGGAGCCGCAGCACGCCCCAGCCGTACAGCACCAGCGCGAGCACACAACCCGTCAGGAAGAACGGGTCCGGGGAGAACTCCAGACCCCGTCCCAGCGTGAACGGCGGCAGATCCATCGTCATGCCGTGCCCGCTGTGATCCATCTGTGCACCCCTGTGCGTACCGATTCGTGCTTGTTGTCCGCACCAGACTAGAACTGCCCCCGGCCGCGGTTGCGGCCGGGGGCAGTTCGCGGTCTGCGACTACCTCACAGGACGGTCTCGGCCTCGGCGTACCGCTCGTCCGGGACGGTCTTGAGCGTCTCGGTGGCCTCGGCCAGCGGCACCATCGTGATGTCCGTGCCGCGCAGCGCGGTCATCATGCCGAACTCACCGCGGTGCGCCGCCTCCACCGCGTGCCAGCCGAAGCGGGTCGCGAGCACACGGTCGTACGCCGTCGGGGTTCCGCCGCGCTGGACGTGGCCCAGGATGACCGGGCGGGCCTCCTTGCCGAGGCGCTCCTCCAGCTCGATGGAGAGCTGCCGGGCGACGCCCGCGAAGCGCTCGTGCCCGTAGATGTCCTTGCCGCCCTCGTCCCACTGCATCGAGCCCTCGCGGGGCTTGGCGCCCTCGGCTGCGACGACGATGGCGAACCGCTTGCCCGCCTCGAAGCGTTCACCGACCCGCTTGGTGAGCTCTTCGATGTCGAACGGCCGCTCGGGGACGACGATGGCGTGGGCGCCGGCCGCCATGCCCGAGTGCAGCGCGATCCAGCCGGTGTGCCGGCCCATGACCTCGACGACCAGTACCCGCTGGTGCGACTCGGCGGTGGTCTTCAGCCGGTCGAGGGCCTCGGTGGCCACCCCGACCGCCGTGTCGAAACCGAAGGTGACGTCGGTCGACGCGATGTCGTTGTCGATGGTCTTCGGCACACCGACGATCGGCAGACCGCCCTCGGAGAGGAGGTTGGCCGCCTTCAGCGTGCCCTCGCCGCCGATCGGGATGATCGCGTCGAGGCCAAGCTCGGCGACATGTCCCTTGGCGCGTTCCACACCGTCACGCAGGTGCGCCGGCTGGACACGGGAGGACCCGAGGATGGTTCCGCCGCGGGCCAGGATGCCGCCCACGGCGTCGAGGTCGAGCTTGCGGTAGTCGCACTCCAGAAGTCCCTTCCACCCGTCGTGGAAGCCGATGACCTCGTCGCCGTGGTCGACGACCGCGCGGTGTACGACGGAGCGGATGACGGCGTTCAGGCCGGGGCAGTCGCCGCCGGAGGTGAGCACACCAATGCGCATTGCCCGAATTACCTTTGCAACGTGGGCGGACTCCCGGACCACGTCGTCCGGTCGGATCCCCGCCACCCTACCGGCGCGGGGCGTCGGGAACCGAACCGGGCGTCCGAGTGCTGGACGCCCTCCGCCGTGGACGCGCCGGGCGTCGGGCTGCTGTCGGTCCGGCGCCCGGGGACGGCGCCGGACGCCGGCGTGTGCCTCGGTGCCGCGCGGTGTCAGGCGGGCTGGGTCGCGGTGGCGATGCGCTCGGCGCGCAGCGCCTCGTACCAGCGGTCGTCCGTCGGCGGCAGGGCGTTCACATCGAGGGCCAGCTTGAGCAGCAGGTCCGCGATCTGCGGGTTCCGCGCCATGACCGGGCCGTGCATGTACGTGCCGAACACGGTCTCGTTGTACGCGCCCTCGGTGCCGTCGCCCGTGCCGTTGCCCCGGCCGAGGATGGTGCGGGCGAACGGACGGGCCGAGGGGCCGAGGTGCGTGATGCCCTGGTGGTTCTCGAAACCGGTCAGCTGCGGAAGGCCCAACTGCGGGTCGATGTCGCCCAGTACGTCGCCGACGCACCGCTCGCCCTCGCCGCGCGTGGAGACCACGTCGAGCAGGCCGAGGCCCGGCTCGCGCTCACCGAGGTCGTTGATGAACTCGTGACCGAGGATCTGGTACCCGGCGCAGACCGAGAAGATGATCGCGCCGTTGGAGGCGGCCCGGCTGAGCCCGCCGTCGCGGCGCAGCCGCTCCGCCGCGAGCCGCTGCGGGCGGTCCTCGCCGCCGCCGATCAGGTAGATGTCACCGGAGGTGGGGATCGGCTGGTCGCTGCGGACGTCGATCCGCATCACGTCGAGGCGGCGCTGGCGGGCCCGGCGCTCGACGACGAGGGCGTTGCCCTGGTCGCCGTAGGTGCTGAGCAGGTCCGGGTACACCCAGACCAGACGCAGGCTGTTGTCGCTCATGCTCATGTCCTTTTCGCTGTCCCCGGTCAGTTCCCGACGCGACGGCGCACGTCCTGGAAGGCGGTGTAGTTGGCGATCAGCTCGATCCGTCCGGGCGGGGCGAGCTGCACCGCCTCGTCGACCGTCTCGCAGACCCGGAAGTCCAGGTTCGCGACCTCCAGCCGCACGGCCAGGTCCAGCCGGCGGTCGCCGATGACGAAGATCGGGTGCCCGGCCAGCCGGGTGTAGTCGACGTCCCAGAGCCAGGAGGTGTCCGTGCCGTCGGCGCCGCGGGCGTTGACGGACAGGATGACCGGGGTCGGCGGCGGGTCGATCAGTGAGAACGTCTCGAGCCAGCCGGCCGGGTTCTTGGCGAGCAGCAGACGCAGATCGCGGCCCTGGAAGGAGACCACGTCATAGCGTCCGGCGACGGCCTGCACCGCGTACATGCGCTCCAGCGCGACCTGCGGCGGCACGCCGAAGCAGGCGGCGACCGCGGCGGAGGTGGCGGCGTTGGCCTTGTTGGCACGGCCGGGGAGCTGGAGGTGGATCGGCCACGCCGAGCCGTGCGGGTCGAGCACGTGGTCGCCGCTGAGCACCCAGCTCGGGGCGGGGCGGCGGAAACCGCACTCGCCGCAGAACCAGTCGTCGCCCGGGCGCTGCATCACACCGCCGCAGGACGGGCAGGACCAGGCGTCGTCCTTCCACTCCTGGCCGGCTGCGACCCACACCACGTTGGGGGACGAGGAAGCGGCCCACACGATCAGCGGGTCGTCCGCGTTGGCGATGACCATGGCCTTCGAGCCGGCGAGGCCCTCACGCCACTTCTCGGCCAGCATCCGGGTCTCGGCGGCACGGTCGAGCTGGTCGCGCGAGAGGTTGAGTAGCGCGATCGCCTTCGGCGTCACATCGCGCGCGACGCCGGCGAGGTACTTCTCGTCGACCTCGATCACACCGAACTTGGCGTCGGAGCCACCGGCCAGGGCCGAGGTGATGCCGGCGGGCATGTTCGCACCCAGGGCGTTGGAGACGACCGGACCGCTGGCCCGCAGGGCCTCGGCGATCAGCCGGGTCGTGGTGGTCTTGCCGTTCGTCGCCGACACGAGGACGACGTCCAGATGCTGCGCGAGCCGCCCCAGCAGATCGGGGTCGAGCTTGAGCGCGACCCGGCCGCCGATCACCGATCCGCTGCCGCGTCCGGCGGCGCGCGACACCGCCGCTGCGGCCTTGCCTGCCGTCACGGCGAGCTTGGCGCGCGGCGTCAGGGGCTCCGAGTTGCCTGACATCGTCCTTGATCCTCCTTGCATCGGTCCGGCCCAGCCTATCCAGGTCCGGCCGCACGGCCCTACCTCGGCACCGCCCGAGACGCGGAGGTCACGGCTGAACGTACGCTTGCGGCCATGCGAAACCGGCCGATCCCCGGCAGTTCCGGACTCGTGAGGACCATGAGCCTCTTCGGCGATCCTGTGCTGCACACCCCCTGTGAACCCGTCAGCGACTTCGGTCCCGCGCTGAAGCAGCTCGTCGAGGACATGTTCGCGACCATGTACGCGGCGCAGGGAGTGGGCCTGGCCGCCAACCAGGTGGGCGTCGGGCTGCGTGTGTTCGTCTACGACTGCCCGGACGACGAGGACGTGCGCCATCTCGGACACATCGTCAATCCGCGTCTGGTGGAGGCGGACGGGGTCACGGTCCGCGGCCCGGAGGGCTGTCTGTCACTGCCGGGCCTCGAGGCGGGGACGCCGCGCCACGACCGTGCGGTGGTGGAGGGGACGACCGCGGACGGGGAGTTGGTACGCGTCGAGGGGACCGGGTTCTTCGCGCGCTGTCTGCTGCACGAGTGCGATCACCTGGAGGGGATCGTCTACCCGGACCGGCTCACGGGCCGGCGACGCGCGAAGGTGCTGCGGGCGGCGGCACGCGCGAAGTGGAGCACATAGAGCGGGACCGGGTCTTCCGCCGGCGGGAGCCGAACTGCGCGGCGCCGCCGCCCCGGCAGGCCCTCGTGACGCCCTCGGCAAGCCCTGCCCTGTCGGGCGGACATGGCCGGTCGCGGCACTAGAAGCCGGGCCCGTCCTCGCGGTCCGGCACCTCGAACAGGCGGCCCCACAGCAGATCCGTCAGGCTGGTCACCAACTGGGCGCGTGAGCACGGGCGTTCGCCGAGCCACCAGTCCCCGGCCGCGTGCATCATGCCGACCATCCCATGGCCCCACACCCGCGCGAGCTGCTCGCCGTCGGGCCCGAGGTCCACGCGGTCGTGGATCACCTTGGCCAGTTCCTCGCCGAGGCGGCGCAGCAGCGGTGCCGAGTGGCGGCCGACGTCGAATCCGGCCTCCGGCTGGTGGGCGTCCTCGGCGGGATGCATCAGGAAGCGGTAGACCTGCGGTCGGGCCTCGATCGCGGCGAGGTAGGCGTCGAGCGTGGCCTCGACCCGCTCGCGCCGGTCGGCGGGCGCGTCGACGGCGACCCGCAGCGAGGCGAGCAGCGCGTCCGTGTGGCGCTTGGCGAGCGCACGGTAGAGACCGCCCTTGTCGCCGAAGTGGCGGTAGAGGATGGGCTTGGTGATCCCCGCCTCCGCCGCGATGGCGTTCATGGAGGCCTGCGGACCGTCCCGGAGCACCACGCGGTCGGCCGCCTCCAGCAACTCGCGGCGGCGCCGGTCGGCGGCCGGTCGGTCCTGGTCGGACGACTGGTGTGTGGTCTCCATATGGCTTTCTCCCCGCCGTGCGATTGCGTAACGCCTGCGCAAACTAACACCCTGCCCGCCCGTACAGGGGATCCCCCGGGATTCGGTTGACACGGGCTACTAACCGGTAACAGACTGCTGTTACCGCAAGTAACATGCAGGAAGACACCGCAGTGCTGGAGGGGACATGGCCGAGTTCACGCTCGATCTCAACGACGACCAGAAGCAGGTCAGGGACTGGTTGCACGGCTTCGCCGAGGACGTGATGCGCCCGGCCGCCGCAGAGTGGGACGAGCGTGAGGAGACCCCCTGGCCGGTGATCCAGGAAGCCGCCAAGGTCGGAATCTACTCCCTCGACTTCTATGCGCAGCAGTACTTCGACCCCACCGGTCTCGGGATTCCGATGGCCATGGAGGAGCTCTTCTGGGGCGACGCCGGTATCGGTCTGTCCATTGTCGGTACGGGACTTGCGGCGGTCGGCGTCCTCGCGAACGGCACCGAGGAGCAGATCGGCACCTGGATCCCCCAGATGTACGGCGACGTCGACGATGTGAAGGTGGCGGCCTTCTGCTCCTCCGAGCCGGACGCCGGCTCGGACGTCGGCGCGATGCGGACCCGTGCGGTGTACGACGAGGCCAAGGACGAGTGGGTGCTGAACGGCACCAAGACCTGGGCGACCAACGGCGGTATCGCCAACGTCCATGTCGTGGTGGCCGTCGTCGACCCGGAGATCGGCTCCAAGGGCCACGCGTCCTTCATCGTGCCGCCGAACACCCGGGGACTCTCCCAGGGTCAGAAGTTCAAGAAGCACGGCATCCGCGCCTCGCACACCGCCGAGGTCGTCCTGGAGGACGTCCGCGTGCCGGGGTACTGCCTGCTCGGCGGCAAGGAGAAGCTGGACGAGCGCCTCGCCCGGGCCCGGGAGAGCGTCAAGGCCGGCGGCCAGCGGGTCAAGAACGCGGCCATGGCGACCTTCGAGGCCTCGCGCCCGGCCGTGGGTGCGATGGCGGTCGGCACCGCCCGTGCCGCGTACGAGGTGGCCCTCGACTACGCCAGGACGCGCAGCCAGTTCGGCCGCCCGATCATCGACAACCAGGGGATCGCCTTCCAGCTCGCCGACATGCGCACGCAGATCGACGCGGCCCGGCTGCTGGTGTGGCGCGCCTCGTGGATGGGCGTGACGGGCAAGCCCTTCACCTCCGCCGAGGGCTCGATGTCCAAGCTGTACGCGAGCGAGGTGGCGAAGAAGGTGACCGCGCAGGCGGTCCAGATCCTCGGCGGCAACGGCTACACGCGCGAGTACCCGGTCGAGCGCATGCACCGCGACGCGGCGATTTACACGATCTTCGAGGGCACGAGCGAGATCCAGCGACTGGTGATCGCCCGCACCCTCTCGGGCATGACCATCCGCTGATCACGGCCGGCGGGGCGGGCCCGAACGGGCCCGCCGCCGAAGGCTCAGAGAAGCGCCTCGATCGCCGAGACGACCTCGGGGGAGTCCGGCTCGGTGCGCGGGCGGATGCGCGCCACGACCGCGCCGTCCTTGCCGATCAGGAACTTCTCGAAGTTCCACTGCACGTCGCCGGCCTCGCCGTCCGCGTCCGCCGTCTTGGTGAGCTCGACGTACAGCGGGTGCCGCTGCGCGCCGTTCACCTCCACCTTCTCCAGCATGGGGAAGGTCACGCCGTACGTCGCCGAGCAGAAGGTCTGGATCTCCTCCGCGTCACCCGGCTCCTGGCCCGCGAACTGGTTGCAGGGCACCCCGAGGACGGTGAAGCCCTGCTCGCCGTACTGCTTCTGCAACTGCTCCAGACCGGCGTACTGCGGGGTGAGACCGCACTTGGACGCCACGTTCACCACCAGGACCGCCTGGCCCCGGTAGGCGGCGAGGGACGTCGGCTCACCGGTCAGCGTGTGCAGCGGGATGTCGTACAGCGATGTCATCTGCTCTCCTCCATTGATTACGGCCGTCCTCCGGACGGCCTGCCGAAGCGGCTCAGCCGCCCAGCGGCCTGAACAGGCCTTCCTGCACGACCGATACGAGCAACTGGCCCGACCGGTCGTAGATGCGTCCGCGGGCCAGGCCCCGCCCGCCCGTCGAGATAGGCGACTCCTGGTCGTACAGGAACCACTCGTCCGCACGGAACGGCCGGTGGAACCACATCGCGTGGTCCAGCGACGCCATGTCGTAGCCGCGCTGGCCCCACAGCGGCTCCACCGGAATGCGGACCGCGTCCAGCAGGGTCATGTCGCTGGCGTACGTCAGCGCGCAGGTGTGCACCAGCGGGTCGTCGCCGAGTGGACCCACCGCGCGCATCCACACCGCGCTGCGCGGATCCGACTCCTTCTCCTTGATCTCCTCCGGCGTCCAGCGCAGCCGGTCGACATAGCGGATGTCGAACGGCTGACGGCGGGCCATCCGCTCCAGCGCCTCGGGAAGGGTCCCGAGGTGCTCGCGGATCTCCGTGGTGACCGTCGGCAGCGTCTCGGGGTCCGGGAAGTCCAGGCGGGGCGGCAACTGGTGCTCGATGCTGCCCTCCTCCGGCCGGTGGAAGGACGCGGTCAGATTGAAGATCGTCCGGCCCTGCTGGATCGCGGTGACCCGGCGGGTCGTGAACGACCTGCCGTCCCTGACCCGTTCGACCTGGTAGACGATCGGCACACCGGGACGGCCCGGCCGCAGGAAGTACGCGTGCAGGGAGTGCACCGGGCGCTCCCCGTCGGTGGTGCGGCCGGCCGCGACCAGCGCCTGGCCGGCGACCTGCCCGCCGAAGACCCTCTGCAGGGATTCGTTGGGGCTCGGACCGCGGAAGATGTTGACCTCGATCTGCTCCAGGTCGAGCAGATCCACCAGGCGTTCCGCCGGGTTCGTCATCGGGTGTTCTCCTGTGTTCCTGTCATGAGCCGCATTCCTGTCACGAGGCGCGTCCTCACAGCTGACCGACGGCGGTCACACGCACCACGGCCTGCGCCTGTTCGTCGGAGGCCGCGAGGTCGACCTCCGCGCTGATGCCCCAGTCATGGTCGCCGTTCGGGTCGGCGAAGATCTGCCGGACGCGCCACAGACCGTGCGGCGCGTCCTCCTCGATGATCAGCAGCTTGGGGCCGCGGGCGTCCGGGCCGGTGCCCAGCTCCTCGTACTCGTCCCAGTACGCGTCCATCGCCTCGCCCCAGGCGTCCGCGTCCCAGCCGGACTCCGCGTCCAGCTCGCCGAGATCGTTGACCCTGTCCAGCGCGGCCAGCTCCACCCGGCGGAACATCGCGTTGCGCACGAGCACCCGGAAGGCGCGCGCGTTGGCCGTGACCGGCTTGACCTGGTCGGCCCTCTCCTGGGCCTCCTCCGCGGTCTCCACCTCCGGATTGGCCAGCTGCTCCCACTCGTCCAGCAGGCTGGAGTCGACCTGACGGACCATCTCGCCGAGCCAGGCGATCAGATCCTCCAGGTCCTCGGACTTGAGGTCGTCCGGGATGGTGTGCTCCAGCGCCTTGTACGCGCTCGCGAGATAGCGCAGGACGATGCCCTCGGTGCGCGCGAGTTCGTACCAGGAGGTGAACTCCGTGAACGTCAGCGCCCGTTCGTACATGTCCCGGATCACGGACTTCGGTGACACGGGATGGTCGCCGACCCACGGGTGCGACTTCTTGTAGACGTTGTACGCGTGCCACAGCAGCTCTTCGAGCGGCTTCGGGTACGAGATGTCCTGGAGCCGCTCCATGCGCTCCTCGTACTCCACGCCGTCGGCCTTCATCTGCCCCACGGCCTCCCCGCGCGCCTTGTTCTGCATCGCGGCGAGGATCTGGCGGGGGTCGTCGAGCGTCGACTCGACCACGGAGACCATGTCCAGGGCGTAGGACGGCGATTCGGGGTCGAGCAGGTCGAACGCGGCCAGGGCGAACGTCGACAGGGGCTGGTTCAGCGCGAAGTCCTGCTGGAGGTCGACGGTGAGCCGGATGGTGCGGCCCTCCGCGTCGGGCTTGTCCAGCTGTTCCACCACTCCGCCGTCCAGCAGAGAGCGGTAGATGGCGATGGCCCGGCGGATGTGCCGCAGCTGCGCCTTGCGCGGCTCGTGGTTGTCCTCCAGCAGATGACGCATCGCCTCGAAGGCGTTCCCCGGCCGGGCGATCACCGAGAGCAGCATGATGTTGGTGACCCGGAAGCGCGAGGTCAGCGGCTCGGGCTCGGAGCCGATCAGCTTCTCGAACGTGGTGTCCGACCAGGCGACGAAGCCCTCCGGCGCCTTCTTCCTGACCACCTTGCGGCGCTTCTTCGGGTCGTCGCCCGCCTTCGCCAGCGCCTTCTCGTTCTCGATGACGTGCTCGGGAGCCTGGGCCACCACGAAGCCCGCGGTGTCGAAGCCCGCCCGTCCGGCGCGGCCCGCGATCTGGTGGAACTCACGGGCGCGCAGGGTGCGCACCCGGTTGCCGTCGTACTTGGTGAGCGCGGTGAACAGGACGGTGCGGATGGGGACGTTGACGCCCACTCCGAGGGTGTCCGTACCGCAGATGACCTTCAGCAGGCCCGCCTGCGCCAGCTTCTCGACCAGCCGGCGGTACTTGGGCAGCATGCCGGCGTGGTGCACTCCGATGCCGTGGCGCACGAAACGGGAGAGGTTCTGGCCGAACTTGGTGGTGAAGCGGAAGTTGCCGATGAGCTCGGCGATCTTGTCCTTCTCCTCGCGCGTGCACATGTTGATGCTCATCAGCGACTGCGCGCGCTCGACCGCCTGGGCCTGCGTGAAGTGCACGATGTAGACCGGAGCCTGCCGGGTCTCCAGCAGCTCGGTCAGCGTCTCGGTGATCGGCGTCGTCACATACTCGTAGGAGAGCGGGACGGGCCGGGTCGCCGACCGGACGACCGCGGTCGGCCGCCCCGTGCGCCGGGTCAGGTCCTTCTCGAACATCGACACATCGCCGAGCGTCGCCGACATGAGGACGAACTGGGCCTGCGGCAGCTCCAGCAGCGGGATCTGCCACGCCCAGCCGCGGTCCGGCTCGGCGTAGAAGTGGAACTCGTCCATCACCACCTGGCCGATGTCGGCGTGCTTGCCGTCGCGCAGGGCGATGGAGGCGAGCACCTCGGCGGTGCAGCAGATGACGGGGGCGTCGGCGTTGACGGAGGCGTCGCCGGTCAGCATGCCGACGTTCTCCGTGCCGAAGAGCTTGCACAGGTCGAAGAACTTCTCCGAGACCAGCGCCTTGATCGGCGCGGTGTAGAAGGTGACCTGGTCCTTCGCCAGCGCCGTGAAATGCGCGCCCGCCGCGACCAGGCTCTTGCCCGAGCCGGTCGGGGTCGAAAGGATCACGTTCGCCCCGGAAACCACCTCGATCAGCGCTTCCTCCTGAGCCGGATAGAGCGTGATGCCCTGGCCCTCGGCCCATGAGGTGAAGGCCTCGAAGAGGGCATCGGGGTCGGCATCCGGCGGCAGCTGATCGATAAGGGTCACGCCCCCATCTTGCCTGCCTTCGGTCCCGATGCGGGAACCGGACGGTGGAGGGAAGATCATGAGCGATACGCTGACTCGTCAACTGGGCTTCACCGCAAGCACCATGAGCTTCAGCACGGGATCGACGGGGGCGGGAACGCACATGATGGGACCGGCGCATTCGCTGTCCGGGGCAGCCGCCTGGCTGGGAGTGGGCGCGGCGACGGCCGCAGCGGGGCACCCGATGCCGTGGCCGGTGCTCGTCGTCGGGGCGCTGATCTGCGCCGGCGCCGCACTGGCACCGGACCTGGACCACAAGGCGGCGACGATCTCCCGTGCCTTCGGCCCGATATCGCGCACGCTCTGCGGAATCGTCGACAAGCTGTCGTACGCGGTCTACAAGGCGACCAGGAAGCCGGGGGACAAGCGCAGGACCGGCGGCCACCGCACCCTGACGCACACCTGGCTCTGGGCCGTGACGATCGGCGCCGGCACCTCCGCGCTGGCGATCGTCGGCGGCCGCTGGGCGGTGCTGGCGATTCTCTTCATCCACCTCGTGCTGGCGGTGGAAGGGCTGCTCTGGCGGGCGGCACGGGTCTCCAGCGACGTCCTGGTGTGGCTGCTGGGCGCGACCAGCGCCTGGATCCTGGCGGGCGTCCTGGACCAGCCGGGCAACGGAGCCGACTGGCTGTTCACCTCACCCGGCCAGGAGTACCTGTGGCTGGGGCTGCCCGTCGTGCTCGGCGCCCTGGTGCACGACATCGGTGACGCCCTGACCATCTCGGGCTGCCCGATCCTGTGGCCGATCCCCGTGGGCAACAAGCGCTGGTACCCGATCGGCCCGCCGAAGCCGATGCGGTTCCGCGCGGGCAGCTGGGTGGAGCTCAAGGTGCTGATGCCGGTCTTCATGCTGCTCGGGGGAGTGGGCGGCGCCGCGGCGCTCAACTACATCTGAGAGCTGCCCGGCAGCGCCCACCCACCCCCACCGCGGCACGCTCAGCCGTGCCAGGAGCGCCACAGGGCCGCGTACGCCCCGTCCGCCGCGACCAGTTCGTCGTGGCTGCCCAGCTCGCTGATCCGGCCCTCCTCGACCACCGCGATCACATCCGCGTCGTGAGCGGTGTGCAGCCGGTGCGCGATCGCCACGACCGTACGGCCGTCCAGGACGCGCGCGAGCGAGCGCTCCAGATGACGGGCCGCACGCGGGTCCAGGAGCGAGGTCGCCTCGTCCAGCACCAGCGTGTGCGGGTCGGCCAGAACCAGCCGGGCCAGCGCGATCTGCTGGGCCTGTGCCGGGGTGAGCGCGAGACCGCCCGAGCCCACCTCCGTGTCCAGGCCCTCGTCCAGCGCCTGCGCCCAGCCGTCCGCGTCCACCGCGCCGAGCGCGGCCCACAGCTCCGCGTCCGCCGCTCCCGTACGCGCCAGCAGGAGGTTGTCCCGCAGCGAGCCGACGAAGACATGGTGCTCCTGGTTGACCAGGGCCACATGCTCGCGGACCCGCTCGGCCGGCATCCGGGACAGCTCGGCGTCGCCCAGCGAGACCCGGCCCGCCCGCGGGGCGTAGATGCCCGCCAGCAGCCGCCCCAGCGTCGACTTGCCCGCGCCGGACGGGCCGACCAGCGCCAGCCGAGTGCCGGGCGCGACCGACAGGGACACCTCGTGGAGGACGTCCACGCCCTCGCGGTAGCCGAAGTGCACCTCGTCGGCGCGGACGTCCCGTCCCTCGGGCCTCACCCGTGCGTCGCCGGCGTCCGGCTCGATGTCCCGCACGCCGACGAGCCGGGCGATCGACACCTGGGCGACCTGGAGCTCGTCGTACCAGCGCAGGATCAGATTGACCGGATCGACCATCATCTGCGCCAGCAGGGCACCCGTCGTCAGCTGGCCCACGGAGATCCAGCCCTGGAGGACGAAGACGCCGCCGATCAGCAGCACCGCGCCGAGGATCGTCACATGGGTCACGTTGATGACCGGGAAGAGCACCGACCGCAGATAGAGCGTGTAGCGCTCCCAGGCGGTCCACTCCTTGATCCGCTGCTCGGACAGGGACACCCGGCGGTCCCCGAGCCGGTGCGCCTCCACCGTCCGGCCGGCGTCCACGGTCTCCGCGAGCACCGCGGCGACCGCCGCGTATCCGGCGGCCTCCGAGCGGTACGCGGACGGCGCCCGCCGGAAGTACCAGCGGCAGCCGATCACCAGGACCGGGAGGGCGACCAGCACGGCCAGCGCCAGCGGCGGCGCGGTCACGGTGAGCGCGCCGATGAGCAGTCCCGCCCAGACCACGCCGATCGCCAGCTGCGGCACGGCCTCGCGCATCGCGTTGGCCAGCCGGTCGATGTCGGTGGTGATGCGCGACAGCAGATCACCGGTGCCGGCCCGCTCCAGCACGCCCGGCGGCAGACCCACCGACCGGACGAGGAAGTCCTCACGCAGGTCGGCCAGCATCTCCTCGCCGAGCATGGCGCCGCGCAGCCGCATCAGCCGGGTGAACACGGTCTGCACGACCAGAGCGACCGCGAACAGGGCCGCCGTGCGCTCCAGGTGCAGATCGCGTGCTCCGTCGGCGAGGTCCTCGACCAGCCCGCCGAGCAGGTAGGGGCCGACCATCGAGGCGATGACCGCGACGGCGTTGACGGAGACCAGCAGGACGAAGGCCCCGCGATGTCGCCGCAGCAGTTCGCGGACGTAGGTCCGCACCGTCGCCGGGGTGCCGACGGGCAGGGTCGCCGTCGACTCCGGGGCCGCCGGATCGTATGCCGGTGGTGCCACGCCGATCACGCCGACTCCTCCATCTCTTCCAGTTCCACGTCCACGAGCTCGTCGGCGGCCTGTGGGCCACCGAGTTGCTCCTCCTCGGTCTCACGGGTCACGACCCCCCGGTACTCGACGCCGTGCAGCAGTTCGCGGTGGGTGCCGACCGCAGCGACCTTGCCGTCGTGCACGAACACCACCCGGTCGGCGCGGTCCAGCAGCAGCGGCGACGAGGCGAACACCACCGTGGTGCGGCCGGTGCGCAGCGTGCGGATGCCCTCGGCGATCCGCGCCTCCGTGTGCGAGTCCACGGCGGACGTCGGCTCGTCCAGGACGAGCACCTCGGGGTCGGTGACCAGCGACCGGGCCAGGGCGAGCCGCTGGCGCTGCCCGCCCGAGAGCGACCGGCCGCGTTCGGTGATGCGCGTCTCCATCGGATCGCCGTCGTCCTCCACGGACGCCTGCGCGAGCGCGTCCAGGACGTCGGCGCACTGCGCGGCCGCGAGCGCGTCCTCGGCGGCCACCTGACCGGAGGCCGGTACGTCGAGCAGCTCCCGCAGCGTGCCGGAGAGCAGCACCGGGTCCTTGTCCTGGACCAGGACGGCGGTACGTGAGGCGTCCAGCACCAGTTCGTCCAGCGGCACACCGCCCAGCAGCACGGACGGCGCGCCGTCCGTGCCGCCGGCCGCGTGCCCGCCGAGCCGTTCCGCCAGCACGCCGGCCGCGTCCGGGTCCCCGCACACGACGGCCGTGAACCGGCCGGCCGGTGCGAGGACGCCGGTCGCCGGGTCGTACAGGTCGCCGCTCGGGCTGCCGTACTCCACGCCGGACGGCTCCGTCGTACGGCGCAGTGCCAGCACCCGGGCGGCACGCTTCGCGGAGGGCCGCGAGAAGGAGTACGCCATCGCGATCTCCTCGAAGTGCCGCAGCGGGTACATCAGGAGCGTCACCGCGCTGAACGCGGTGACCAGCTCACCTACGCCGATCCGGCCGTCCCGGACGAGCCCCGCCCCGTACCAGACCACCGCGATCAGCAGCAGACCAGGCAGCAGGACCTGGATCGCCGAGATCAGCGCCCACATCCGGGCGCTGCGGACCGCCGCCCTGCGGACCTCCTGGGAGGCATCGCGGTAGCGGCCGAGGAACAGCTCCTCGCCGCCGATGCCGCGCAGGACGCGCAGTCCTGCGACGGTGTCCGAGGCCAGCTCGGTGGCCCTGCCGGCCTTCTCCCGCTGGATGTCGGCGCGCCGGGTGGCACGGGGGAGCAGCGGCAGCACCGCCAGCGCCAGCACCGGCACACCGATGGCGACGATCACGCCGAGCTCCGGCTCGTAGAGCAGCAGACCGACGCAGACCAGGACCACGGTGAGGGCGGCCGCGGCGAAACGGGAGACGGCTTCGACGAACCAGCCGATCTTCTCGACATCGCCGGTGGAGACCGCGACCACTTCGCCGGCCGCGACCCGGCGGGTCAGCGCCGAGCCGAGTTCCGCGGCCTTGCGGGCCAGCAGCTGCTGGACCCGGGCGGCGGCGGTGATCCAGTTGGTGACGGCCGCGCGGTGCAGCATGGTGTCGCCCACGGTGATCGCCACACCGCACAGGACGATCACCGCGCCGGAGAGCGCGAGCCCGCTGCCGGAGCGGTCCACGACCGCCTGCACGGCCCGGCCGACGCCCAGTGGCAGGCCCGCCACACCGCAGAAGTGCAGCAGTCCCCAGGCCAGCGCCTTGAGCTGGCCGTCCAGCTGATTGCGACCGAGCCAGAGCAGGAACCGCGGCCCCGACCTGGCATCCGGCGAGCCGGGGTCGGTGTACGGAAGATCGCGAATCTGCATGACGTCCCAGAGCTCGAAACGGGTGGCGCAAACCGTGCAAGGTTCGCCTTTCGAAGGCCCCTTCCGCAATCGGTTTTCGCGCGTGACAAGGCAGAACGCGCCAATCCCCGGTCCGTGGGCCTGGCGTGCCGGGGCGGTCGCCGGTTCACTCCTGGGGCATGAGACGACAGATCATGTCCATGCTCGCCGGGCTGGTTCTGGTGACCGGACCACTGCTCGGCGCGGGGCCCGTCGCGGCAGCCGTCGGACCGTCGGCCGCCGAACCGCCGGAATCCGGATCATCGGCTGCCGAACCACGGACATCCGAACCGCCGGAATCCGGCTCAGCGGCTGCCGAACCACGGGCATCCGAACCGCCGGCCGAGTTCGGCAGCGACTGGCACGACCCCGTCACCGCCGCGCCGCCCGTGACCCGCCCGGACACCCGGTCCTGCGAAGTGACGGTGGCACAGGCGCAGTTCCGCGACTTCACGCCGTACCGGGGGAGTTACACGCCTCCGAAGGGCTGCGGTGACCGCTGGAGCACGGTGGTGCTGCGGCTCGACGGGAACGTGAAGGGCCGCCAGTACGACCGTCTGGGCCATCTGGCCGTCGGGGGAGTGGAGATCCTGCGCACCTCGACACCGCAGCCCTCGCCCGACGGAATCGCCTGGTCGGTGGAGAAGGACGTCACGCGCTACAGCGAACTCCTGCGCGGCGCGCAGCCGGTCGAGATGCTGATCGGCAACGTCGTCGACGAGATGTACACCGGGATCATCGACGTCAAGGTCACGCTCACCTTCTACGCCGCCCACGGCGCGGCCCGCTCCGCCGCCGTCCCCGACCGGGTGCTCGCCCTGAACGGCACGTCGCTCACCACGCCCCGCAACTCCGAGCGCATCGTCGCCGAGGTGTATGCCACGGGTTCCGGCGGCGGCTGCGAGGAGTACTGGTACCTGACCGTCCCGGACACCGCCCCGTACTCCTGCAAGGCCGGCGACGGCCCCTACCGCGAGGTGCAGATCAGGGTCGACGGCCGGCTCGCGGGCATCGCCGCGCCCTTCCCGACGGTGTGGACCGGTGGCTGGTCCAACCCCTTTCTCTGGTATGTGATCCCGGGGCCGCGGGCGCTCGACATCAAGCCGGTCCAGTACGACCTCACCCCCTTCGCCGGCCTGCTCAACGACGGCCGGGAGCACCGTGTCGAGGTGTCCGTCGCCGGGGTCCCGCAGGGCCGGCCCGGATGGAGCACCCCCACCAACGTGCTCGTGTGGCAGGACGAGGGCAGCACGGTGGTCACCGGCGGACTGACCCGCCATCACGAGAGCACCCCGGCCGACTCGGTGCGGCACACGCCCGGTCCGGAGCACCGCCTCGACACGAAGGGCGGCCACGGCCTCACCGTGAGCGGGTATCTCGACACCTCGCACGGGCGGGTCACGACCACCGTCAGCCGCGCGGTCGGGAACGTGTCCGTCCACCGCTGGACCGAGGACGAGAAGCTCGACGCGCTCAAGGGGACCTGGACGGACGACGAGACGGTCACGTCCGGTGGCCGGGCCACCGCCACCCACCGCGTCTTCACGATGGACGGCACCACCACGCTCGGCGCCGGCGACCGGCTGCGAACCGTGCTCACGCTGGGAGACAGGGCCGATACGGCCGAGGTGCGCGACGGCCGGCGGCTCGTGTGGTCGCGGCTGGACGACCGGTACACCGGCGACGCCACCTACACGGTCAATGTGCCGCGCGATCAGCGGCACGCGGTGGGCCGCACCGCGGAGCGGTACCGGTTCCACGGCTCGGAGGGCTGCTACGACCGGAGCCTGACGACGGTTCAGGGTGCGCTCACAGAGGACCGCCGGCGCTGCTGAGCACCCCCAACTGCCGGGCCCGGCGCTGAGGGTGCCGATCGGAGCGCCGGGCCCGGTCTGTGCCGACCGGGCCCCGCGCGGGCCGCCTACGGCTTGTCCGAGTCCACGCCGGAGCGCTCCTTGCGCCACTCGCCGCGGGTGAAGTCGGGCATCTCCATCGGCGCACCCTTCGCCTTCACCGACGCGTGGCTGAGCGGGACGGGAGCAGTCCAGGTCGCCGCGTCGTAGACGTCGAAGTCCGGAACCAGCCCCAGCTGCATGCACTGCATCACCCGGAAGATCATGATGTAGTCCATGCCGCCATGCCCGCCCGGCGGGTCGGAGTGCTCCTTCCAGAGCCAGTGGTCCCACTCCGTGTACGCCTCGAAGTCGCCCCAGGAGTCGTCGGAGTGGTCGGGCTCGATGTAGATGCGCGCGGGGTAGTCCTCGAAGACGCCCTTCGTGCCGCCCAGACTGTTGATCCGGCTGTAGGGGTGCGGAGTCGACACATCGTGCTCCAGCCGGATGACCCGCCCCTTCGCGGTGCGGAGCATGCTGATCGTCCGGTCGCTCTCGATGTACGTCTCCTTCCAGCTCGGATCGCCCGGCGGCATGTGCGCCTTGCGGTACTCCGCCAGGCCCAGCGCCGGGGTGCCGAAACTGGAGATGCTCACCACGCGGTCGCCGCGGTTGACGTCCAGGTAGTTGGCGACGGGGCCGAAGCCGTGGTTGGGATACAGATCCCCGCGCAGCCTGGTGTGCCACAGCCTGCGCCACGGGCCCTCGTAGTAGTCGGGATCGAACATCAGACCGCGCAGATCGTGGTTGTACGCCCCTGCCCCGTGCAGGAGTTCACCGAACTTGCCCGCGTGCGCCATCCGCAGCACGCGCATCTCGTTGCGGCCGTAGCAGCAGTTCTCCAGCTGCATGCAGTGCCGGCGGGTGCGCTCGGAGAGATCCACCAGCGCCCACAGTTCGTCCAGCCTCATGGCGATCGGACACTCCACGCCGACGTGCTTGCCGTTGAGCAGCGCGGTCTTCGCCATCTCGAAGTGGAGGTCCCACGGCGTCGCGACATAGACGAAGTCGATGTCGCCGCGCTTGCAGAGATTCTCGTAGTCGTCGTCGCCCTTGGTGTAGACGGCCGGCGCGGGCTGCCCGGCGGCCACGACCTTGGCGGCGGCGCTCTCGGTCTTGGCCTTCACCGGGTCGCAGACGGCCATCACCCGGACGCCGGGGACGGCGAGGAAGAGATCGATCATGCTGCCACCGCGGTTGCCGAGGCCGATGATGCCGACGCGCACCGTCCCGCGGCGCTCGAAGGGCACCCCGGCCATGGTGCGGCCCTGCCGTGCGGGGGACGGGGCCTGCGGTGCGGCGGCGGATCTCGCGGTCTGGGCCGCGGCCGCGGTGCCCGTCCCCAGGGCGCTGAGGCCGAGCCCCGCTCCCGCCACGCCCGCCGTGGTCCGTAGAACGGAACGACGGCTCATCGAGCCGTCGTCGTCGCCGTCGTCACTGCGCTGGTCCGGTATCGCTGCGTCGTTCATCGAGCCTCCACGAAAGCTGGTGCGCGGCCGGGTCATGAACCTCGGCTAGGACCATGGGTGTTGAGGCTGGTGATGAGCAAGAGCCGCGTTTGGACTCTTGGGTGTGAACGCATGGACTCTTCGTCGCGCGGCCGGACGGAGGTGTCAGCAGCGGACTCCGGGGCCGTCGACCAGGGTGGAGAGCAGCCCGCCGAACACCTCGCGCTGCTCGGCGGTGAGCGGAGCCAGGATGTCCTCCGCCGCCGCGCGCCGCGCCGCCCGCAGGGCCCGGAGCGTGGCGCGGCCGGTGTCGGTGAGCTCGATCCGGATCACCCGGCGGTTGCTGGGGTCGGGGGCGCGGCGGACGCAGCCGCTCGCCTCCAGCCCGTCCACCAGGCTCGTCACGGCCCGCGGGACCACTTCGAGGCGGGACGCGATGTCGGCCATGCGTGGCGGGTCGTCGTAGTGGGCGAGGGTGCGCAGCAGACGGGACTGGGCGGGGGTGATCGCGATGTCGGCCGACTCCAGCTGCCGCTTCTGGCTGCGATGCAGTCTCCGGGTCAGCCGCAGCAACTGCTCGGCCAGCAGGCCGTCGGGGTCGGGTGTGCTCATACGGGAACAATATCAGGACCAGGCTCATTGTGAATACAGGTAACAGTGAGCTAGGCTCTCAAAATCTCATCCTGTACGTCCGGACTCATCCCGTACGTGCGGTACGTGCGGCCGCACCTGCGGTACGTACGAATGAGGAGTCGTCGACTGTCGACCCTCGTCGGCAGTCGTCGAGCCCGGACACTCCGGCGGAACCCTCGAAGGAGCCCATGCACCCCGAAGCCACCCCGTGGAACGCCCACGCCAAAGAACCGGAACAACCGAGGGCCGAGGTCCGCCGGATCCTCCGGCTCTTCCGTCCCTACCGCGGCCGTCTCGCGATCGTCGGACTGCTCGTCGGCGCCGCGTCGGCCGTCTCCGTCGCCTCGCCCTTCATGCTGCGCGAGATTCTCGACACCGCCATTCCGCAGGGCCGCACCGGCCTGCTGAGCCTGCTCGCCCTCGGCATGATCCTCACCGCGGTGATGACCAGCGTCTTCGGCGTCCTGCAGACACTGATCTCCACCACCGTCGGCCAGCGCGTGATGCACGACCTGCGCACCGCGGTCTACGCCCAGCTCCAGCGGATGCCGCTCGCCTTCTTCACCAGGACGCGCACCGGCGAGGTCCAGTCACGGATCGCCAATGACATCGGCGGCATGCAGGCGACCGTGACCTCGACCGCCACCTCCCTGGTCTCCAACCTCACCGCCGTCGTCGCCACCGTCGTGGCGATGCTCGCGCTGGACTGGCGGCTCACCGTCGTCTCGCTGCTCCTGCTGCCGCTGTTCGTCTGGATCAGCCGCCGCGTGGGCAACGAACGCAAGCGCATCACCACCCAGCGCCAGAAACAGATGGCGGTGATGGCCGCGACCGTCACCGAGTCGCTCTCGGTCAGTGGCATCCTGCTCGGCCGCACCATGGGCCGGGCCGACTCTCTCACCAAGTCCTTCGCCGAGGAGTCCGAGCGGCTCGTCGACCTCGAAGTGCGCTCCAGCATGGCCGGACGCTGGCGCATGTCGACCATCGGCATCGTCATGGCCGCGATGCCGGCCCTCATCTACTGGGCCGCCGGGTTCGCCCTCCAGAGCGGCGGGCCCACGATCTCCATCGGCACCCTCGTCGCCTTCGTCTCCCTCCAGCAGGGCCTGTTCCGTCCGGCCGTGAGCCTGCTCTCCACCGGTGTGCAGATGCAGGCGTCCCTCGCGCTCTTCCAGCGCATCTTCGAGTACCTCGACCTGCCCGTGGAGATCACCGAACCGGAGAAGCCGGTGCGGCTCGACACGATCCGGGGAGAAGTGCGCTTCGAGGACATCGACTTCGCCTACGACGCCACCCAGGCCGAGCTCACCATCGACGGTGTCGACGTGACCGTCCCGGCCGGGGGGCGGCTCGCCGTCGTCGGACCCACCGGCTCCGGCAAGTCCACCCTGAGCTATCTGGTGCCCCGGCTGTACGACGTCACCGGAGGCCGGGTCACGATCGACGGAGTCGACGTCCGCGACCTGGACTTCGACACCCTCGCGCGCGCCGTCGGTGTGGTCTCCCAGGAGACCTATCTCTTCCATGCCTCCGTGGCCGAGAACCTGCGCTTCGCCAAGCCGGACGCCACGGACGCGGAGATCGAGGCGGCCGCCCGGGCCGCGCAGATCCACGATCACATCGCCTCCCTGCCCGATGGGTACGACACCCTGGTCGGCGAACGGGGATACCGGTTCTCCGGAGGTGAGAAGCAGCGCCTCGCCATCGCGCGCACGATCCTGCGCGACCCGCCCGTGCTCATCCTCGACGAGGCGACCAGCGCCCTGGACACCCGGACCGAGTACGCGGTGCAGGAGGCCATCGACGCGCTGTCCGCGGGCCGCACGACCATCACCATCGCGCATCGCCTCTCCACCGTCCGGGACGCGGACGAGATCGTCGTCCTGGAAGCCGGACGCGTGGCCGAGCGCGGCAGCCACGACAAGCTGCTCGCTCTGGACGGCCGCTATGCCGCATTGGTGCGCAGGGACACGCAGTTGACCGTCCCCGTCATCGCCCCCTGAGTGCCGAGGAGCTCGGGGGGTACGGCATGATCGCCGCCCATGAGAGCTCTCCTCGGCGTGGAACTGCCCGGCTACCGGCCCGTCGACCAGGACGTCTGGGCGAACGACGACGGCGACCTGCTGTCGGTGCACTTCTTCGGACTGACCCCGGACCTCCCCGCGTCGCTCGACGACGGGCCCGCTCTGCGTGCGGCGTTGACCCGGCTCACCGCCGAGGCGGGTGGAGGGCTGATAGAAGCCTCCGTGAAGTCGCTCGGCGGGCTGCCGGCACTCAAGCAGATACTGAAACTGCCGCTGCCCGGACAGCCCAGCGGGCAGGCCTTCATCGGCAGCTACACCGTGCCGCGGGCCACGTGCAGCACCGTGGTGAAGGTCCAGGCGCCCGAGCGCGGGATGACCGGGATGCGCGAGGCCATGGTGATGGCCCAGGTCGGCCACGACAACTACTTCAGGCCGCACCCCTACGCCCCGGAGGTGCAGGGCGGACTGCCCTTCCACGCCGCCGACCACGCCCGGTGGGACCAGCAGTTCCCGGACCACCCGCTGACGCGGGTGCGACGGGTGCTCGACGCGCTCGCCGAAGCGGTCCAGGTGGCACCGGAGTTCGCGGCTCTGCCGCCCTTCACCCGCTGAGGCGGCGGCTGTCGCGCCCCCGCCCGCCGATACGCGGCGACGGGAAACGACAGGTGTCGATCCGGTGTGCGGACCGCGGCGGTGCGCAGGGTCGGTGGGCGGTCCGGGTTAGCGTGCGCGTATGAACGACGAGCCTTCGCCGCCGCCGTCCAAGCGCGTGCCCCGGCTGTCCCGCCGCGGCCGGTGGGTCCTGACCGTGACCGCCTCCCTCGCCGTGGCGGCGGCCGCGGTGGTGGTCGCGCTGATGCTGTCCGGCGAGCCCGAGGACGAGCAGAACACCCTGCTCGTCCCCGAGGGCCGACGCACCGCGCAGATCTACGCGGCGGTCGACGAGGCACTCGGGAAGGCGCCCGGCACCACCCGCAAGGCCGTCGCCACCGCTCCGCTCGACCTGCCCCCCGAAGCCCGGGGCAACCCCGAGGGCTACCTCTTCCCCGCGACGTATCCGATCGACTCCGACACGACGCCGGCGAGCCTGCTCGCCTACATGGTCGACACGGCGAACAAGCGGTTCGGCGCCGCCGGCGTACCGGCCGGTGCGCAGCGCAATGGGTTGACGGACTATCAGACCGTCAACATCGCCAGCATGGTGCAGGCCGAGGCCGACACACCCGAGGACATGGCCAAGGTCGCGCGCGTCGTGCACAACCGGCTCGCACGGCAGATGCCCCTCCAGATGGATTCGACGCTGAACTACGCGCTGAACCGCAGCACGCTGGACACCACGGCCGACGACACCAGGATCGACAACCCGTACAACACCTATCGGCGTGAGGGGCTGCCCCCGACGCCCATCGGCAACGCGGGGGAGCACGCTCTGCGCGCCGCTGTCGAACCGGCGCCGGGCGAGTGGCTCTACTTCGTGACCGTGGCCCCCGGCGACACCCGCTTCACGGCGAACTACGAGGAACACCAGCGCAATGTGCGGGAGTTCAACGCCAACCGTGCGAAGGATCGCTCCGGCTGACGGGTGAGGGGCGGCCCGCAAGCCGAGGCGTGCCGTCGTCCGGCTGGCGGGGCACGTCCTCAGACCAGTGCCGGCTCCCGCTCCAGCAGCCGCATGATCTCGTGCACGGCCGCCCGCCCCGCCCGGTTGGCGCCGATCGTCGACGCCGACGGCCCGTACCCCACGAGATGGACACGCGGGTCCCGGACGGCCCGCGTGCCGTCCATCCGGATGCCACCGCCCGGCTCGCGCAGCTTCAGAGGCGCGAGGTGGTCGATCACCGCGCGGAACCCGGTCGCCCAGAGGATCACGTCCGCCTCCACCACGCGTCCGTCGTCCCAGGCGACACCGTCCGGTGTGATCCGGTCGAACATCGGCAGCCGGTCGAGCACCCCGTCCTCGCGAGCGCGCCTGATCGCGTCGTTGAGCGGCAGCCCGGTCACCGAGACGACGCTCTGCGGCGGCAGCCCGAGGCGTACGCGCTCGTCCACCTTGGCCACGACCGCCCGGCCGACGTTCTCGTCGAAGGGCCCCTCACGGAAGACCGGCGGCCGCCGGGTGACCCAGGTGGTGGCCGCCGCGTACGGGGCCATCTCCATCAGATGCTGGGTCCCCGAGGCCCCGCCGCCCACGACGACCACCCGCTGCCCGGCGAACTCCTCGGGCCCCCGGTATCCGGCGGTGTGCAACTGCCGGCCGCGGAAGGTCTCCTGGCCCGGGTACCGCGGCAAGAAGGGCCGGTCCCAGGTGCCGGTCGCACTGATCAGCGCGCGCGCCGACCAGGTCCCCTCCGAGGTCTCGACGTGCAGTCGGCCGTCTTCTCCTTCGCGCACCGCCATGACGTCGACGGGCCGGTGCACGCGCAGGTCGAAGCGCTCCTCGTAGGCGGCGAAGTAGGCCCCGATCACCTCCGACGAGGGCCGGTCGTCATCCGCGCCGGTCAGCTCCATACCGGGCAGGGAGTGCATGCCGTGGACCTTGCCGTAGGTCAGCGTCGGCCAGCGGAACTGCCAGGCGCCACCCGGTTGCGGGGAGTGGTCGAGGACGACGAAGTCGCGGTCGGGGACCAGCCCGACCCGGCGCAGATGGTAGGCGCCGGACAGTCCCGCCTGCCCGGCGCCGATGACGACCACGTCCTTGTTCCGCGTCGTGTCACGCGCCCCGAAGTTGTTCACGCTTCTACCAACTGCGGACGGCCCGCGGATCTTCCCGCCCGGGCCGTACGGGCGCGGTGATGCCGCCCGGAGCTCCCGGGCGCGTACGGGCGCGGTGAGGCCGCCCGGAGCTCCCGGGAGGGCCTAGAGGAAATTGACCCCCTGCGCCAGCGGCAGGCTGTCGGAGTAGTTCACCGTGTTGGTCGCCCGGCGCATGTACGCCCGCCAGGCGTCCGAGCCGGACTCACGCCCGCCGCCCGTCTCCTTCTCGCCGCCGAACGCCCCGCCGATCTCGGCACCCGACGTACCGATGTTGACGTTGGCGATACCGCAGTCGGACCCGTCGGCGCCCAGGAAGCGCTCCGCCTCCCGCTGGTCCCGCGTGAAGATGCTCGACGACAGACCCTGCGGCACGCCGTTGTGCAGCGCGACCGCCTCCTCCATCGTCCGGTAGGTCAGCACATAGAGGATCGGGGCGAAGGTCTCCCGTCGTACGACCTCGGTCTGCGCGGGCATCCGGACGACCGCGGGCCGCACATAGACCGCGTCCGGTGCCGACCGCGCCGTCAGCCGCTCGCCACCGGTGAGGACCTTGCCGCCGTCCGCCTCCGCATCGGCGAGCGCCTGCCTCATGGCGTCGTGCGCGGCGGAGGAGATCAGCGGGCCCACCAGCGTGCCGTCCGCGAACGGATCACCGACCGGCAGTTGTCCGTACGCGTGGACGATCTTCTCGACCAGCCGGTCCGCGATGTCCTCGTGGACGATGAGGCGGCGCAGCGAGGTGCAGCGCTGCCCCGCTGTGCCGGCCGCGGAGAAGACGATGCCGCGGACCGAGAGGTCGAGGTCGGCGGACGGGGTGACGACGGCCCCGTTGTTGCCGCCGAGCTCCAGCAGGCAGCGGCCGAAACGGGCGGCCACGCGCGGTGCCACCTCCTTGCCCATCCGCACCGAACCGGTCGCGCTCACCAGTGCCACCCGCTCGTCGTCGACGAGCCGCTCGCCGATGTCGCGGCCGCCGAGCAGGAGCCGGTGCAGGCCGGCAGGTGCTCCCGTGTCTGCCGCGGCCCGCGCCAGGAGGGCGTCACAGGCCAGGGCGGTGAGCGGGGTGAGTTCGGACGGCTTCCACACCACCGGGTCACCGCAGACCAGGGCGACGGCGGTGTTCCAGGACCAGACGGCGACCGGGAAGTTGAAGGCGGAGATCACCCCGACGACGCCCAGCGGATGCCAGCTCTCCGAGAGCCGGTGGCCGGGGCGCTCGGAGGCCATGGTCCGCCCGTAGAGCTGCCGGGACAGACCCACGGCGAACTCGCAGATGTCGATCATCTCCTGCACCTCGCCCAGCGCCTCGGAGCGGATCTTTCCCGCTTCGACGGTGACCAGGTCGGCGAGGTGCTCCTTGTGCTTGCCGAGCAGTTCGCCCAGTCGCTTGACCAGCGCGCCGCGCCGGGGCGCGGGCACGGTGCGCCATTCGAGAAAGGCGTCCGCGGCCGCGCCGATCGCCGCGTCCACCTCTTCGGGCCCGACGGCGGGGAGGGTGAAGAGCGTGCCGCCGGTCAACGGCGATCGCGCGACGACGTCGCCGCCGTCGGCGGGCAGCTCGGCGCCGCAGCGCCGCAGGCTCTCCCGGGCGAGCGAACGCAGCGAGTCGAGGGCGGGCAGGGGAATGTCGTTGCTGGTCACAGCGTGTCCTGTCACAGCGCGTCCTTGGGGAGTCCGATGGCCTCGCGGGCCTGCTGTAGGGAACGGTCCTGCTGAGCGGCGTAGAGATCGAAGGGGTCGTGGACCGGGCGCTCCAGCACCTGAGAGAGCCACCGCTGGTCGTAGTGCGTGCCGACGGCGGTGCGGTCCCAGATGCCCTCCTCAGTGAGGTTCGACTGGAAGATCCCGGCGGCCGACGCGGGCAGGAAGTCCTCGTAGACGATGGGGAGGGCGGTGAGCCAGCCGCCGTGGAGCAGACCGGGCAGGTCCTGCGGCGGCCGCTGCCCGTCAAGTGCCCGGCCGGCTGCCGGTTCGTAGCGGAAGAACCCCATCTCCCGGGCGGCCAACTGACGTTCCGTACGGGGGAAGCGCAGCGGCCAGTCCTCGGCCGGCCCGCCGATCAGTTCGTCGTAGAGCGCCCGGCCCTTCCGCGTGAGGGCGATGCCGCGGGCCTCGACCTCGCCGAATCGCACCCGCAGGTCGCCCTCGCCGACGCTGCCGTCCGGCTCCCGGAAGCGCCGTGCCTCCGAGAGCGCACGGAACGACGTCTGGCGCAGCAGGACGTCGGGACCGTCCCACCGCGGCGGCCCCTGGATCCGGTCGATCATCGTGATGCCCCGCTCGCCCATGCGCCGGTAGAGCTCGTCGATGTCGAGGACGCGCGGTGTGAGGTGGTTGATGTGCGTGCTCGCGACGCCCCCGATGTCGGCGGCGACGGCCGAGATCCGCTCCAGTTCCGCGTACCAGGACCGGTCCACGGGTTCCGGGGACAGTTCGAAGGCGGCCACCGCCAGCGTGAGGAAACGCTCCGCCGCTGCCTCGTCGAGCTCTTCCTCCCGCTCGGCCTGTGCCGCCAGATGCAGTAGCTCAGGGGGGAAGAGCGCACGCCGGTCGAGGAACGACTCCAGCCGGCCTTCGAGGTCCGCGTCGAAGAACCGCCGGTCGGCCGTGGTGAGCATGGAGGTGAAGACGCGGAAGGGATTGCGCTCCAACTCCTTAGCCTCGACGGGACGAAAGGCGGTGGAGACGACCGGCACCGAGCTGGCCGCCGCCTCGCGCAGATCGTAGAAGCCGACGGGACGCATACCGAGAGCGGCGAAGATCTGGGCGGCCTGGCGCATCTCACGCGGGGTGCCGACGCGGATCGCGCCGTGCCGCTCGGCCGTCACCCGCTCGATCCCGCCGAGGCGTCCCGCGTCGCCGTCCTTGCCGATCACCTCGTCGTTGACCTGTGCCGACACCTCCAGGAGCGTGGTGTACGCGGGCACTTCGGCCCCGTACATGTCGGAGAGCCGTCGGGCGAACGCCGCCCGCAGCCGCCAGGTCGGGATCATGCGGTCCTCCTTCTCCGAAGTACGCCTTCTCGGAACAACGGTGTCTCGGATTCACGGCTACCCGGGCTGTCCGGCCGAGTGCTCTCGTGGGGCGCGTCAGATGATGTGGGCCTCGGGCCGGGCAGCGGCTGCGCTCCCTTCGAAGCGGTTCGCGGACAACGGGCCGACATCGATGAACGGCATCGCCTCCAGATACAGATCCCGCATGATCTCGCCGACCGCGGGAGCCTGGAGAAAGCCGTGCCCGGAGAAGCCGGTGGCATACAGGAACCCGTCCACCTCGCGGGACCGGCCGATCAGGGCGTTGCGGTCGGGCGTCACCTCGTACAGCCCCGCCCAGCCACCGCGGACCCCCAGCGAGGCGAGCGCCGGCGCCCGCCGCAGGGCCGCCTCCCGGAACGGCTCCAGCCACTCGACGCTGAACTCCCGTCCGAAGCCCGGCTTCTGACGCGGGTCGGACAGCCCGAGCACCAGTCCGCCCGCGCCGTCGTCGTGGAAGTACAGCGACGACGCGAAGTCGAGGGTGAACGGGATCCTCGGCGGCCCGGGCCTGAGCGGGCCCGTCAGCGCGATCTGGCGGCGCAGCGGGACCACCGGCAGCGGCACCCCGGCCATCGCACCGACGGCCCCGGACCAGGCGCCCGCGGCACAGACGACGGTGCCGGTGCGCACGGTCCCCGACGAGGTGTGCACCGCCCGCACCCGGCCGTCGTCGGTGGCGATGCCGGTGACCGCGCAGTGCGTACGGACCCTGGCACCGAGCCTGCGGGCCGCACGGAGGTACCCGCCGACCGCGGCACCGGGGAGCGCACAGCCGTCGTCCGGGGAGTGGGCGGCGGCGACGATCGAGGACGGATCGATGTACGGGCACAGCTCGTGCGCCTCGCGTGGCGTGATGATCCGGCTGCGGACCCCCAGATCGTTCTGCACCGCGACAGCGCGCTCGAACGTCGCCACCTCCTTCTCCGTGCCCAGGAGGAAGAGATACCCGATGGTCCGCAGCCCGATGTCGGCGCCGGGACGGGTGGCGAAGTGTCGCCATGCCTCCAGGCTGCGCTGCCCCAGCCCGATGTTCAGCGGGTCCGAGAACTGGGCGCGGATCCCGCCGATCGGCTTCCCCGACGACCCCGACGCCGGCTCGTCGCGCTCCACCACCAGGACGTTCCGGACACCGGCCTCGGCCAGATGAAAGGCGATGCTCGCTCCGATGACACCGCCGCCCACGATCACGACGTCCGCGGCCGCGGGCAGGGGCGGGGAGTCCGCACCCGGAGCGCTGTGGATCATGGAGCACCGTCCCGTCCGCTCGTGACGCCGCCGCGCCGGAAAGCCGTGTCAGGGGTGCATCCATGGTGGACACACCCGGCTCCCCGCGTCCATCGCCCGTCTCACCGCGGGCTGCCACCGGGCCGGTTTCCCACCGCGGATCGCCCGCGGAACGACCGGCTCGGCGGCCTTCCCGGCCGGGGCCTTCACGGGCCGGCGACCGGCGGAGGGGGAAAATGGCCCCATGCCCGCACCCTTCACCACCAAGGTCCTGAACCTCACCACCGGCTCCGACGAGACGGTGACCGATCTGACCCACGCCTGCGAACAGTTTCTCCAGGAGGCGGCGAACGGCCGGGACGGACTGCTCAACATCTTCGTCCCGCACGCCACGGCCGGAATCGCCGTGATCGAGACGGGCGCGGGCAGCGACGACGACCTGCTGGCCACGCTGCACACCCTCCTCCCGGCCGACGACCGCTGGCAGCACCGCCACGGCAGCCCGGGCCACGGCCGCGATCACGTCCTGCCCGCGTTCGTCCCTCCGCACGCGACGCTGCCGGTGATCGGCGGCCGTCTCGAACTGGGCACCTGGCAGTCGGTCTGCCTGGTGGACACGAACAAGGACAACCCCCGCCGCACGGTGCGGCTCAGCTTCCTCGGCTGAGCCGCACCGCACGGACAGCCGCCCCGGTCAGCTCAGCGTCGTACGCTCCGGGTCGTCCGCCGTCGTGTCGACACGCAGCCACCGGTAGCCGTACGGCTCCAGCTCCGTGTGCAGGCGGCCGTCGCGCGGGACGGTGACGGCGGCGCCGGTCAGCACGTCGGTGAGCACCGTGCCCGGCTTCAGCTCGGGCGCCTTCATCTCCGCGGTGACCGTACGGTCCGCGAAATTGTGCAGGGCCAGCACGGCGCCCTCGGGCAGTGAGCTGATGTGGGCGAGGACGGCGGGCGCAGGGGTGTCGAGGACCTCATACGTCCCCCAGGCCAGTTCGGGCGCCCCGCGGTAGCGCTCGATCAGCAGACGCATGTGCGCGAGCAGCGATCCGGCGTCGTGGGACTGGTCGTGCACGTTGACCCGCCCGGGGCCGAACTCGCCCTCGCACAGCGGGTTCGGGAACGCTCCGGCGTCCGCGGTCGAGAAGCCGGCGTCGTCGTCGCCGGTCCACTGCATCGGCCCGCGCACGGCCTGCCGGCCCTCCGCGGCGAGGTTCTCGCCCATCCCGATCTCCTCCCCGTAGAAGAGGACGGGCGTACCGGGCAGGGTGAACAGCAGGCTGTAGGCCAGTTCCAGCCGCCGCCTGTCACCGCCGACCATCGGGGGCAGCCTGCGGCGCAGACCGCGGTCGTAGAGCTGCATGTCCTTCTCGGGGCCGAACGCCTCGAAGACCTCGGCGCGTTCGTCGTCGCCGAGTTTGTCGAGGGTGAGCTCGTCGTGGTTGCGGACGAAGGTGGCCCAGTGGGCATCGCGGGGAGCGGCGGGCCGCGTGCGGAGGGCGTCGGCGAGCGGGGACGCGTCGCCGCGGGCCATCGAGAGGTACATCCGCTGCATGCCGATGAAGTCGAAGCACATCGTCAGCTCGTCGCCGCGGCCGGAGCTCGGTTCGCCGAAGAACAACGCCGTCTCGTCGTAGGGGAGATTGACCTCGCCCAGCAGCACCGCGTCGCCGCAGCGGCGGCCGAGGAAGGCGCGCAGATCCGCGAGGTACTCATGCGGGTCGGGCAGCCGGCCGGCGTCGTCCTGGCCGTCGGTCTCCAGCAGGAACGGCACCGCGTCGACCCGGAAGCCGGAGAGACCGAGCTGGGTCCAGAACCCCATGATGCGGGCTATCTCGTCCCGCACGGCCGGGTTGGTGATGTTGAGGTCGGGCTGCTGCTTGTAGAACCGGTGCAGGTAGTACTGGCCGGACGTCCGGTCGTACTCCCACAGGCTCTTCTCCGCGTCCGGGAAGACCACGCCGGACGGTCCGTCCTCGGGGGGCGCGTCGCGCCACACGTACCAGTCGCGGTGCGCCGCGTCACGGCCCGAGCGGGCGTCCTCGAACCAGGGATGGTGCTCGGACGTGTGGTTGACCACCAGGTCGGCGATGACCCGGATGCCGCGGTCACGGGCGGTGCGGACGAACTCGGTGAAGTCGCCGAGCGTGCCGAGGCGGGGGTCGACCCCGTAGAAGTCGGTGATGTCGTAGCCGTCGTCGCGTTCGCATGTCGGATAGAAGGGCATCAGCCACACACAGGTGACACCGAGACGCACCAGATGGTCGATCCGCTGGGTGAGGCCCGCGAAGTCGCCGGTGCCGTCCCCGTTGCTGTCCTGGTACGTCTCGACGTCCAGGCAGTACACCACCGCGTTCTTCCACCACAGGTCGGAGGTCCGGGTCAGCCTCATCGGGCACGCTCCGCGGTGTATGCCCGCGGACGGGTCACATCGAGCTGCGGCAGCACCTTGGCGCCGAACGCCTCGATGAAGGCGGCCTGTTGCTGCCCGACGTGGTGCAGCATCACCGCGTCGAAGCCGAGGTCGGCGTACTCCTGGAGCCACGCCGCGTGCCGGCCCAGGTCGGAGGAGACGTCGACGCAGTCCGCGACCTGCTCGGGGGTGACGTGCTCGCTGACACTGTCGAACAGCTCCGCCGACTCCAGGTCCCAACTGGCGGGCGGACCGTGGACGTTGGTACGCCACTGGTCGTGGGCGACGGAGAGGGCCGTGTCGGGGTCGGGGTCCCAGCTGAGATGGACCTGGAGGTGCAGCGGGCCGGTCCCGCCGGCGGAGCGGTAGGCGTCGATGATCCGCCTCAGCTGTTCGTGCGGGGCGTTCACGGTGATCAGGCCGTCGGCCCAGCCCGCGCACCAGCGCGCCGTCGCCTCGCTGCACGCGGCGCCGATCAGCGGCGGAGGGGTGGGGGGACGGGTCCACAGCTTGGCCCGGTCCACCGTCACCAGGCCCTCGTGGCTGACCTCCTCGCCGCGCAGCAGGGCGCGGATGACGTCGACACACTCGCGCAGCCGCGCGTTGCGGACGTCCTTGCGGGGCCACCGGTCACCGGTGATGTGCTCGTTGGACGCCTCACCGCTGCCGAGCGCGGCCCAGAAGCGCCCCGGGTACATGGCGGCGAGACTGCCCACCGCCTGCGCGACGATCGCCGGGTGGTAGCGCTGGCCCGGCGCGTTGACGACGCCGAACGGTATGCGGTCGGTCGCCTGCAGCGCGGCGCCGAGCCACGACCAGGCGAATCCGGATTCACCCTGCCGGGCGCTCCAGGGCGAGAAGTGGTCCGAGCACATGGCGGCCGTGAAACCCGCCTGCTCCGCGTGGACCACCGCGCTCAAGAGATCGGCGGGCGGGATCTGCTCGTGAGAGGCATGAAATCCGTAGACGGTCATGAAGGACGCCTACCCGACGATGCCGGGATCATCGGGACACCGCTCCCACCTGACGGCGGCGGACCGGGGGCCTCGGCTCGTGCGCGCCCTCCTGGTCCTCGCCGTGACGGCGGCAGCGGCGGCCGGAGCCGCGCTGCTCGTCGAGGCGGCCTTCACCCTCCGACCTCAGATGGTGCGGCGGTGGATCCGGGCCTCCCAGGGGCCGAGCACCGCGTGGCCCGACGGTGCGGGATCCACCGAGTCGGCCGCCTCGCCGCACGGGACATTGCCGAGCACGAGTTCGGCGTCCTGCCAGCCGTCCGGCAGCGGCACGGCAGCGCTCCCGGAGCTGAGGTTGGCGACCACGAGCAGCACGGTGTCGCCGTACTGCCGCGTGAAGGCGTAGACCCGTTCGTCGTCCGGCAGCAGCATCGTGAAGTCGCCGTGCACGACGGCGGGTTCATCGTGTCGCAGGCCGATCAGCCGGCGGTAGTGGTGGTAGACGGAGTCGGGGTTCGCGCGGGCGGCTGCCGCGTTGACCTCGGTGTGATCGGGATTGACCGGCAGCCACGGGGTGCCGGTGGTGAAACCGGCGTGCTGCGACGCGTCCCACTGCATGGGGGTACGGGCGTTGTCCCGGCCCATCGCCCGCAGGCCCTGCAGGACGTCCTCCGGCTTCTCCCCGGCCCGGAGCGACTGCGCGTAGTGGTTGAGCGTCTCGATGTCCCGGAAGTCCTCGATCGAGCGGAACGGCGCGTTGGCCATGCCCAGTTCCTCGCCCTGGTAGATGTAGGGCGTCCCCCGGTGCAGATGCAGCACGGTGGCCAGCGCGGTCGCGGAGCGCACCCGATGCCGGGGGCTGTCGTCGCCGAAGCGGGAGACCGCGCGGGGCTGGTCGTGGTTGTTCCAGTACAGGCTGTTCCAGCCGGTGTCCGCGAGCTCCGTCTGCCAGCGGCCGAGCGAGGCCTTGAGATCGGTCAGACGCAGGGGCTTCAGATCGAACTTGTGGCGGCCGTGGTCAAGTCCGACATGCTCGAACTGGAACACCATGTCGACCTCGGCCCGCGCCGGATCGGTGAACAGCCGGGCCTGCTCCACGGTCACGCCCGGCATCTCGCCCACGGTCAGCAGCCGCCCCGGGTACCGGGCGAAGACCTCGCGGTGCATCTCCTGGAGGTGGTCGTGGACACGGGGACCGCAGACGAAGTGGGGCGAGCCGTCGCCGAGGGGGCCCTCACCGGTCACGGCGCCGTCCGGCAGCGCGGGGTCCTTGGAGATGAAGTTGACGACGTCCATCCGGAAGCCGTCGACACCGCGGTCGAGCCACCAGCGCATCATCGCGTACACGGCCTGCCGCAGCCGCGGGTGCTCCCAGTTGAGGTCCGGCTGCTTGGGCGAGAAGAGATGGAGGTAGTACGCGTCGCTCGCGGAGTCGTGCGTCCAGGCGGGCCCGGAGAAGAAGGAACCCCAGTTGTTCGGCTCGCCGCCGTCACGCGGAGGCCGCCACCAGTACCAGTCGCGCCGGGGGCTCCGAGGATCGCGGGACTCCCGGAACCAGGGGTGCTCGTCGGAGGTGTGGTTGACCACCAGGTCCATCACCAGCTTCATGCCGCGCTCGTGCACGGCAGCCAGCAGCCGGTCGAACGCCGCCAGGTCGCCGAAGACCGGGTCGATGTCCTGGTAGTCGCTGATGTCGTAGCCGTTGTCGTCCTGCGGCGAGGGATAGACGGGCGACAGCCAGATGACGTCGACGCCCAGATCCGCGAGATGGTCCAGGCGCTGTGCGATGCCGGCGAGGTCGCCGATGCCGTCCCCGTCGGAGTCCGCGAAGCTGCGCGGATAGATCTGGTAGACGACCGCGGACTTCCACCACGCGTCGCCCTCCTGCGGTACGCCGTCGGCTGCGATGGCTTCCTCCCTGGTCCGGTACGTATCCGATCGCGGGTCTCCTTCCCCCGCTCCTTCCCCCGCGACGGCGGTCCTACTGGCGGTCGTCGCGGAAGGGGCCGTAGGCCGGACGGCCGATGCGCGGGCGTGCCGGCCCGTGCCGGGGGCAGGCGCTCATCATGGCCATTCTCAGGACAGCCGCACGCCCCCTGCTCGCCTCCGTCTTCGTCTCGGGAGGATTCCGTACACTGCTCGACCCGCGCTCCGTCGCTCCGGCCGCCGCGCCCGTGGCGCTGCCCGTCGCCGAGCGGGTGCCACGGCTGCCGGAGGACACCGAGCGACTGGTCAGGATCAACGGCGCGGTTCAGCTGGGAGCGGGCGTGCTGCTCGCGGCCGGCCGCTTCCCGCGTGCCTCCGCCCTCGCCCTGGCCGTCTCGCTCGTCCCGACCACGCTCGCCGGGCACGCCTGGTGGAAGTCCGAGGACCCCGAGGAACGGGCGCGTCTGCGCACCCAGTTCACCAAGAACGTGTCCCTCTTCGGCGGTCTGCTGATCGCGGCGGCGGACACGCACGGGAAGCCGTCGCTTGCCTACCGCTCGCGCACCGCCGCCTCCGCCGGCCGGCGCCGCACCCGTCGCGCCGGACGCGATCTGGGTGCGGCGGTCTCCGGCGCGGCGCACGACGTACGGTCGGCGGCGGGCACGGTGCGCGACCGTCTGCCGGTGGGCTGAGCCGCACCGGCGCCGCGCACCGCCCCGCGGCCGTCAGGCGTCGATGATCACCGGGATGACGAGCGGCTTGCGGCGGTGGGTCCGGAACGCCCAGGACGCCACCGCGCGGCTGATGAGCTGCTCCAGCTGGAGGGCGTCGCCGACGCCTTCGAGCGCGGCCTTCGCCAGGACCTTCTCGATCACCGGGACGACCGTCTCGAAGGTCGAATCGTCATGGACGAATCCACGGGCCAGGAAGTCCGGTGCCTCCGCCAGCGCCCCGGTGTCGGCGTCCACGATGGCGACGACGGTGACCACGCCTTCCTCGGCGAGGGTCACGCGGTCCTTGAGGGAGGCCTCGGTGGCGCCGCCGACGGCCATGCCGTCCACATAGACGTTGCCCGCGGGGACCTTGCCGGTGATGGAGGCGCGTCCGTCGACGAGGTCCACGACGACGCCGTCCTCGGCGATGATCACGCGGTCCGGCTCGACGCCGGTACGGATGGCCAGGTCACCGTTGGCGCGCAGATGACGCCATTCGCCGTGGACCGGCATGACGTGACGGGGCTTCACGATGTTGTAGCAGTAGACGAGTTCGCCGGCGCTCGCGTGTCCGGAGACATGGACCTTGGCGTTGCCCTTGTGGACGACGTTGGCGCCCCACCGGGTCAGGCCGTTGATCACGCGGTAGATCGCGTTCTCGTTGCCCGGGATCAGGGAGCTGGCGAGGAGAACGGTGTCGCCCTCACCGATACGGATCATGTGGTCGCGGTTGGCCATCCGCGAGAGCGCGGCCATCGGCTCGCCCTGGGACCCGGTGCACACCAGCGTGATCTGGTGGTCCGGCAGCTTCTCCAGTTCCTTCAGACCCACGATCAGGCCCTGAGGCACCTTCAGATAGCCGAGATCACGGGCGATGCCCATGTTGCGGACCATCGACCGGCCCACGAAGGCGACCTTGCGGCCGTACTGGTGGGCGGCGTCCAGCACCTGCTGGATGCGGTGCACATGGCTGGCGAAGCTGGAGACGATGACGCGCCGCGGCGCCGTGCGCATCACCTGCTCGATGGCGGGGTTCAGATCCCGTTCCGAGGTGGTGAAGCCGGGCACCTCGGCGTTGGTGGAGTCGGTGAGGAACAGGTCCACACCCTCCTCGCCGAGGCGGGCGAAGGCACGCAGGTCGGTGATCCGCTGGTCCAGCGGGAACTGGTCCATCTTGAAGTCGCCGGTGTGCAGCACCATCCCCGCGCCGGTGCGGATCGCGATCGCGAGGCTGTCCGGGATGGAGTGGTTGACCGCGACGAACTCGCAGTCGAAGGGACCGAACCCGCGGCGGTCGCCCTCCTTGACCCGCACCGAACGCGGCTTGATGCCGTGCTCCTTGAGCTTGGCCTCCAGGAACGCGAGCGTGAGCTTCGAGCCGACGACGGGAATGTCGCGCCGCTCGCGCAGCAGATACGGCACCGCGCCGATGTGGTCCTCGTGGCCGTGGGTCAGCACGATCGCCACGATGTCGTCCAGGCGGTCCCGGATCGAGGTGAAGTCGGGGAGGATCACGTCCACACCCGGCTGGTGCTCTTCGGGGAACAGCACACCGCAGTCGACGACGAGCAGTTTGCCGTTGTGCTCGAAGACCGTCATGTTGCGGCCGATCTCGCCCAGGCCGCCCAGGGCGACGACCCTCAGCCCTCCCTTGGGCAGCGGCGGGGCGGCTTTCAGCTCTGGGTGCGGGTGGCTCATGCCTCGACGTTACCGGAGAGGCCCCTGGGGTGATCCTTTGGCATACCCCTCCCGTGGCGCCGGTCCGCCCAGGTCCTCCGGACCGTCCGGGGGAAACCACATGCCTCGGCAGGACCGCGAGCCGGAGCGGTGGCGCGGACCGGCACCGCCCGGAGCCGCGGACCTTGGCGCGACGCGGTGCCGCCGCCCGGTGGCGCGGACCGGTACCCGCGGAGTCATGGAGAGGTGGCGCGGCGCTACGGAGCGGTGATCCAGTCGTACGCCGCCCGCGCGGTGAACTCGCTCTGGCCGCCCGCGTACAGCAGTCCCGCCGCGCGGAACGCAGGATCGTCGGCCGTCGCCGCCACGTACGGGATCGCGATGCACCGCATCCCCGCGGCGTGGGCGGCCGCCGCGCCCGGCGGGGCGTCCTCCAGCACGACGCAGTCGGCGGGCTCGGCGCCGAGCCGGCGGGCCGCCTCCAGGAAGACATCGGGTTCCGGCTTGCCGCGCCCGACCTCCTCGGCCGAGACGAGGGTGCTGAGGAAGGCGTCCAGGCCGGTGGCGGCGAGCACCGCCTCGATGGCGGCCCGGGACGAGCCGGACGCCACGGCCATCGGCACCCCCTCGCCGTGCAGCAGCTCCACGAGCCCCCGCATCTGCGGATACACGTCCGTCGACGCGGCGGCGAGCGCGAGGTAGTGCCGGTTCTTGCCGGCCAGCAGCTCCTCGACGGGTGCGGAGATCGTGTACTCCTCGCGCAGCGCCTCCAGGGTCTCGCGCGTCCCGATGCCGATGAAGTCGGTGTGGCGCTCCCAGCCGAAGTCGGTCACGCCGTACTCGGCGAGCAGTCTGCGCCCCGCCTCGTAGTAGTTCGGCTCGCTGTCCACGAGTGTTCCGTCGAGGTCGAAGATGACCGAAGGGGTGCGCGGCTGGCTCATGCCCCCAGCATGCCAAGGCGGGGTTCAGCGGCCGCTGCCGGCTGCCCGCCCGACCGACTCGACCAGCGGCAGCAGCCGATGAGCCACGCGTTCGCGCAGCGCCATCTCGGTGCGGGTGCGCACCACACCGGGCAGCTGGATCAGGCGCTGGATGACGTCCTCCAGATGGCCGTTGTCGCGGGCGGCGACCCGGGTCAGCAGATCCCCGCCGCCGGTGATGGAGAAGGCCTCGATGATCTCGGGGATGGCCGCCAGCGCGTCGCCGACCTCGTCCAGATGCCCCTGGGTGACCTCGATGTGGACGAAGGCCAGCACCGGATGACCGAGGGCGGCGGGGGAGAGGTACGGCCCCGTGCCGGTGATCACGCCGTCCCGTTCGAGGCGGTCGATCCGGGCCTGCAGGGTGCCCCGCGCGATGCCCAGCAGGCGGGCGTACTCCCGCGCGCTGGTGCGCGGCTGCTCCATCAGGAGTCGCAGGATGCGGGTGTCGAGCGCGTCCACGGCCATGGTCCGTTGGCCTCCTGCTGGTCCGGATGATCCACCGTCGACTGTACCAATGGCCCACCCCGGACCGATCGAGTTGAGCCACCGGCATCCGGAATGCTTTCCTCTGGTGAGAGAGGGCGCTGCGCAGCGCCGGACCGGCGACGCCGCCGTTCCGGACCCGCGGCGCCTTTGCCGTGTCTGCAGGGTGTGCCGAACAGCGAGGGGGCGGGACGACAGCCGTGAGGAGCGTGACCGGCGTGAAGAGGATGTTCAGCGCCCCCGACCCGGGGCGCCTGCGGCTGCGTGTCTCCCTGCGCGCCGTGCTCGGCATCGGCCTCGCGGTCGCCGCCGCCGAAGCCGCCGGGCTCTCCCTCGTCGCCTCCATCACCGGCGGTCTCGCCGCCCTCCTCGCACTGTTCACCGTCGGCGACGCGACCGTGCGCCGCCAGGCGGTCACCACCGCGCTGCTGCCCGCCGCGGGCTTCCCCGTACTCGCCCTCGCGACCACCCTGCACGGTGCGCCGCTGCTGCGGGCCGCCGCCTGGCTCGCCGTGGTCTTCTGCGGGGTCTACGCCCGGCGCTGGGGGCTGCGCGGACACGCGCTCGGCATCTTCGCGTTCATGATGTTCTTCGTCACCCAGTTCCTGCACGCGCTCCCGGCCCAGCTGCCGGAGCTGTACGCGGCGGTGGGACTGGCCCTCGCCGCCTCCTCGGCGGTCCGCTTCGGCCTGTGGTGCATCGAACGGCGCACCCCGCCGCCCGCCGCCCCGACGCCGCTCCCCGGCACCGGACTCGCCCGTCCCACCACCCGCCAGGCCTTCCAGGCGACCTTCGCCTGCGCCGTGGCACTCGCCGTGGGCGAGGTCGTCTCGCCCGACCGCTTCTACTGGGCCGTGGGAACCGCCTGGTGGATCTTCGTCAACACCGCCTCCCGCGGCGAGACCCTCGTCCGCGGCTTCCGCCGCGTCGTCGGAACGGTCACCGGCATCGCCGCAGGACTGCTGATCGCGATCCCCATCGCCGGTGCCCCGCTGCCGACCGCCGCGCTCGTCGCCGTCTGCGTCTTCGGGATCTTCTACACCGCCGCGCCCTCCTACAGCTGGATGATGTTCTTCGTCACCGTCATGGCGGGCCTGCTCTACGGGCTCCTCGGCGTCCTCCACCCGGGCCTGCTTCTGCTCCGCTTCCAGGAGACGGCGGTCGGAGCGCTCGGCGCGGCCCTCGGTGTCGCCCTGATCCTGCCCGTCACCACCCACGCCGCGACCGACGCCTGGATCCGCCGCGCGCTGACCTGCGTCCACGGCTGCACCACCGCGGCCGCCCGCCGGCTGGCCGGCGACAGCACGGCCGATCCCGCGCCCCTCGCGGCCGAGCTGGAGCTGCTGCTCGGCCGGGTACGGCTATCCCTGGCCCCGCTCGTCCACCCGCTGAGCCCGCTCCGGGCCCGCAAGGCACGCGCCCGGCAGGTCATCCTGCTGCTCGATGACTGCGCACGCGAGGTGCGCGGGCTCGCCGCCGTCGCCGCGGAACCGGCCGGCCGCACGGCCTCGCACGACGCCCGCCTGGCCACCGCCTGCCGTCGCGTCGAGAGCGCCGTCCACGCGCTCGTGGCTCCTCCGGCGGGCCGGGTCGACGCCGCTGCCGGGGCACTCGCGCTCCACGCTCACCCCGCGTCCGACGCGGCGCTCACGCACCTCCATGCACTGGAGCAGGCGCTCGGAGACCTCGCCGCGCCCCTGCACACATCCCCGCGCGCCCCGCTCGTGCCCGCCTGACCAGGGGCATGGACAGGGAGCACGTGAATGAGGCATTTTCTCCCTGGACACAGAGGGTGGATCAGCGTGTTCACTGGGTAACCAGTGCGGCATCCACGTACGTCCTTCCAGGACCCCGGGGGTACGCGCCATGCGGAAGTCACTGCTCAGATCGCTGCGGAGAGCCCTCGTCCCGGAGGGGGCACCGGCACCGGGC